>NZ_PRLH01000145.1 GCF_003013815.1 Cyanothece sp. BG0011 | reverse complement strand
AGACTTAGTTCCTGATGCTAATTATCGCAGTTTTCAACTAGCACAAGAAGATCAAATTCGTCTCCAACAAGCATTAGAACAATTAGAAGAAAGAACAAGAAATATTCTTGAATTTGTCTTCCTCCAAGACTTAACCAAAGAGAAACAGCCGAACAATTAGGGATTAGTGTCGTTACCGTTTCTCGTCGTGTTAAAAAAGGATTAGAAATGCTTAAGAAAAATATGCACAAAGAAATATGTTAATTCATAAGGAAAAACAATAAAATTCACCCCCTATAATGTTAAAAGTAGAGGGATTAATTGATCATCATTGATCCTCGATAAGACCTTGTGGATCTATCACATAATGGTCATAAAAATTATGAGATAATAATATAAACTAGAGAGGGTAAATTGAGTTAAAAACTTGTGTCAATGGCTAATTTTAATTAGGAAAAATACAAAACAGTTTTCCTTGAAATGCCTTATATACGACACAGTAAATTGCTAAATCATCCCCTATTTGCTTTAATGATTTTCCTGAGAAAAATCATTAAACTTATTTCAAAAAATAATCAATTTACTGTTAGTATTGATTGTAAAAATTTTCATAAAAAATACAATCTTTGTTGATATATAGAAAAAATACTCTAAGGATTGAAAAGTTTGTTGTCAGCTACATAAGAACCAAATTTTATAAACAGCTTTTATTACGGAATTAGTAGAAAAAAGGACATAGTTGAGGGTTTAGAAAACAAAATTTTCTGATGTTCTGCGTTAGTCAAGAAACCATTAAATAAAAAAGAGAGATTAGAGATAATCTGGCAACAGTCACCCCAAGTAGCAGAGACTTAATTGAGTGATCAAATTGATTAAAACTTGATGGTTAAAGTTAAAGGATAAAGGTTATCAAGTTAGTTAACAGTTCTTCATAAAATCCTATTCATGTCAATCAGAGGAGAAACCAGAAAAAATTATTATTTTGAGTTTATCAAAACCCCCCGTAAGACAGTAAAATTATAATAAAAGTAGACGACAATAATGTCCCAAGTTCACTTAAAAGCTACTGAAAAAACCCCCTCCTATCACAGCATTAACTGGAACGAAGTCGGTCGTTTGATGCTGAAGTATTCCTTACCCATCAATCCCATGAGTACCCAACCCGATGATAAGGAAAGCCAACCGAATCAGTTACATATCGATTTAGACTGTCTTCAAAATCCTAATCGTCGTCACATCGATTTAAAACACCACAACACAAAATCATTCCCATTTCCATCGCTGAAATCTAAAAGATTAAATGGGAATCAGACTCAAACGGAATCATTATTTGAATACATTTGTGATTTAGATAAAAAGCAAAGACAAAAACGCAACGTTGCTATTATTGGGGAATCAGGAACAGGTAAAACGCTGTTTTTACAAATAATTGCCCATTGGATGTTAGATAAGACTGATTATGTACCTATTTGGCTGTCTCCTGGACAACTAACCAATTTAACCCTCAAGGATTATTTAACTGATAAATGGTTAATTCAATGCACTAAACATTATCGGACACAAAAAAAGCTTTCACAAGAATTATGGCAAGAATCTTTGCGAGGGTTATTAGAAAGTGGACGAGTTTGGTTATTAGCGGATGGGATGGATTATTTATTAGCTAAATCCATCAATGAGGGCAATCAATCTCCCTTAAATATCTTAATAGGAGAAAGAAATGATCTCATGGGCAATTGCCATTTAATGCTAACCTGCCAAACCGTTACTTGGAAAATGCAATCGCAAGCTTTAAGCGAATTTGACATTTATCAAACCAAATCCTTAGCAAAACAAAGTGAAATTCAACAATTTGTGAAACAGTGGTTTGTTCCCTATTCGTCCCAACCAGAACAGTCAGAATCTCAGGGAAACTTAGGGGAAAAATTGTCTTATTTATTAAGCCAACCTGACAAGCAACATCTCCACAAATGGCTAAAAAATCCGTTGAGACTCTCCTTATTCTGTCGTTTTTGGCAGAAAAATTGCCAAAGCTTACCCCAAACCGCAGCCAGTCTCTATCAAGTTTTAGTAGATGAATTTTATCAATGGCAAGCAGAAACCACCCCAGTTACCCCCGAAGAACAACAACAGTTAAATCAATTTTTAACTCAGTTAGCCTTTAATCATCGACAAACTCAAGACGCTTATTCTGCTATCTCCCCAGAAATGGTTAAAGATAATCAGTCTTTACTCTCTTTAAGTTTGCAACTTCATTGGTTAAGACCAGTAGGGATACTGAGTCAACAAAAAAAAGACAATCCCTACCAATTTGAAGATCAAACCTTTGAAAATTATTTTGCTGCTTTAGCCATTGATCATTGGCAGTATTTTCTGAATCAAGAGACAACAACTTTAGAAATGTTCAGTGACCAATGGCAACAAATCTTGCTATTTTGGTTAGGAAGAGAGGAGATTGCCTCAGAAGAAAAAGAAGCCCTCATCAAAGCTTTAATTAGCTTTGAAGATGAATGCGGTCAAGAGAATTTTTATGGATTTAGGGCTTATATTATGGCAGCTATAGCCTTATCAGAATTTCCCCATTGTTCTTTGAGAGAAACTATCATACAACAAGTGTTGACATGGGGATTAACCGACACCGATTCCCCAAACTTACCCACATTAGTCGCTAGACAAAGGATGAGTGATTTATATCGTCCTTTAGTTATGACTCATCTGATCAATTTAATTACTAAAGATACACAAATATCACAACAAAAACGAGAATTATTTTATTTACAACAATTGGGGAAAGGGAATACAGAAGCGATCGCTGCTTTAACTCAATGTTTACCAAACACTGAAGATGAAAACCTCCGTTGGCAATTAGCCCAAACCCTAGGAATTATTGATCCAGGCAATCCTACCGCCATTAGTTTTGTGGTTAAAAAATTAGAAACCGCTAACAGTGAACAAGACTATCAAAAAGCCTTTCTAGGATTAGAAAAAATCGCTCAAGGAGAGGGACAGGGGGTTAAAGCTTTAGTTCGTTTATTACATCATCAACCCACTCCTAATTTAAGGCGACGAATCTTTCAATGTTTAGAAATTGTGGGTCAGGGAAATGCCACGGCTATTGCTATTTTAGTGCAGTTAATTCGCACAACCAAAGACGAAACCATTCGCCGACAAGCAGCAGAAAGTTTAGAAAAAATTGACCCAGGCAATCCCACAGCCATTGCTGGTTTAATTAAATTAATGGAGACAGCAACCACTCAAAGTATTCGTCAAGAAGTGGTTTATAGTTTAGGGGAAGTTTGTCCAGGCAATAGTCAAGCGATCGCTGCTTTAGTTCGTCTCCTCGAAGACAATGAAGATACTTATCTGCGTTGGATTGCTATTAGTAGCTTAGGAAAAATTGGGTTAGGTAATGAACAAGCCGTTAGGATTTTAGAAAAACTAATTAAACCCGATCAACCGTTATTAATTCGTAAAGAAGCCTTAGATAGCTTAGGGAAAATTGATCCGAACAATCCTGAAATTGTTAAAGCATCAATCCAATTAATGGAAGCAATAGAGGATGAAGAAACCTATCGAGAAATTGCAGAAAATTTAGGTAAAATTGATCCGGGTAATCCTAAAGCTATCAACGCTTTAACTAAACTTTTACAAATATCAACCGATCAGTTTGCCTTACGTCAAGTTGCGGTTAGTTTAGGAAAAATTGATCCCGGTAATTTAGAAGCTTTGATGGTTTTAGTTAATCTCATTCAATCAACTCGTGACCCTGATATTCGTAGTTTAGCAGCAGAAAGTTTAGGAGAAATCGGTCATAAGAATCCCGCTGCGATCGCCACATTAATTCGACTATTAGAAACCAGTTCTCATCTACAAAGTCGCCGTTGTGCAGCTAAGAGTTTAAGTAAAATTGCCATAGGAAATAAAGGAGCGATCGCTGCTTTTGTGCAAGTCTTACCAACCATTAAAGATCAAGACTTAGGACAACAAGTTGCTGAGGGGTTAATCACTATTTTGTCACAAAAACAAATGCCCCAAGTGGTGACTCAATTACGAGATTATGTCCTCGAAACTAACTTAGAACAAGATTCCCCTTGTTATCGAGTGATATGGCACTGCGCCCAAAATTTATCTTATCAAGCATTTATGGAAGCTTGGCATCAGCGCAGTTTACCTGAGAAACTTTTATCATCGTCTCAAATCACTGAAACTAAGGCAACAGAAACCATAACTGGATTTGAGACGTTACAACAACAACTAAGTAATCATGCTCAGTTAGAGTCTACTCAAATTATCTGGATCGAAAGTCGTCGCTTTATTGATCCCGATCATCCTGCCATCGATATTTATGATCAAATGTTAGAACAAAACTGTTCAGCCTTTGACCATGGTTTACCAGAAACCCTTTCTAAACTCCGTCTTTATTGGCATCTATTACAACGAAAATCTCCGAAAAGCCCATTAATTTTACTATTTTATGAGGAGGCAAAAGATAGGGACAACTATAGCTTATCTCCCCATCTCTTAAAAAGTTTAGAGAAGTTTAAGGGCATCATTGGTGTCATCACCCGACAGGAATCATCAGGGTTATCTATCTTTTCTCCTGATGATCCCCAGTTAGGGGATACCCTTTTAACCTGGATGACTGAAACATTATAGGAGACCGACATAGTGTAAAGGCCCGTGACCGGTAATTAACTCAATCAGTAATCCGATGAACCCTATCATAGCTAGTCTTCCATTCCAAACTTCAGCAGCAGTGGTCATTCCCCACTGCCACCGTTCTTGAGGATACATTTTCATGTTTTTCTTGGGATGGGTGACACAGTCAAAAGTAACGGGGGTTTCTTGCAGAGAATGGGTCACTAAGTCCGCTAACGCATCAATAAAAAGGGGATGGGTATTTAAAGCCGGAACCCTAAGAAAATGGGTAATTCCTGCTTCTTCTGCCACTTCACGGTATTCGATATCAATTTCTTGGAGGGTTTCGATATGTTCCGAGACGAAACTAATGGGAACTACTAATAAATCTTTAACCCCTTGTTCGCCGAGTTCTTGTAATGCTTCTTCGGTGTAGGGTTTTAACCATTCCACTGGACCCACTCGACTTTGATAGGCAAGGGTGTAAGCATTGGGCCGGTTGAGGGTTTGCATAATTAAACGGGTACAAGCTTCAATTTCTGCTTGATAGGGATCGCCGGCTTCTTCGACGTAGCTTTGAGGCACTCCGTGGGCACTAAAAAAGATATGAATTTGATCAGGGTTAGGACATTTATCTAATTCGTGGGCAATGAGATCGGCCATTGCTTCTAAATAGAGAGGATGATCGTACCAAGAAGGGATTAAAGTATATTCAATCTGTCTCAACATCGGATCAGCTTCCCACATTTCTTCGAGTACCCGAAAACTCGAACCACTGGTACTGATAGAAAATTGAGGATAGAGGGGAAGAATGACTAATTTACGAAGGCGATCGCGTTTGATCCGGGCAATGGCTTCTTCGGTAAAAGGATACCAATAGCGCATTCCAATATAAATATCAGCTTTTTGACCAATTTGAGCCAATTTCTGTTCTAGGGCTTCTCCTTGGGCTTCTGTAATCTTTCTGAGGGGTGAACCTCCTCCAATTTGACGATAATTTTCTTGCGATGTATTGGTTCTGGCCGTGGAAATAAACCAAGCTAAGGGTTTTTGTAGCCAAGGGAAAGGTAGTCGGATAATTTCCGGATCAGAAAATAGATTAAAGAGAAAAGGGCGAACATCTTGTAATTGTTCTGGACCCCCTAAATTTAGTAATAAGACCCCAACGCGATCCATAATTTTATATAGATAGTTAACATTTTTTGATTCTTTACTAAGTGTAACAATATTTGAACCCCTAACAAAAGTTTTCAATTAGGTTGATCCATCTCTCCATTGAGTAAATATACGGGAGTTTGGAGTTGAGAGTTCACAGTGATCATTGATTCAACAGAGAACAAGGGTTTGAGACTTTCTTGAGATTTCTCTACCAATTCTCACAAGTCACTCTTAGTTAATTAATATCCTTTTGCTCCTGCTACCCTGGGTTTAACTGAACGAATCATCTTTTTTTCTAAATATTGATCACAAAAAAGCAGAGATCAAAGATAATTTGATCTCTGTAGGATTCACTAATGATTAATCTTCTTTTTTTTTAATAATGACTCCCGGACTTACGGTGATGAATCGCCGTTACACCCTCTTGTAGCACTTGGCCTTTCGTAACGATCGCATAAATCACCCAATGATCCCCACATTCCATGCGATCGCCGACTTTACACTCTAAATAAGCTAACCCATCTTGCAAAATGGGAGACCCATTATCAGCTACTTCCGTTTTCACCCCTTCAAAGCGATCTTCTCCAGGAGAAAAGGGCTTAAGAAAATGCTTCATCAAGCCAATATGATCCCCTTCTCTAAGAATATTCAACACAAAGGAATTACCCTTATGTAACAAAGATTCGATCGCCCGTTCTTTGGCCACTGCTACGGTAAACCCAGGAGGATTAAACGTTGCTTGAGAGATCCAAGAAGCCAACATCGCCCCACTTAACTCTTCTTCTTGACAGGTAACAATGGACAATGACCCCACAATACGCCCTAACGCTTGTTGTAACCGGTCTGTCTGAGACTGATTCACAGAATTCTTCGGTTGACGGCGTTTTTGGGCTTTTTTAACCGCTTGAGCAAAGTCCGTCCCGGCTTCCTCACAAGTTTTTAATGTTGCCTGAGTGGGGCTAAATTTCACCCTGATGGGGTCGAACCCAAATTGATAACCCCCATCTCGAAATTTACTTTCTAAGAGGTCTATGGCTTCTCCACTCCAGCCATAGGAGCCAAATACGCCAGCTAGTTTTGATTTATCTGCATTGGCTAAGGTGATCCCTAAGGCCGTTTGGATCTGTGTCGGCGCGTGGCCGCCCAAGGTAGGGGACCCAAAAATAAACCCAGAACAGGTGTTAATGGCTTCTTTAATATCGTCTGGTTCAGCCACTTCTGCGTTGATAGATTCCACCCTCACCCCGGCTTTAGTAATCCCACTGGCGATCGCTTGGGCTAAAGTGGCCGTATTGCCGTAAGCAGAGGCATAGATCAGGGCAACGCTCAAGGTGTTGGCTTTTTGCGCGTCTAACCATTGTTGATAAGAGTCGGTTAACTCCATTAACCCGTAACGAACTAACGGACCGTGGCCGGTTCCGTAAATCTTAGCGGCTTTACGGCTTAATTTTTCGAGGGCGTTGTTAATTTGTTTAGCGTAGGGGGCGATTAAACAATCAAAATAATAGCGTCTATCTTCTGCGTAAACGCTCCACCCTTCGTCAAAAATTTGATCTCCGCACACATGGGCCCCAAATAGTTTATCGCTGTACAGTATTTCTGTTTTCGGGTCGTAGGTACACAGTTGCGCCGGATAACGGGGGTTGGGAGTGGGAATAAATTCGAGTTGATGTCCTTTCCCTAAATCTAAGATATCTTCTCCTTTGACGACTTTTAATGGAGGGGAAAATTCTGAGGATAAAATATTTGGTAAGAGTAACGCCCCTGGATTAGAACAAACAATGGTCATTTGAGGGGCAATTTTTAGTAAGGCTTTGATAGTTTCCCCTCGGTTGGGGTTAACATGACCTAAAATTAAATAATCAATAGTAGTTGGGTTAATGCGTTCTTGAAGGGCTTTTAAAAAGATTTCGGTAAAGGATTCTCCTGGAGGATCGATTAGGGCTATTTTATCCCCTTGAATAAGGTAAGAATTAGCGGTGGTTCCTCGTTTGAGTCCGTATTCAATTTCAAATTTTAATCGTTCCCATGTCCGCGATCGCATGACAATGGTATCAGAAGCGATGGGACAAACTTGTACATCTCTGGGTTTATTCATAAGCTTTTTTTGGGTTATTTAATTTAGTTTGCTCAAGTTTTTAACCGTGTAGGTTATTTCATCATCTGCTAAGATTTTTTGATAGTCGATAGCCACACGGGTTGGATAACCTAATGTTGGATCATAAGTAATTAAAAGTTCATCCGCGTTGCGTTGAATCCCTTCTTCAATAATGTTAAACAGTTCCTCAATGGTGTTTGCTAATGTTAAATCGGTGATAACTTGATTATTATTTAAATTAACAACTTGAGTAATTTTATCATTTTTAACCGAAACTTTGAGGGGTTCATTAGTGGGTAGAGGACAAAAGCATCGTTTTTGATAGATATATTGATAATTTTTTAGTTGTTGCGATCGCCATAATTGATAATTTTCTTTTAATTCTTCTCTTAATAGGGAATTCCTCTCACCGTTAGCCCACATCGGCATACTATTGACTAATATGACCATTAATAATCCTATTATCAATAAGGTAAAGAATTGCAAAATTTTCATTCCTTGTTGCCTCTATTTTTTCTCTTACACAAAGACAGACGTACTATAGCACGCCTGTCTTAATCTTTTTATGTTTTCAAGTAAAGGGAACTGTAAAAAGTTAAGGTAGAAATAATTTTAGCAATCAGAAGAGTTATCTTGTCAGGGACTTGGACCGTGACTTTATTTTTTTCCTCATCCCTTCATCTTATCTTCTTAGATCATTTTGACTCTTTTTTCGGACTCATCAACATCATCATGTTACGGCCTTCTCGTTTAGGAGCTTGTTGAATTTCTGCTAATTCTTGCAAATCAGCGGCCATACGACTTAATAAGTCTTGGGCCAAATTAGAGTGTTGAATTTCTCTCCCTCTAAAGGTAATGGTCGCTTTTACTTTATCCCCTGACTTAAGAAAGCGTTTAGCCTGATTGACTCGCACTTGATAATCATGTTCTGATATTTTATAGCGCATTTTTACTTCCTTAACATCAGCCGTATGTTGTTTTTTCTTAGCTTCTCTGGCTTTTTTCTCCTGTTCAAATTTATATTTACCGTAGTCCATAATACGGCAAACAGGAGGTTTAGCAGTTTCGCTAACTAATACCAAGTCTAAATCTCGTTCTTGGGCAACATTTAAGGCTTCTTCAGGGGTAATAATCCCTAATTGGGAACCATCACTATCGATGACTCGTATTTCAGGGAAGCGGATTCTTTCGTTAATTTTGGGGAGATCGCGTTTTGTGCGTCTTTTATCTATCACAGGCGTTTGTAATGTCTCTCGATATGATTGATGAACGTTAGTAGTCAATTAAGGCCGTAATAGTAGCCTATTTTATTGTAATCATTTTCTACTAAGTTCTGGTGGTATTTATTGAGTTATATTGTTAATTTTGGGTAACTTATCCCTGAGGATAATTTTACCCCTGTTTACTCCCTAGTTTAATCCTTCTGTGAGCCATCGTAAAATAAAAAGGTGTAAAGATTTATAACAGGATAATTGGGTGAGTCATCAACAACCAATCGAGAAGCGTATTGGACGGCAAAGACAATGGATTTGGCGAGGTTGGCCAATTCGTTACACTTTTTTACGGGGTAAACAGGAGGAAAAACCGCCTTTAATTTTATTACATGGGTTTGGGGCGGCCGTGGAACATTGGCGACACAATATCCCCACTTTAGGACAACAGCATCGAGTCTATGCTTTAGATTTATTAGGGTTTGGGCGATCCCAAAAAGCGGCTACTGATTATACTGTCTATTTATGGGCTGAACAGATTTATGATTTCTGGCGAACGTTTATCGGTAAACCTGTTATTTTAGTCGGTAATTCTATTGGTTCTTTGGTCTGTCTAACGGTAGCCTTGAAATATCCTGACATGGTGGCCGGGTTAGCTATGATTAGTTTACCGGATGTTTCTCTCAGACAGGAAACTATCCCTAAAGGATTACGCCCCATTGTTAATACCATTGAAGGGTTATTTGCCCCCCCTGTGTTCTTAAGAACCCTATTCAATATTATCCGTCGACCTGGGGTTATTCGCCCTTGGGTTGGGATTGCTTATTATGATAAATCAGCCATTACCGATGAATTAGTGGATATGATTACCATTCCCCCTCAAGATAAGGGGGCGGCTCGGACATTTTGTTTATTATTTGAAGGACTCAGAAAGCCTAATTATGCCCCTCCTGTTAAAACAGTTCTACCCCATTTAACGATTCCTATGTTATTAGTTTGGGGTCGTCAAGATAGAATGGTTCCTGTTAGTTTAGCTTCTCAGTTTGCTAAGTTAAATCCTAAAATTACTTTAAAAGAATTAGAAAATGCTGGTCATTGTCCTCATGATGAATGTCCTGACCGTTTTAATAAGATTTTATTAGATTGGCTTGAAACAGTGAACAGTGAACAGTGAGCAGTTTAAAGTTTTAACCAGCTAAAAATATCACCCACTGTTAACTTTAGTTCGGACAAGAAGTCGGGAACGGGTAAACTGTCTTCTGGCTCTTGTAATAATAAGGGTTGTTGTTGAGATAGAAAAACAAGAATAGATTGGGTTTCAGGATCAATCAACCACCCTAAAGTAGTCCCATGATTGAGACAATGTAAAATATTTCCTGTTACTTTAACATAATTTTGATTAGGAGATAAAATCTCAATCGTCCAGTCAGGATAAGTTAAACAACTATTAGCAATATCTCCATTTTCCTCACGGGGAATTCTATCCCACTGCAAAACGACTACATCAGGAACCAGAGAAAGACCGCCAAATGTACAGCGTAATTCAGGTAGAGCAATCGCAATAGAGGATTCAGTTCCTAGTTGCTCAATAATACTAACTAATTTACCTTGAATGCGACTATGTTTTCCTTGAGGCATAGGTTTTTGTGTAATTTGACCATTCACATATTCCTGTGCTGGTTTAGTTTCAGGCAGTTGCAAAAATTCATCTAAAGTTAATGATTTTATTTGAGTTTCTACCATAATCTTGACTGATTCGATATTATTACAAGAATTTTTATATATTAAACGATAAAGCCCGAATTAACAGGCTTTACATTTAATCTTTTTTAGAAAGACTATTAAACAATTTCTAGACTAAACATATTACTCGCTAAGATCATAATACCTTAATTCTAGAACCCCTTGACCATTTAAAACATATTGACTAGAAACATTCCGCAAGCTTTCGGGTCTTGTTGTCGTAAAGGGTAATGAGTTATAAGAAGAAAGAGGTTCATTACCGAAATTAATGATTCCAGAATCAACACCAGCAGGACTCAATTGTTGTAAACCTATTGTTTGTCCTGGGGTACTATTTGGCAAGTCTAAGAGTTGATTATTCTCTGGGAGATTATTCCCATAATAGGTTTGATTCTCTCCATTGTTACCATATCGAGAAACACCGTTATCGTTTCTACTGCGTTGTTGAACCATTTGATTATTAACCCGAACCCGACGACTCAAATTAGATTCTTCTTGTTGAGTTTCTTGGGGTTGATTTGTCACCCTATTTGGATTACAAATAGAAGATAAATCAATGGTTTGGCCGGCTTGATTTACCATGTAACAAGGGGGGACTGCTTGACCTATTCCTGAGCTAATTAATACAGTTATCAATGTGGATAGTCCAGTAATCGAAAAAAGTTTTTGTGATAATGTCATTATATATCTGACCTCCCTAACCTTTGGAGGTTATCTACAATAGTGTCTTCTTTAATTTGATCGTAACTAAAGCCATTCGATTTTTACTTCCACCAAAGGAAGATATTTTTTCTCATATAATTTGAGTTCGACATAACGTTTCACACTATCGTCATGAGAATGTCATATCAATTTGTCATCATGATTCATAGCTAAAATAGCTTAATCATCGATCATCTTAAATATTATGAATCCCTTAAAAGTTACCCTTAGTCTATTGGTGTTACTGATTATGGTTTATCCGCTATATAAAATAAAATCTGCTTTAGGGATTAATTTAGTGGCCAATTATCATGCTCCTGATACGATTATTTATGCTAAAAAAATTCTCAAGAAACTCCAATAATGACTCATTTCAAAAGCTAACAATCCTGATAACTTGATAACGATTAGTCTAACCAGAACCAAGCTGCCAGGATTGTTATGTAAATTTTAATTGTCTTAACGTTTGACCTTATTGTTCGGCCCCTGCTAACTCAGTGCTTCCTTTACTGCGACGACGAGTTAAGGTATTAAAGACCATAATGCCAATGGCTTTAATTAAGTTACCTTCTAACTCCATAAACATTTTCATGTTCATGCCAAAAGCTGCATTAGCTTCATCAACAATCTTCTCGGCCGTTGCTTGGTCAATGGGTAATTCATTTAATGCTTGACGATACTCATTTTTAAAGGCTTTTTCGTCAGAAATGGTGTCAAACTCATAAAAAGCTGTTCCGCCATTTTCCCCTAAATTCATCGCCCGTTGGGCAATTTTCTTAAGAATTTGTCCCCCAGATAAATCCCCTAAATAACGGGTGTAAGAATGGGCTGCTAATAACTCAGGTTGGCTTTGAGCCACCTCATGGATGCGTGCTACGTAAGCTTGTGCTGCTTCTGAAGGGGCGACTTCATTGCGCCAATTGGCTCCATAATAAAAGCTTAAATCTTTCTCTAAAGATTGCTTGCGATGCAACTGGGGAAAGTAAATTTTAGAAACCAATTCGTGATGGCGTAGTTTCTCCATTTCCTCTTCCATGGCACTATAGACAAAATAGAGATTAGCCACCAATGTTCGATAGGAATTCTTTTCAACAACTCCTTTCAAAAAACACTTGACAAAACCAACATTTTCTGCCATTGTATGGGACTTTTTTGTGCCTTCCCGTAACATGGTTGCTAAATTAACGCTCATGCTATCTTTTCCTGTTATTTAAGTGAACACTAGATCGGTGACTTAATGACAAAAGTTTAAAAACCGCCTAGTTGTGTAGCGTATCTTGATTTGGTGCAAATTTTTATTAAGAATTCTTACAAGCTTTGAGGTTAGATAACAGAAAAAGCGATGATCAATGGAGTTAAAGAGGAGTCGGAAAAAACCTAATTTCAAGGGTTTTAGTCTTTTCAATTAGTTTGAAGATAGAATGATTTAACCTTGAGCAAACAATGAAGTTTTGTAAATAAAATATAACAAAAGATTAAGGTCAAAAAAAGGGGCGCATTGCCCCTTTCGTTTATGAAAATAATGTAGCAGAATTTACATTTTTGTCAGCCTTAGGCTTCAGGGGTAACACGAGCATAGAAAATACCACGAATTTTCACATCAACGGGTTCTTTAGCTCCTAAATCGGTATCAGAAGGCTGTTCACTTTCAAATACACCGGCAATTTCTCCGGTTGCTTGATCGACCTTGGTTACTTGAAGAGAAATTTCTCCTTTACCAATGGGGGTTTGTTTCACGTTAGCATAGTCCTCTTTATCGGCCGTAGCTGGTAAAGCCACCGCATTATCATAACCAGTGGCTAACCCACGACCTTTGGGGTCGAGGAAAGTGGCACCCCGATAAGAAGGAACCCTAAAATCACCTTCAAAGTCAATGGAACTATTGATAGAACTAAACCCAGGTTCAGTTTTACCCACTAAGTTTTTGATAGTAAAGAAGAAAGGAACTTGTTCGCCTCCAGGGAGTTGAACGGTAACAGGTTGGAAATCAATCCCACCTTCTTCTTGAAAGGTAACAACCCCATTTTCATCAACGGTAATTTTGCCACTAATTTGCTCTAAGCTAGTGGTATAACGAGTTAATAACTTACCGGGAACATATTCTGCTTCTTGGCGTTTATTAACTGGTTCTTCTTTTACAAAATACTCTTGAGGTTCTAAACAGAGGTCATCAACGAAATAAGTTTGACCTGGTTCGATAGGAATAGAACCCCGTGTAAACTCAGAAATTTGGGGACATTTGTTAGCTAGTCCGGTGTTTAAAATTTCATCGTAGGTTAAATCCTGGGGATTAACCGCATTGGCTGGGCCTTCGCTACAAGCGGTAATAAAACCCAGACATAATGCCAGAAAAGCAATCAGTAATGCACGAAACCTCATAATCATCCTCGCTTTGTCAATCTCAAATTAAAATGTCTTGTCTCTATGGCCATCACTCGCACAGGAGATAATCTTAATAGTCTTTTGGACAAGTTAGGCAATTGCATCGGGATCTACTCTACCAAAATTCGTCCCCAACATCCCTTATAAGTTAGGAATTCTTTTTACCCGAAAATCTTTTATCATGGGTATGGCTAGGGAAAAGAGCAAGAATTTTAGATGGAACAAGCAAACACACCAACTACAACCGATCAGTCCTTTAACCCCTCTAATGGTTCTTTTCCAGCGTCTCTAGAAGAGATTGCCATGAGAGTCAATAGAGTATCCCAACAATGTAAGGATGATCCTCACCAGATACTTGAGTTACTACGAACCCTTGAACAGTTACATCAAGACATTCGGGTTAATTTATTTGAACCGTCTTTACCGAACACTCGCAACGATTTGTATCATTTATTGCTCGATATTGAAGAAACGGGAGGATGGCCTTATATTGCACGGATGAAACTTCGGGCGTTTTTAGATCATCTTTCTTCAGATAAAGAAGGTTTGACCGATTCTGAATAACCATAAAGATAAGGTGGGTTATTAAAATTTTTCGTAACCCACCATTTCAGTTATTTTGCTAGACATTAATTGTTATTGTCTGAATCTATGTGAACAAGAATAAAAAATAGAAAAATAGCCCCAAAAAATTCTGAAAATAACTAAAAAAAATATCGGATTGATATGGATTTAGACTGACTTCATGTTTAAAATAGTGACAAACTATTAGATAATAGTTGAAACTCCATTGTATCAGCCATTAATAATGAGTGACAATACTTGGCATTCTGCTACGGATATTCAAACGATATTTAATCGCATTGCTCCAATTTATGATCAATTCAATCATTGGTTAAGTTTTGGACAGCATCGTATCTGGAAACAAATGTCCGTCAACTGGAGTGAACCGAAATCAGGGGATATGGGGTTAGATATTTGCTGTGGTAGTGGTGATTTAAGTCAATTATTAGCCCGTAAAGTTGGAAAAACAGGGAAAGTTATTGGATTAGATTTTTCTCAAGAATTATTAGCGATCGCATCTCAACGGGCTTATGAGAAGTATCCTATGTTACCGTTAGAATGGGTACAAGGAGATGCCTTAAATTTACCCTTTGAAGATAACACCTTTGATTGTGCCACTATGGGCTATGGGTTGCGAAATGTGACGGATATCCCCCGTTGTTTAAAAGAAATACACCGTGTCCTTAAACCCAAGGCTAAAGTTGCTATTCTCGACTTTCATCGTCCTTCCCAATCTTGGCAACAAGCCTTCCAAAAATGGTATCTTGATAACTTAGTGGTTCCTCTGGCCAATTATTATGGCTTAAAAGAAGAATATGCCTATATTATGCCCAGTTTAGAAAGATTTCCTTTGGGAACAGAACAAGTTAAATTAGCCCAAAAGGTAGGCTTTAATCCTGTCATCCATTATCCCATTGCCGGGGGAATGATGGGGGTTTTAGTGGGAACAAAAACGGTGAACCGTGAACAGTGATCAATAAATTTAACTGATAGCTGATAACTCTTAAAAATGAGTTAAACTTCTTAATTATTTATCATGACTTTGTTAGACATTTCTTCCATTAATTTATCGCTAATTTCTACCATTGTTATTCCCCCTATAGCCGGGTCTATTATTGGTTATTTTACCAATGATATCGCTATTAATATGTTATTTCGTCCTTACAAGGCCATTTATATTGGTAAACGTCGTTTACCCTTTACGCCAGGGTTAATTCCTCGCAATCAAGGACGATTAGCTCAAAAGGTTTCTGATACCATTATGGGGTCATTATTAACCCCAGAAGAACTCCAAAAATTAGCAAAACGTTTATTAAAAACTGAACGGGTAAAAGCGGCTATTTTATGGTTATTAAACTTAGGGATTCAACAAGTAAAATCTGATAAAGAACAGAAAACAGCAAAGATTTTATCTGGAATTTTAGAAGATTTATTTAGTCAATCTTTACCTCGACTTTTAAAAGCGTTAGCTCGTCGTCAGGATTTTTTAGAAGATCAAATTAATCAAATTTTTGATCAAATTCTTTTAGATTTTAAATTAACAGATACCCAAGCGAGACAGTTTGCAGATTGGTTGTTAGAGGGGGTTTTGCCTCCTGAGATTTTACGACAAGCATTAGTGGATTTTTTAACAGAAAGAAATATTCAAGTTATTGATGAAGGGGTTAGAGAAAAAACCAGTGGAACTTATTGGGTGGTGGCCAATTTATTCGGAGTTCGTAATACTTTATTACGATTAAGAAGTTTTTGTTTAGAAGAGAAAGAAGTTGCTAATACCAGGTTAAAAGAAATTTTACTCTCTTTAGAAGTACGGAGTCGGTTAAGAGAATGGTTAAAGAGTCTTTCTTTACAAAATTTACCCGTTTCTACTGTTAGACAACTTCGTAAAACAACCCGTGAAACCGTCCAAGTTTATGTTCAACAAAGTGGGGGAAAATTTATTCAAGATTTTGGTAAAACCGTTGATTGGGAACAATTGTCTATTTTAATTATTAATCGACTGCAAACCTCATCCGCTTTAACCACATCTCTAGAAACCATTAGCGAGGAATTAGCGTTGATCCTCGAAAGATATTTAGAGGAGGATTTAGAGAAAATTGTGTCTCAAGTTATTCCTATTTTATCCATTGATAAAGTTATCATTGATAGGGTTAATGCGACTTCTCCTGAAAACTTAGAAATGGCAGTCCAAGGTATTGTTAAAAGTGAATTACAAGCGATTGTTAATTTAGGGGGAATTTTAGGGTTTTTGGTTGGAGTGTTTCAAACCCTCTTATTTTTATTAAGATAATTCAACTCTGTTAATAACAGTAACATTATCAAAAAAATTTAAGGCGGCACCCAGACTCGAACTGGGGATAAGGATTTTGCAGACCCCTGCCTTACCACTTGGCTATGCCGCCATTAGACACTCTTACAAGTATAACAAAGATCATTCAACCAAGACAAGGGTTAAACTGAGACAAAACCTAAATTTTTCTGAAGAAACGTAACACTTATCTGAGAGATTAAACTGACTTGTGCAGTCGTAGAAACTGACATAACGACCTTCACCCTCGTCTCAATGGGGAGTATAGACTAAAAATGGAGGTGAGGCGTGTTAATAATAAAAGCCTTTCGTTCTATTCTTTACGCCGAAAATATCCTATGAATAAGACTTACAAACTATTGATCGGGACCATCTTATCCTTGGGACTCGGGACAGTATCCTTAGCTCAAAATGCCAATGCTGCCAATCCGTTTACCCAATTTTACAATAATAATTGCGTTCCTGAAGCGAAAAAAGCAGGGTTAACGCAATCAGAAGCCCAACAAATCTGTAATTGTACGGTGGAGTCATTACGCAAGAAATACTCAACCCAAGCTTTTTCTAACCTTTACGCTCAATATCGCAATGGAGATAATACAGCGAGACGAACATTAACCCGTTATGGACAAAATTGTTCTCAAGAAGTTCTTGACGACATTCTCTGGGAATAATTAAACTCTACACTGACGAGAATGAGGATAAATACTTAAGTAATTTTCGTCAGTGATCCCAGTCGGCTGAAGACTTTTTTAAGATTAGTTTTCAGCAAACCTTGCTATAACCATAGAAACAGTGTGAGTACGGCAACCGTTTATGAAACCATCCTGGCGAGAACATCTGAATATATCCCGTGTGGCGATCAAATATGCACGAGTCACCCTGTTTATGGCGATCGCGGTGGCAGTGGCGGGAATATTTGCCTTTAGTTCCCTCAAATACGCCCTATTTCCTGAAATACCCTTTCCTGTGGTCATTATTCAGGGTTCTGCTCCCTTAGAAACCGCTTTAGAAACAGAGAAACAGTTAACCAACCCCCTAGAAACTTCGTTGCGATCGCTAGAAGAGGCGGAACTGTTTTCGTCCACTTATCCTGGCCAAACCATCATTAATGTTGCCTTTGCAGCCGGGTTAAACCTCGATCAATCGACAGAAACTGTCAAAAACGCCATCAAACAGGCACAGTTACCCCCTGAGGCCACAGTAGAGGTGACACCATTTAACCTAAATGAGTCGGTGGCGGTAACTTATGCCATTTCGAGTCAGACGCAGCCGGTGGAAATTTTAGCATCTATTGCCCAAGAAAAAATTATCCCCTCCCTGGAAGGGGTTCCCGGCGTGAGACGAGTGGATTTATTAGGGGATAGTTCCGTCAGAGATATTCTTAATCGTAATTCACCGACTAATCCTCCTACTTTAACCCGATTAAATCAAGAGGATGTCTTAGCAGTTCAAGTGGTTAAAAAAGCGGACGGCAATACATTAGATGTCGCGGAGGCCATAGAGTCACAAATTACGAATTTACGGGAAAGTTTACCCGATGTTCAGTTAGTTATTGCTGAAACTCAAGCCGATTATATTGAGGAAGCCAGTCAAGCGACTTTAGAAGCATTATTAGGGGCGATTATTCTAGCGGTTTTAGTGATTTTTCCTTTCTTAAAAAATCTTCAAGCCACGTTAATTACTGCCTTAGCCATTCCTATGTCTTTACTAGGAACCTTTATTGTTATGGCCATTGCAGGGTTTAATTTAGAAACCATTACATTATTAGGGTTAGCGTTAGTAATTGGCATTATTGTTGATGATGCTATTGTCGATGTAGAAAATATTTCTCGTCATATTGATGAGGGAATGAGTCCCAAAGAAGCAGCCATTAAAGGAACAGATGAAATAGGGTTAACGGTATCCGCTTCTACGTTAACATTAGCGGCTGTGTTTCTTCCCATTGCTTTTATTGGAGGTAATTTAGGACAATTTTTTAAACCCTTTGGAATGACGGTAGCGGCTGCGGTTTTAATCTCTTTATTAGTCGCTCGAACCTTATCCCCTGTTTTGGCAATGTATTGGTTGAAACCGAGAAGAAGACGAGAAGAAAATCAGCCTAAACCGTTTATTTTAGTGCCGATTTATCGTCGTATTTTAAATTGGTCTTTATGTCATCGTAAAGCAGTTGTGGGCATTGCGTTGGTTAGTTTTGTTGTAGGTTTGGGGTTAATTCCTTTTATTCCTCAAGGGTTTGTTCCTAAATTAGATCGGGGAGAATTTAATGTTATTTATACCTTACCTAATCCAAAAATTCCTAATCGCTTAAAAGCGGCTCAAGAAAGAATGAATGAGGAGGACAGTCCTTCTTTATTTCAAGGGTTAATGGAGTCCCCCGAACAGATTTTATTAAGTAAAAATTATCGAGTAGGTAGTAAATTAGAAAGTATCGTTTTAGAAGATGCTAACGTTGAATCGGCTTATACCATTGCCGGTTATCAAGGTAATCCTCTTAAGGGTAGAATTTATGTGCAACTTAAGGATAATCGGACTTTAACCACTAGCCAAGTTCAAGAAGCAATCAGAGAAACCTTACCCAAATTAAAAGGGGGAAGTATTAGTGTAGAAGATATTCTTTTCATTGAAACCGGTGATGATAGTCCCCTAAAAATTGCTCTCTTAAGTAACAATTTAGAGAGTTTAGGAACAACAGCAACACAGTTAAAAGAACGTTTAGAAACCGTCCCAGGGTTAGTGGATATTAAACTATCAGCCAGTGTAGAAGGCTCATTTATCGAACATTTTCAACAAGAAAGAGTCATCTATTTAACTTCTAATTTATCCGAAGGCACTGGGTTAGGAGATGTGACGAAGAAAGTAATTGGAATCACTGAAGAAATATTACCTAATGATGTTACTTTTGATATTCAAGGGGCATCGGCCCAAGTGCGTAGTATTTTCCAAGAATTTGCGATCGCTTTATTCTTTGCTATCCTCTCGATGATGGTGATTTTATATATAACCTTTGGTCGCTTTTTAGAGTCGTTTGTGGTATTATTATCCCTACCTTTGTCTATTGTGGGTGCGATGTTTGCCTTATTAATTACTCAAAGTGATTTTGGCATGATCTCCTTAATTGGGTTAATCTTCTTGTTAGGTTTATTGGATAAAAATGCTATTCTGTTGATGGATTATACTAACCAATTAAGACAACAGGGAATGAGTCGTCATCAGGCTATTCTCAAGACAGGAGAAATTAGATTACGCCCCATTATTATGACCACTGCGTCTACCATTTTAGGGATGCTTCCCATTGCAGTCGGGTTAGGTGCTGGTGCAGAATTAAGACAACCCATGGCTGTTGCTATTATTGGCGGTTTAATTACTTCGTCTGTGTTGAGTTTAATTGTGGTTCCTGTCCTATATACTATCTTAGAAGATGGTTGGGAAACACTCTGTTTTCGGAGAATGAAACGAGTTGACAATTGATCAAGCTTTAGGTCATATTAAACAAGGAATATTTTTCAAAAAAAGGTTAAAATAGAAAAATCAAATTAATATGGCCTTCTTGTTTAATTCTTTACTTCTCACTACACTTTTAATGACCGGTGTCATTAATAAAGAAGAGAAAAAAGTCCTCGCCAGTCCAACCTCTAACTTAACTTATCAGGGAATTGATCATAATATACCTCAACTCAATTACTTGACAAAAAAGGAAAAAAATGTTAGTAAAATAGACACTTTAGAGAAAGCTTTAGAGGTTGCCAACTCTTTAAAAGATGTTCAAGCACAGCAGGAATTATTAATAAAAATTGCTCAGAAATATGCAGAATTAGGACAACAGAAAAAAGCAATAACAATTCTTAATCAATCATTAGAAACTATTCAATCTCTAGAAAACTTAAGTCAAAAAACCGAGTTAATGCTTGCTCTATCTCAAGCTTACAAAAACCTAGGGAAAAGAAAGATAGCCAAGAAAATTTTAGAAGAGACTATTATTTTAGTTAATGGTTTAGAAGATCAATTAATCAAAGCCCAACGTTTAACAGAAATTGCCTTAAGACAACCTAAAAAATCCGCCGATACCTTACTTACAGAAAGTCAGCAATTAATTGCAAAAGCATCCGAACCTGTTCCCTTATTTCCGTTTCAACCCACCTCTTTAGACGGAAGTATTAGCTTTTCTGGAAACATCGAGTCTGCTTTAAACAGCACTAACGAGTTTAGTATTAATTTAGGATTAAAACAGACCTGGAAATATGACGAATTTTCCTTTAGGGGATTATTTAGCACTAACTTTGATAGTGCAAGAGTCATGGATAGAGATCAAACAAAAATAGATTTAACAGGAGAATATCGCCATCACTTTGATGAAACTTGGAAATTTTTTACCTATAATACTTTTCTTCGAGATCAAGAAAATAATATTAACTATGATCTCAATTTAATTGCAGGGCCAGGGATTAATATTTTTCGTAAATCTCCTAACCATCGTCTAGATATGGGACTGGGTTTAGGGGCCAGATACGAAGATTCTTTAGGTAAACCCGATGATACTAATTTTCCTACGGTTAATTATTTAATTAGTTATCGAGATTTATTTTTTGAACGGTTAAACTATCGTCAACTTTTTATTTATAGTCTTCCTGTAGAAGATGCGGTTGACTCCCGAATTTTAGCCATTAGTGAATTATCTTGGCCCTTGTTTGAAAATTGGTCATTAACCGGACGTTTGCAGTATATTTATTTAGGGGTTCCCCCCGATAATAAACCCACCTCAGAAATTAATTTTTCTACCGGGTTAACCTACGACTTTTAATTAATAATGATGACAAAATGTGCTGTTGCTTTAGGTAGTAATTTAGGAGACTCGTTAAACATTTTAGAGACAACAATCACCTTGTTATCTCAACATCCTTCTATTGACTTAATATCCCATTCCCCTTGGTATCAAACCACCCCTATTGGTCCCCCTCAACCTGATTATTTTAATGGTTGTGCTATTTTAGAAACCAGTTTAACCCCTGAAGACCTTTTACAAACTTTACTCGGTATAGAGCAAAAATTTGGGCGTATTCGTCGAGAAAAATGGGGACCGAGAACCTTAGATTTAGACTTATTATTGTACGATGATTTAATCTTAGAAACCCCTTCTTTAACCATACCTCATCCTCTGATGTTAGAACGAGCCTTTGTATTAGTTCCCTTGGCTGATATCGCAGCTAGTTGGGTACATCCTATTACTAAAAAAACGATCAAAGAACACCTTAACGGGTTAAACTGTGAAGGGGTCAAAGAAGTCAGAAGTTCCTCACTCCGTTCCGGCGCTATCCCACAGAAGTCATAAGTCAGAAGTTAAATTAAATCGATAGCTTGGGACTTTGACCAATATCTTGTTAAATAAATAATTAATTAAATTTATGTCAACAGAAAAAGAATTACCGACTTATTTACAACAAAATCTATTTTATCGGGGTCGAAAATTCAATTTTGATGTCAATAAATTACGGTTACCCAATGGAGTGGAAGGGAACTGGGAATGTATTCGTCATCCTGGGGGGGCGTTAGCGGTTCCTATTACTAAAGAAGGTCAATTAGTCTTAGTGAGACAATATCGTTTTGCCGTGGAAAAAAGAATTTTAGAATTTCCGGCCGGAACCTTAGAAGTGGATGAAGAAGCATCCGTTACCATCGAGAGAGAAATACAAGAAGAGACGGGTTATGAAGCAAAAAAATGGAATTATTTAGGAAAATTTCCCTTAGCCCCTGGTTATTCTGATGAATATATTTATGCTTTTTTAGCACAAGAATTAGAGCAATTAGAGACTCCCCCCGAACAAGATGACGATGAAGATATTGAGGTAATTTTAATGAGTTTCGAGGAATTTGAACAAGCTATCTTATCAGGAGAAATTATCGACGGTAAAACAATTGCTAGTTTTTTCATGGCTAAGTTATTCTTAGGAAAAAAATAGAATCAGTGAACAGTTATCAGTTATCAGTTATCAGTTATAAATAAGTAGGGTGGGCAAGAATTTGAGTTAACTCATTGCTTTATGAACTCTTTAACTTGCCCGCCCTACAGTTTAAAGTTTTCTTATCATTTCAAAAAAAACTATCCTCAATATCATAACCAAAGAGTTGCGCCATAGATTTCAAGCGAAACTGAGAGTAAATCCCTTGTTTTTCTAACCAGTCAGAGAGAATAAATAACTTATTCATCACAAAAATTTCTAATGCTTCGGGGTTGTATTGAATGCCTTCAACTCTGTTAAATTGATGAGGAACTAACATGGCTGCATATCTGGCAATTTCTCCTTGTTTAGCATCTAATAGAAAGGGAAACCAAGGATAAATGGTATCAAGACGCACAAACCATAAACGAACTTCAGGAATTTCTGAGAGTTCCCTAGGATCACCCGGTTCACGAGGGTATTGAATATCAAAACTTAACCCTTGTTCTAAAGAAGCAATATCATTTTTTTCTAATAATGGGTCAATAATTTTTCTAACGGGACTAATATCTAATACAGTTAAGTGATTGAGGTGTACAGTGATAGTTTGAGTCATAGAATTTTCAATTTAATCGATAGCTAATTGACATAAGGATCATTAATATAATACTGTCAATGATGTAATTTACTAAACCTTTAGAACTGGTATGAAAAAAAGAGTCAAGATTTTAATTACATGGTTGCTTATTATGGGTCTAACTTGGATACCTATGATTAGTGTACCGTCTGCACAAGCGGTTATTGAACCTGAACTGGAAAAAACGGTTTTAGATATTATTCGTCAACACCCTGAAGTCCTGATCGAATCAGTTCAAGCTTATCAAAAACAGCAACAAGAACAACAACAACAATTTATACAGTCTTTTGTATCACAATTGAAAACCAATCCTCAAAGCATTATCGCTAACTCCCCAACCACTGGTAGTTTAACTCAAAAGAATATTCTTTTAGAATTTTCTGATTTTCAATGTCCCTATTGTCAAAAAGCTTACGAAACCGTTAAAGAATTTATAGAAAACCATGATGAGGTAACGTTAGTTTATAAACATTTTCCCTTAAGTAGTATTCATCCTCAAGCGATGGCCGCAGCCAAAGCGTCTTGGGCCGCAGGACAACAAGGGAAGTTTTGGCCTTATTATGATGCTTTATTTACGCAGCAAGAAAACTTAGGAGAAGAATTATATCTTGATCTTGCTAAAAACTTGAATCTTAATATTAATCAATTTGAACGCGATCGCCATAGTAAAAAGGCGGAGCTTGCTATTGCCGAAGATATGAAACTGGCTGAAAAAATAGGAATTCAAGGAACTCCTTTATTTGTTTTAAATGGTCAGTTTTTTGCCGGTGCGGTTCCTTTATCTACCCTAGAAACAGCTTTATCTTCAATGAATAATTAATTGAAAATTAGACAATATTACTGACCCTTAAACCGATGAAAATTTTATTGATCAGCCTTGGTATTATTATCCTTAGCTTACTGATTATTGAATGTAGCTTAAGGTTATTTTTAGGCTTAGGTAAACGTCCCATTTACATTGCTGATGAGGAAATCGGCTATTTATTAGCCCCTAATCAAAAGGTTCGTCGTTTGGGAAAATTGACGATAATTAATCAATATTCTATGCGAACCGAAGACATTAAAAAGAGTCCAGATAATGATACCATGAGGCTGTTTTTTATCGGAGATTCTATTGTTAATGGGGCCTGGTGGACAGATCAAAGCGAGACAATT
Source organism: Cyanothece sp. BG0011 (assembly GCF_003013815.1). Taxonomy (GTDB): domain Bacteria; phylum Cyanobacteriota; class Cyanobacteriia; order Cyanobacteriales; family Microcystaceae; genus Crocosphaera. The sequence continues at coordinate 12,709 of NZ_PRLH01000145.1, read as the reverse complement.
TCCGCATTAGTTAAAGAAGAAATTGAAAAGAAGCTATCACAAACCATAGAAGTTTTAAACACTTCTGCAAACTCGTGGGGACCGAGAAATGAATTAGCTTATTTAAAACGGTTTGGAACCTTTGAGTCTCATGTTATCTTTTTGGTCATTAATACTGATGATTTATTTGCTACAAAACCGACTGCTTTAAGAGTGGGAAAAGACATTAATTATCCTGATCAACAACCGACTTTTGCTATAGAAGAAATTTTAGAAAAACTGTTTTATCGTGATCCTAAAATTCCAGGAATGGATAAAATAGTCAAAGAAAAAGGCGATCGCGTCGGGTTTAATTTAGAAGCCATTGAAAAAATGAAAGCGATCGCCATTGAAAACAAGAGTCAATTTATGATGGGTTTAACCCCTCTTAAACGAGAAATGAACCCCGAACCCAGAGACTATGAAAAAGTGGCTAGAAAACGTTTACAAGACTGGGTAGAGGTTAATAATGTACCGTATATTGACTTTTTACCAATCTTTGCCGAACAGAAAAATCTTGATGATTTATATCGAGATCATATTCATTTAAGTCCTTTAGGTAATCAATTAGTGAGTCAAAAAATTAGTGAGTTAATTATTAATATAAACTAATTTTTTATGATTAGTACAATTATGATGATAAAATGTTTACTTATTGTTCATTAAAACTAATTTTATTATGTGGCGAGTTAATGTTCGTTGTGATCAAGATGCTTGGAAAAAGTATGGGGCTAATTTTAAAACCATGACGGAAAATTATCAAGTCGAATTGATCGGTTCCCAGAAAATGCCTGATGGAAAGCGTATCATGGCTTATAAAATGGACGATATTAGTGATGTTGAAACTTTTATAGAAGATTGTGTCAAATTTCCTGGATTTACGGCTGACTTTGAATCTTTGTAACGGATTTAATCACAAGACATATAAAACTGGGTTAGTCTAATTCTGACCTTCTTTTATAGTTATAATTTAATCAAAGTCACTGCAATATTTCCGGAGAAGCAAACATCTACATCCGTTCCTTTTTCTCGTTCCCTTTTAGCGTATTCTCCATGATAATAAAATAAGTCACCTTCTACCCGATAATTAACCGGTAACGGATGAATACTGCTTTCACAAAAAATAATTTCAGGTTCGGGTGAATTGGGGTCTAAATGAGGTAAATTAACGTTCCAAAAACTACCCGATTCTAATGGTTTATCCCAGAGAATACTTAACACTTTTTCTGTCCATTTAACCGCTAAATCCCAGTTAATAATTAAAGGGCGTTTTATCCAATGGGAGATGGCAATACCAGGAATACCGTGCATGGCTGCTTCTCTAACGGCAGCAACTGTCCCAGAAATATAAACATCTACTCCTAAATTGCCTCCTGCATTAATCCCAGAAAGCACCCATTTTGTCTCTTTATTGATGTGTTTAACAGCAATTCTTGTGCAATCGGCTGGCGTTCCATCTATTGCATATTCGGTTATAGAACGCTTCTCTAACTGGATGGGTTTATGGGTAGTGACTCGATGTCCACAACCGGAATGAGGTTGTTTGGGTGCAACAATAATTCCTTGACCCCCTAATGCTTTTGATAAGGCACGAATTCCAGGGGCATCAATGCCATCATCATTAGTTAAAATAATTGTCATAATAGGAATTTACTGTGTTATTTTTGTCTAAATAAATAAACATCATCTTTTGTATAGGTTAAATCAAAATTGCCATTTTGTCTAACCCTCTCTTTAATGGTTTCAATTAATTCTGGAGAACTTTCTCGTCCGGGATGTCTTTGATTGAGTAAGATATAATCAAATTGATTTATATCAAAAGATTCAGCCCCATTTTGTGCTAATTTAATCATAGCACGTTGACTTATATGGGGTGCGATATAAGTGGAGGTTAAAACACTTCCTTTGGTAGAAATTTGAGTTATTGCTTCGTTGGTTGCTTTCCAGGTATCTAGAGACTCTAAATAACGAGAGGTAAAATGACCATATTTAGCTAAAGCTAAAAAACAAATTAATGACCAGGTTATTATATATTTAGGCTGACGAATTAAGCTTTTATTTGCCGCTAAAGCTGCGATCGCTGATAATAATAAAAAAGGTACAATAGGAACAGAATATTGATGAAGTAAATCTTTTTGGGGTTGATAATCAGTTAATAAATTTAGAGTTAAGGTAGGAATTGTAGGGACTAAAGCTGTTAAGTAACGAGGGGATAAACCCCAAATAACAGGAATAAATAAAAGGATAAGATATTCTAAATTAGCTAAAGTAAAAAGGCGACTCAAAATAATATTAGGTTGTAAAACTAAATTAGTGATAATTTCTGTTACTGAGTCCCCTAAAAAAGAATAACGTCCTACTGCAGCCACTCCATCCTCACTAAATTGAGGAATAATGTATTGTGTGGTAATAATAAACCAAAATACTCCTAAAACTAAAGCAAAGAATCCATAATTTTTCCGTTTTTCAAAAAATAATAACCAAACTCCCATTGCTGCAACTGTTAAGGATAACACTGCCTTACAACTTAAAATTAAAATAATAGCGCAAATAAACTGTGAAAAGTGTTTTGATCTCGCTGCCAAAACTGCCCAAAATATGGTAGGTAGGGCAATAACTTCCGCATGAAAATCAAATAAATTAACATTAAAAATTAAAGGATAAAGTAAATAAATAACTACTATTGTTAAAGTCAAATTATCTTTTAATCCTGCTTGCTTAGCTAAGAACCATAAGGGAACAATAGAAATGGATAAAGCGAACGCCTGGACTAATAACAACCAATAAACCGAGGGATAAACTTTATAAAATAAGGCTAAAGGATAAAAAATAAATGCTGCATGATCTCCTAAAATATGAGCATTAAAAAAAGAAGAAATGGGATTTTCTCCTTGACTAATTAAATAGACAGTTTGATCAAAAACAGCTAAATCCCAAGCGGTAGATTGAAATAAAATATGTCTTAAACTACTACAAACAAAAAGAATAGTAATGCTAATTATAAGTGGAGTGAAAATTGGATGAGATTTTAAATAAGATAATTTCATTTTATTTTTAATATAAAAGTTATCACTGTATATTATTATAAGGATTATCCTCTTTCTGAGGAGGAAAATACATTGATTTGATCGGAAAAGGAATTTCAATACCTTCTGCTTGATATCGTTGATGCAGTTTCTTTAGAAAGTGATGTTTAATTTCTAAATGGTCAAAAAATTCTCTTTCATGGACTTTTAAATAAATGGTTAAATTAATACTAAAGTAATCAAATTTATTGTACAAGATAAATGGATCACTGATATAGTCTTCTTCTTCTTCTTCTTCTATGATTTTCTCTTTTAATAAATCATTGGCCACTTCAAGGGTTATCTTTTCAACGGTTTCTAGGTTACTATCATAACCCACATCAAGGGTAACAGGAAGGACAATGGTTTTATTGGGTAAACTAAAGTTTTTGAAGCTTCCAGAAATAATTTTTGAGTTGGGAATAATCAATAAATTATCGGTTATTTCTTTTAAAACTGTATATTTTAATTCTACATCAAGAACATAACCACTTTCTCCACTGGCCAAACGAATATAGTCTCCCGGTCTCACTTTTCCTGACATAATAATATTCACCCCAGACATTAAGTTTGCTAGGGTCGTTTGTAAAGCTAAACCAACAGAAACACCACCGACTCCCAATGCAGTTAATAGGGGTGTTATTTGAATACCAATGGACTGTAATATGATTAAAACACCGAGACTATAAATAACAATTTTAGTAATAAATTCAAACAAAGATGTTAAGGGAGAAATCCCTTGTTCATCAGTGGTGTAAGCTTTAAGTAACCCCACTAATAGACGGGAAATAACGATGGTTGCAGAACCTAAAAATGTAGCAATGAGGAATTTATTTATAAGGATTTGAATTGCTATAGGAATAGGATAAATGTAAGAAGCAACCGCTATTCCTCCTAAAGAAAACCAAAGAATGCTAAATCCTTGAATTGAATTAATGATGATTTTGTCATACTTCCAGTGAGTTTTAGCAGCTAATTTTTTTATATTTTTGATTACTCTTCTTTCAAAAAGTATTCCTAATAAGACACCAAATAAAACGACTAATAAAGGACTAAGTATTTTAAAAACGTCTACTAGGCTAATATTAAACCCGAAATTCATGATTATAAATAGTTGAACTTTCTGAAGATTATAATACTGAATTTATAATTTATCAAGGTGAAACTCAGGGTTTACCATTCAATTACTTCAATCACTTAAACTTTCAGCAACTTGTAATGAGATTAGAAGCCCCAACTATAATCTTTGATTTAGTTGGGGTAGTTCACTATGATATTAAGTTTAATGGTTTAATTATTGATAGTTTGAAGTTGCTTGGCAACCCCTTGTACCGTCCATTTTTGTAATGGAAAAAGCATCAAATTCTCTCATCTCAAATTCACCTGTTATAGTGACTTGATCCCCAACGGCTAAGTTTTTAGCGGTGTGATCACCACAGACATCCCAAGTATCAACGGTAAGGGTGCGATTATTGGTCTGTAACTTGAATCCATCTTCCCAAACTTTCTGAATACGACCGGAAAAAGAAGTTCCTTGATTTTGACCAAGACTAACTCCTGTTGTGAGAAGAAGAACACCGAAAAAACCAAGACTAGCTATCTTTAACTTCATCTCTTTGTCCTCTAAAATTAAACTACACATTACTTAATTATTATAAAGCAAGTCTAAATAGGTTGTAGAAATTTTCTCTAACAAGGCTGCTTTTCCTCGGCCATTTGTTCACAATTCAAATAGATTAGATATAGAATAATCAATACATAACGAATTATTAACTAATTTTTGGTAATTTTAAGCCTTTACGTTCTTGTATAGGGAAATTATGCTCTAATTTGGGGGGTAATACTTGCTGAGGTTTACGGAAATGGGAGGGAAATAATCGAGAGTATTTATTCGTATCAGGTAATTGTAAATGACTATGTTTACTGTTGATTTTTTCTGCTAATTCCAAATCAAAAATATAACTATCTTCTGTTTCAGTATCCATCAATTCAATGGTGCAATTAACAGGATAATAATGTTGAGTGGTCACAGTAAAAGAAGCATGGTTTAAGGGATATCCTTTCAAGGTTTCTAAAATTAACTCCCCAACCAGAAAATCATGTTCCATATCATCAGGAATCACCAGGGTATGATTAAAATGATAAGGTAGTTTTTCATCGGATAACGGGTAATCTACTGATAATAAAATTTCTTCTGTTTCAGGATGAATTAATTCGTAACGAAGTTTAGCATTTAAGGCAATTTCTCCCTGCATATTAACCCCTTCCACTGTTCCTGATAAACTTATTCTTTCACCAGCATTGATAATGAACTCATCTTGGTCTAAACTAACGTCAATCAGGGACTTTGGCTTTAAGGGTTGGGCCTTGATTTCCTGTTCTTGGGGCGATTGTTTTCGATGTAATTGAGGTTCTATTTTTTCCCTTATCAGTTTTTCTAATTGCTCTAAATATACCTGTGCTTTATCATTAGGAGTAACCTCATTTTCTGACTCATCAGAACACTTAACCGATGGACTTTCATCCCTAGCTGGTAAAATAGTTAGGGTAATGGTTTCGGTCCAACTTTCCCCTAAAAATTCCGATAAAACATCCCCATGACAACGAATATTCCAAGAGGTTTCAGGTGTTAATTCAGTAAAAGGAAGAACCATCACTAACCCCTGGGAATTAAGGCGACGCTGATAAGATTGTGTCTGTTGATCAGGGGAACTAATCCGAACATCAACCACAGTATTAAAACGGTTCGATTTTCCCAAAATGCGATATTTTCCAGGTTCTAATTCTAAGTTAGAAGAATTAGCCGGATACCATTTAAGATCATCATCTTTTTGGATCAAAAATTCCCAGGAGGTCATCGTTGTTATGGTGTGGAGTGGTTCATTGTTCTTTTATGTCTGTCAAGTTGTTCAATTAGTTCCCCAACTTTAGTCAATAACTCTGCTTGGGTCATGGCTTGTTGTTCTTTGCTTTGCAACCATTTGAGTTGTATGGTCTTATGGTTGGCTTCTTCCTCTCCTAAAACGATACAAGCGATCGCTCCACTGCGATCGGCCCGTTTGAACTGCTTACCAAAAGCACTCCCACTCATGTCTAATTCCACCGTTAACCCCTCTTTTCGCAATTTTTGGGCTAAAATTAACCCTTGTGCTTCGGCGGCTTCTCCTCGCGAAACTATGTAGATATCTGGGGTCATTTCAGGAGATGATTGCAACTGCTTGAGCAGAATAATTAACCGTTCCATGCCAATGGCCCAACCCACTGCCGGGGTAGGGTTTCCTCCCAACTCTTCCACTAACCCGTCATAACGTCCCCCACCGCATACTGTTGCTTGGGCCCCTAAATCATCGGATATCATTTCAAAGGCGGTATGGGTGTAATAATCTAATCCTCTCACTAAGCAAGGGTTAATGTTGTATTCGATGCCAAGATCGGTTAACAGTTGTTGCACTTGATCAAAGTGTTTTTTAGAAGCCTCTCCGAGATGTTCTAAAATACTAGGGGCATTTTGATTAATTTCTTTAGTCCGCTTATCCTTACTATCGAGGATGCGTAGGGGGTTGCGTTGTAGACGATCTTGGGAGTCGGGATCAAGTTCTTCTTTGTAGGGGAGAAAGTAGTTAACTAAAGCGTCTCTGTAGTTTTGTCTATCATTGCGATCGCCGACGGAATTAATATCTAATTTTAAACTTTGTAATCCTAATGTTTTGAGGATATCCGTAGCTAAGGCAATGACCTCTACATCTGCCCTCGGATCGGCTGTACCGATTAATTCTAACCCAATTTGATGAAACTGTCGTTGACGACCGGCTTGGGGTCTTTCGTAGCGAAACATTGGGCCACAATACCACAGACGTTGCACCCCACCTGCAGCATATAAGTTATTTTGTAAATAGGCACGGACGACTCCTGCTGTACCTTCGGGCCGTAACGTTAACGAGCGATCCCCCCTATCGCTAAAGGTATACATTTCTTTGCCCACAACATCCGTTGCTTCTCCTATTCCCCTTTCAAACAGAGAAGTTTGCTCAAAAATAGGGGGACGTATTTCATAGTACATGGCACGACTGAGTATTTGCGTCGCTATACTTTCTACATATTGCCAGTATCCTATCTCTTCTGGCAGAATATCTCTGGTTCCTGGTAGTGTTTGAATAGTACCCATTGGGGTGTGTTTCGCCTAAAAATTTCCTACGCTTGATGATACCTTGTTTTTAGTAAGTTTGACGGATAACGTTATCCGTCAACGAGACTATAGTTAGAATATGATATGAACATCCGATAAAATTATCATACCAATGAAAAAACAAAAAATTGCCATCACCTTAGACGAAAGTTTAATCGGTTTTTTAGATAAGATGGCTGAGGGTAATCGTAGCCAATACCTCAACAATCTTCTTACAGAACATCGAAATAAAGTTATAGAAGAGCAGTTGATCGCATCTTTATCTGAAGACACTCAAGATCCCCAATATCAGAAAGAAATACAAGAGTGGGAAGGTGTAGTGGGAGATGGTATTGATGAGGAAGAATAAAGTAACCTATACTACTCCATATCTTCTAATTGCGTTGTTAATAAATTTATTTTTAGTTTTTGTAACCAAGGTAACTTATAGTTAATTTGTCCAGCATCTTTAATTTTATTAATTAGTGAATCGTATGTTCTAATTTTCAGATTAGAATTATTTCGATTATGTCTCCGTTTTAAATTTCTTTTTTGCTCATTATTTTTAAACTCTTTTGCTCTTCCAATTAGTAATATTCCTTTAGGTTCTGTAAATGAATCGATGCCGTACACATCCCTAATCGCTCCTTGATTGATAGTACAGTAATCAATATATCTAGTAAGTTGATTAACTCCTCTATTCGCTGCATTACTATATCTAAAATCTCCATTTTTATCCTCAAGCCAAATCTTTTCATTTGCTCCTTTCAATTCCAATACCCACCAAGTTACGCCGTCTGAATTATCTCCTGCAAATAAATAATCTGGTTTTAAGCCCTTATTCTGTCCAACACGAGGTTTAATCAATTGTTGAGGCAGAATCCAAGCACCATGATGTCCTGTCCAAAAAAAAACAGAAATAAATGCTAATATGGAAAGATTTTCTTGTAAAAAATTATTGATTTGTGTCTCATCTGAATTTTTAATTATTAGTGATAAAAATTCGTCTACTTGCTGTGACGTTATGTCATATGGATCGACTCTAAATTCATCAGGGGGATAAATTCTCATAAATAGTTATTTGGTTAAACAAGTGGCTTTGATTTTTCGATAGAAATGATTTCAATCATTATACAAAAGGATTATAGTAGATAACATTACAGTGAAATTTCTCTACTGTTATCTCTAATAGGATTAAAATCCTCATCTTCTCCCACATCAGGCATAGCAAGCAATAACTCTTTAAGAGAATTTTCTGTAGTTTCTGGTGCAAAAACCCTAGTTAAAATTGAATCTAGTTCTGATTCTAGGGAGTGACCATGTATGGCTGCTCTTTGTTGTAAGTGATCGCGATTATCTTTACTCAAATTGTCAAGATTGATATTGGTCATGGTTGGTTATACATTGAAATAGTATTGTATGTATACATCATTGTACATATGTCAAGAGAAATTTAGTAATTGCAGTTTAATTTTAATAGGGTGGATCTAAGAATAATGTTAAAATAGCAATGATACTAATACATTATGTATTAGTATCATTGCTAATATATTGATAAAAATCTCTAGATCGATGATTACCGAGTTATCAGAAGAACAAGAAATAGTTCTCCCTAAATACATAGAAAAGTGGAAAGCGATCGCAACGCAAACTAAACCAATAAATAGAGATAAAGCAGCAGCAACAATTAAAAAGGCTTATAAAACAATTAACTACAGTAACCCAGAAATTATCTTTATTGGTAGTCCTTTTGGTGCGATAAAAAAAATTTTAGCAACTGAAAATTATCAATTATATTTAGGACGCAACATTCGTAACAAATTTCAGAAAAGAGTATATGATCATCTTTTTCATTTAATTGAAAAACAATTAGATAAACCTATTTTTTACGAACTCATGAATAAGACACTGCTTAAAGGAGAACCAAACAGCGAACTCTCAGTGTTTCATTTTCCTTACGGTGTAGAAAGTTGTGTAGAATCGCAAATATTTCAAGATTTGGGGCGTATCGATCCTGACTATTTAGACACCCAATATGAAGAAGTTTCCAAGCTAATAAGAAGTTTGTTTAGACTTGATTGGTTTAGTCGTAGTTGTATGTTCGATTTTTGTATCTCCGAACTCAAGTTACAGTACGATCGCCAGAAATGGCAGGTGATACAGGAATTAATGCAGCAATGCGACTTTGTTGCGATGTTCGAGAATGTTTGTTTTGTATGCGATCGCCCTATTAAATTATCATTAGATAGCCAAAACCGACTTCATGCTGAATGGGAATATGCACTGCAATTTGCTGATGATTATGGAGTCTATGCCTATCATGGAATGGGAGAGCGTCCTGAAGGTGAAAAATGTACTAACGACCAATACATAAAACCAGGTACGAAAGTAAGACTTCCTTCCACTGGGGAGTATGGAATTGTAGCTCATTGCTGGTATAGCGAAGAGATTTATGACTATGATTGCTATGTAGCATTTTACGGAACTTCTTTTCCCGATGAAAAAACCGATTGCAGACCTTATATTTTTCGTTATGCTGCTACTTCTTTAGAAATTTTAGAATAACTTTCTAGCTTAACTGTTCAACTCTTTTTGTGTCTCTGCAATAACTCATAGACACCAACAATTATTATAATGCTACCCCCTCCTCTTTGTAAGAAAAATTTTATATTTATTCTATAAGCGATCTCGAAGAGATCCGCTTTGCGGCGCGCATTTTCCCTCATAGATAAGTAAAACTTTTCACTAACTTAAACTTACTTTTAAAATTCCTAATTTACATTCCGTTACTTGTAATAAAACTTAATATTTTATTGAGAATAATTTTTATTTGTAAACGAGTTCATGGGATTTTTGCGCTATACTCTAATTTTCATAATAGAGTTCTGGTATCTAATTTTTGCCAAAAATAGGATCAAACCCTGATTACCTCGTCCAAAAAAGATTTTTAAATCTATCAGAGGTTGGCAAAATCCCCCTAAAAAAGCCCCAAAATTAGACGCATTTTGTATATTTTTATGACGATTAAAAAATTAAATTTGACAAAATTTGTATAGTATGTTTCAAGCGATAAAGTCATATTTATCCCTGGTTTCACTCCCATTAATTTATGTATTTTGTCAACGACAACAAGATTAAGGTATAGTAAAATTTTGGCATCGTCAGCAAGGATATTACTTGTTCAAAATGTCAATTACCAACACGATTCACTTTAGAAATGTCAAGGGCGATATCTTCGGTGGGCTAACGGCCGCAGTTATCGCGTTACCCATGGCGTTAACCTTCGGGGTTGCTTCTGGTGCCGGAGCGTCTTCTGGGTTGTGGGGAGCCATTTTAATCGGCTTTTTTGCCGCCCTGTTCGGGGGAACCCCGACCCTGATCTCTGAGCCCACCGGTCCGATGACGGTGGTGATGACCTCAGTGATTGCCAGTTTAACCGCAGCTAATCCTGAGCAGGGGTTAGCCATGGCTTTTACCGTGGTCATGTTGGCCGGGGTGTTCCAAATTCTCTTTGGGGTGTTTAAACTAGGGAAATACGTTACCCTGATGCCCTACACAGTGATTTCTGGCTTTATGTCAGGCATTGGGGTTATTTTAATTATTTTGCAAATTGCACCCTTTCTCGGCCAAGCGAGTCCAAAAGGGGGAGTGGTTGGAACCGTGCAGAATATACCCAACCTCATCGGCAGTATCAATCCTTTAGAAACTCTCTTAGCGGTTATCACTGTCGCTATTCTTTTCTTCTATCCTAGAAAGTTCAAGAAATATATGCCACCCCAGTTACTGGCTTTAATTGTGGGGAGTTTAATTGCTGTATTCTTGTTTGGTGACGCTGAAATTCGCCGTATTGGGGAAATATCCGTCGGTTTGCCCAGTTTACAAGTTCCGACCTTTACGGCCGCTCAACTGCGGACTATGTTCGTGGACGCTTTAGTATTGGCCATGTTGGGGTGTATCGATGCTTTGTTGACATCCTTGGTAGCAGACAGTTTAACCCGTACTGAACACGATTCTAACAAAGAATTAATCGGTCAAGGACTGGGTAACTTAGTCTCTGGTTTATTCGGTGGTATTGCCGGTGCCGGTGCAACCATGGGAACCGTAGTTAATATTCAAACTGGGGGTAGAACGGCTGTTTCAGGCTTAAGTCGGGCCTTAATTTTACTGGTAGTGGTATTAGGGTTGAGTCAATATTTACAAGGTATTCCCTTAGCCGTATTAGCGGGTATCGCCTTAAAAGTCGGTATCGATATTGTTGACTGGGGTTTCCTCAAACGCGCTCACAAAATCTCTGTTAAAGCTGCTTTAATCATGTACGGGGTGATTGGATTAACCGTCTTTGTAGATTTAATTGTAGCAGTTGGAGTCGGTGTGTTTGTGGCCAATATTCTCACCATTGAACGTCTATCAAATCATCGGGCTGATAAAGTTAAAGCCATCACTTACGATGATGAAGAAATTGACCTTAAACCGGAAGAGAAAAAATTATTAGAAGAAGCGAATGGTAAGGTTCTACTCTTCTATCTCAGTGGTCCGATGATTTTTGGTGTTGCCAAAGCTATCTCCCGTGAACATAATCTCATCAACGATTATCAAGCATTGGTGTTAGATTTATCAGAGGTTCCTATTTTAGGGGTAACCTCTTCTTTAGCCTTAGAAAATGCCATTCAAGAAGCCGTAGAAAAAGGTCGTCACGTCTTTTTAGTTGGTGTGAGTGGACAAGCAGAAAGCCGTTTAAGAAAGTTAGGATTGATGGATATTGTTTCTCCTGATCATATTATGAGCGATCGCACCATGGCTCTCAAAGAAGCGGTTATGTCCATTGAGTCAGATAAAATAGAAGAGCAAAGTGAGGTTTAGATCGTTCTCTTATCTTCTTGATCTAAAGTGGGTGAGGAGTGTGGGAAGTGTAGTAACAAAGAGACTTTGACAATCAATGATGATGGTGTTTGATACTCAGATTTTCCCTGATAAATTGATTTATCCTGGGGTAAGATGTGAGTATCATTCATAATTTTTCTCAACGAATTGATTCTCTCATCATTAGGAAAATTCAAGGTAATCAGGCATAATAGAATTAAGGCTCTACAATGTGTCAGAACAAAACAGACTTTAACCGTAATAAGGAAATAATTTCAACATGGGAAAAAGCCAAAACCCTAATGAGGAAAAATGGTGGGAAACTGGTGTCATTTATCAAATTTATCCCCTAACTTTTGCCGATAGTGATGGAGACGGAATCGGAGATTTACAAGGAATTATCAAGAAATTAGATTATCTAAATGATGGTGATCCCAACAGTGAAACATCCCTAGGCATTGATGCCATTTGGTTATCTCCGATTAATCAATCTCCCATGATTGATAATGGCTATGATGTCAGTGATTATTATGATATTAGTGATACCTTTGGCAGTTTAAAGGATTTTGAGACGTTACTTACTGAATGTCATAGAAGAGGG
>NZ_PRLH01000009.1 GCF_003013815.1 Cyanothece sp. BG0011 | reverse complement strand
GACAAAAACGGAATTAGGAAAACAAGCGAAAGATTATGTAGAAAAAGGTGATTTACTTCCCAATGAAATAATGATGCGAATTGATGAAAAATCGCCTTTTAAACATCCGATGTAGCAAAGGGTTGGATCTTAGCAGGATATCCTCGGACTGCGTTTCAAGCTGAAGAATTAGATTTTCTCTTAGAAAGCTTAAATCAAAGGTTAGACTATGCTATTTATTTACAAGTCAGTGAAACAGTAATGAAACAACGTTCTTTAAAACGAGGTTTAATGGATGATCAACCGGATGTTATTGAACGTCGTATTAATATGTTTAAAGAACATACCCTGACTTTACTGGACTATTATCAAGGTAAACAAAGATTATTAACCTTATCAGGGGAACTATCAACGGACGAAGTTGAACAAAAAATCTTAAGTTATTTACAATGAAACAACATTAAAGTGACTTTTTGTCTAGGTTGAATCTCACATCAGCAGAGAGATAGTAATCACACAAGTAAAGAGATTCCGTAACTATACTGAAACTAATAAAAATAAAGTTTTGCAAAGTTAGGCAAAATCAGAATGGCAAATCAACAACAACTTAACCTTTTACGGCAGAGTGTAGTGAAGTGGAATCAATGGCGCAGTGAGAATCCAGAGATTATTCCTAACCTCAGAAAAGCCAATTTAAGTCAATTAAATTTAGTCGGTGCTAATCTAGATTATGTTAACCTTGAACACGCTATTTTAGTTAATACAAATTTAAGTAATGCTTCTTTAAAAAAAGCGAATTTAAGTTATGCTAATTTAGCAGGGGTGATCTGTTTTAAAACCATTTTATTTCAAGCAAATTTAACTAACGCCCTGTTAATTAATTCAGATTTAAGTAAAGCAAATCTTGAGGAAGCTAACTTAAGTCAATCTTATATTGTTGATAGTTATTTAGTGAAAACTAATATAGCAAACGCTAACTTAAAGGGGTGCAATTTAACAAGAAGTTATTTAACTGGAGCCAATCTAATGGGAGTCAATCTGCAAGAAGCAAATTTAACTGAAACTGACTTGACAGCCAGTAAATTTAATAATAGTCAAGTCAATTGGATAAATAACACAGAAAAAATAATAGAGAGAAAAGAAGAGTTAATTAATAAACAAACGAGTGCCACTGTTGAAGATTTAGTAACAAGTTTTCAAGCAGAAACTTCTGTAACTTGTGTCCTTGTTAATTATTTACCCTCTTTAGAAATAATCTGGCAAAAAAGTAAATTAGAAAAAATTTATCAAACATTGTAGTCATTATATTGATAATAAATCATTGAATAACTAACTATTTTTTTCTGAAACTGTAGATATGCCTTCTTGTTCTAAGACTGGTAATTTTAATAGCATTCCTGCAATAAACCAATAGTAAACAGCAACAGGATCGACAGCCAAAGGATAATAATAAGGATTGTAACTAATGAATAAAACAAAAATCCAGAGAGATAATCCTAGTCCACGCAATGCAGGAGTTTTTAAAGAACGATAAGCTTTATAGGTCAGAATGGTTAAGGTAGTGACAACTGTTAAAAAAGCTAAATATCCCAAAATTCCTATTTCATAGATTAGTTGAACTGGAAAAGTTTCTACTAATTGAATTGAACCTAAACGGCGAGCAGCACTAGCGGTTTTTCCGAGTCCATGGCCTAATAAAGTAAGGCGATCGTGAGTTAACCATTGTATTTGTTTAGTAATAAATTCGTGAGGTGGTGCATATTGCCAACGCTGAATAAAGTTAGCGACTCTTTCATCAACCAACCCGATTTGTGTGGTTATGATTACAGTTAAAATAAAGATAATTCCTAATTTAATTAATAAATTTTTATTTCTTTTTTGAGTTGCAATAAATAGGATTAAGTAAATAATGGGAACTAATAATAAAGCAGTTCTTTGTCCTGAAATTAATGTAGCCATTAAAACAGTAATAATCGAGGCAAAACTGATACTTTTCCAAAGACGGGAAGATTCACTAAAGGTAACACCATAAGTAATAAAACTACTCGCAATCAAAAACCAGGCCCATTGCCAAGGAGCAACAAAAGTCCCTGGTAGTCGAATTAAGTTCTTGGCCGGATTATAAAGTAAAGAACCACCTACAAAACATTGGGCGCGCAAACTAGCAGAAGTATTAGAAGGAACAGGTAATTCACTACTTCCTGGACAAATACCATACACTAACAATAAATATTGAATTAGACATAAACTACAAGCTATAGCAATAAGAAGAACTAAAACTCGATTTAACCAAAGTAAATTTTTTTGGTTATTGAGATAATAATAAGCACAAAAAATTAAAGGAATATAACCTAACCAAACTTTTAAACCTACCATTCCCATTAAAATAACTTTATCCTTTGAATTGGCAAAATCTTGCGGAAAATTAACAAAAAAGAAGGTTAAAAAACAAGTTAAAGCAAAGACAGCAATAGCAATTAATAAAGGTTTAAATTTTAATGATTTCTGTTGCCAAATTTGATAACTCACACAAATGCCTAGTAAAGCCGGTAAATAAAAAGCATTTTTAGCTAAATGAAATAAAGAATAAGATCCTGTGTAAATAACCCCTTTACCAAATGCCTGAAAAGCACCAGCTAAAGCATAAGTAATGGTTCCTCCTAAAGGAAGATAAATCAAAAAAGCTAATAATCCCCATCGAGGAAAACAATAAGAAAATACTAGACAAGGAACTAATAAGGCTCCCATAATAGCAGTTTCAATTCCTCCTATTAAGAGAAAAAAGGAACTAACAAAAACTGTTGTGAATAAAAGAGCAATAAATATAATGATTTGTTTTTCATTTTTCATTTTTTTAAATTTAATTCTATTGTTTGACTTAAAATAAACTATTTAACTTTAATTCCTATTCCTCTTTCATTAAATTCGATAACCGTTTTTTCTGATAATTCATGAGTGGTCATAGCGGTTAAAATATCTAAAGGAATGGTTAAATGATGCGCCCCTGCTTTTAAAGCGGCTGCTGCTTCTTCGGGTGATTTTAAACTGGCTGCTAAAATTTCAGTGTCGCTACCTTCTAATACTTTAGCCATATCTTTAACTAAGGCTAAACCATCTCCTAATAAACGAGTTGCACGGTTAACATAAGCGATCGCATATTTAGCCCCTGCTTCTTTGGCAATGGCTGCTTGTGCGCTACTATAGATAGCAGTAACAGCACAAGGAATCTTAGGAGATAAGGTAGCTGTCACTTGAAAACCTGTGGTTGTGGCAGGAATTTTTAAGACGGTTTTTTCTCCTATTAATTCATAGGCTTTTTGTGCTTCTGCGATCATAGTTTCAGCTTCGGTTGCTGTTAACTGATAATACAGTTCCCCTGGACTTAAATGGGCTAATTTTTGTAAGGTTTCTTCTGGAGATAAGTCACTTTTTGCCAATATAGTTGGATTGGTGGTAATCCCTTTTACCCATCCATATTTTATGGCAGTTTCCACATCTTTGATGATGGCTGAGTCAATATAAATCATAATTTTCAATTCTAAAACTACTACATAATAACAGTTTTTTGTTTTGTCGACTTGTCAATTTATGAATTGATGGGATAGATAATCATATTTGATGCTGTGATCATTTTGTTGTCTTATTTGGGAACACTGAAATAAGATGTTCTTAATGGTTAGATCATGAAACTTCTTCTGATACTATCACAATGTTTATTGCTTGGATGTTCCCTAATCGCTACGATTAAATCAGCGAGGGATAATCAGATAGAAATGAGTTTAGCTTTTGCCTTATTAAGTTTTAATTTTATGATTAATTTAATCACTACGAGAAAAACAACTGAACGTAAAAATGAGGATAGGCAATTCAATAATAAAATTGAATCTTTTACCGATCAAATATTGGATGTTAAAGAAGATTCAAAACAGCTTCAAAGTTTATATAAAAAATAGGAAAAATTCATAGAAAATAGTCTTAGTTATTTTCAGGATTTAATTAATAAGCAATCATCTCAACTTAATAGTTTTACTCATCAGTATTCACAAAAAGAACACCAGGTTAGTGATAAATTAGCAGCTTTAAATCAACAACATTTAACTTTAAAACAGTATTTAGAACAAGTTAATCTGACTCTTAAAGAAGAAAAAACATTGATTAAAGAGAAAATCAATGATTTTCAAGAGTTTATTAACAGAAACTCACACATAACTGAAATAGACACAGATAGTAGTTTTGTTGATTTCCAAGAAATTATTACTAAACATAAACAGGATATTAGTCAACTAATTGAACAAAAAATAAAATTCAATTTAAAAAATAATAAACAATATATAGATGAATTAAAAGAAGATTTTGAACAACAAAAAGCTTTTACTAAAAACAGTTTTGATAACTTTAGAGAAATAATTGCAAAGCTTTATGAACACAATCAAAGTAATTTAGAGAATAATCGTAATATAAATAATAAGGTAGATTCTTATTATAATCAAACATTAAATATAAAAGAAAAACTCGAAAAAATTATAAATTCTTTAGATCAATATAAAAAGTTTACAGAAAATAGTCTTAGTTACTTTCAAGAGTTAATTAATAAACAAGCAGACGAACTTGAAAAATTAGGGAAAAATAATTCATATAATAATCATAATAGTGAAAAAGTTAACGATTTCATAAAGGAAGTTGAAGCGTTGCTTAAAGAACAAAAAATATTAATACAAAATAGTTTTAGTGATTTAGAGAAAAAGATGAATCATGAAATATCAATAATTCTTAATTCAAGTAAAAAGACAAACAAAAGTAAAAAAATAAAACAAGATGATTGGTTCAAAGATTTTGGTAAAACGATAAATGATGGTATTGAAAGTGTTGGTAAGAGTATTCATGATGGTTTCGATAGTTTTGATAAAGATACTAAATAATAAGAAATTGAACGCTTAGTTTAACTTCTCCATCATTTCCCTAACTACCATTTCTGCTTTTTCTTTGCTTTGAATTTCTTCATCTAACGTTAAACTCAATAACTTATCTAATACCACTTTATATTTAGGACCTGGTTTATATCCCATTCGTTTTAAATCATTACCATTTAAAGGGGTTTCAACTTTTGACCATTGGGTTAAATATTGCCAAATAATACGTCTAATTTGTTTGCTAGAATTGACAGCAATTAGAATTAAATCAGGCAATTTATAGCGATGCAACTGTTTATATTTTTCGCTTATTTTATTACAGACTTTTAATTTTTCTTGCAGTTTTAAATCAACTGTGTTAAGTCTTTCTAGACTATCTTTCGGTAGTTGTAAATTAGTCGCAAGTTGTTTTCTTTCTTTGAGATTTATTGGAGAGATTAATATTTCTAGACGAATTAACCAATGACCAATATTATTATCAGGATCAAGGTATTTTAACCAACGAGAAGCACAGCGAATTTGCCACCATTTTTTATCATCTAAAGTCACTTGATGATGCAAACATTTTAAAGCATCTAAATCTGAAAGTAATTGTAAAGCTGGTTTCCAATAATTCGCCTCTAAAATATATTTTAATTCAGCTTTTAACCGTGTTGTTAAAGCCGGGGCAACATGATTTTTAAGGCGTAATTTTTCATAAATACCGCTTTCTATAGCATAACGAATATAAGCTTCTGTTTGCGGTTCAATTTCAAACTTTAAACGGACAGCAAACCGGACAGCACGATAAATTCTAGTGGGATCTTCAATAAAACTATTGGCATGAAGTACCCGAACTTCTTTCGCTTTTAAATCTAGTAAACCCCCAAAAAAGTCGAGTAATTCCCCTTCTCTGGGTGGGGTTAATCTCACCGCTAAAGCATTAATAGTAAAGTCCCTTCTATATAAGTCTTGACGAATCGAACTCGCTTCTACTTCTGGGTTGGCAGCAGGGTAAGGGTAAAATTCAGTTCTTGAGGTCGCAATATCAAGCCATAGTGAGCCAAATTCTGGATCTTTATGCCATAACAAAGCGGCTGTCTGAAACTCACCATGTACTGATAATCGGCAGTTTGAGTATTTTTTTTGTATGGTTGAAGCGATTTCAACCCCGGCACCAACATCAGCAGAACGGTGAAAACCATCCACTACTAAGTCAATATCCTGAAGCAAAACTTTTTCGTTATTTTCTGTTAGTAATAAATCCCGAACTGCCCCGCCAACAATATATAAATGCCAGCCTTTATGTTCTGCTTCTTGGGCAATTTCTTCTAATAATGTCCAAATAGAAGGTTCTAAAGAATTACGAATCGAAGGTAATAAACAGGAAACTGTTGCCACTTTTTTTCCATTTTCGTCTTTAACTTCTTTTCTCTGTTGATGAATCTGTCTTAATAAGTCAGTTCTGGTAACAATCCCTAATAATTTATTATTATCAATAACTGGTAATCTTCCTACATCATAGGTCACCATAATCGATTCAATATCGGGTAATAAAGTATGAGGAGCAATTGTTTTTAAGTTTTTGCTCATATATCCTTTTACAGGTGCATGACTAAACCCATGATGCAAGGCTAAATCTAAATCCCGACGGGAAATAACCCCCACTAAATGATCATTTTCATCTACCACTGATAACCCTGAATGGCCATAGCGAAATAATACCCTTTCTGCTTGTTCTATGGTAGTTTCGGGTCGAATGGTTCTCACCGGTGAAGACATTAAATCTCTAGCAGTTAAAGGGTGAGGAATTTGGTTAATTAATTCTTCTACTAATTGCTTTAATTTGTCCTCAGGTTCCACATCTCTTAACATCAAAGATGCAGCTTGACTATGGCCACCTCCTCCGTAAACTGAGAATAATTGATTAAGATTAGTTCCGTCAATACGAGTCCGGCCAATAATAATTAAACGGTTTTGAGGATAAGGCTTATCATTGTGTCGTTTATGATAACTATGGGCAAATAATAACGCATCACTTTCGGTTAATTCAATTAATCTTTCGGCTAAATTCGATAACCCCGATACAAAATTTTCTGTTTCAATCAGTACCCAAGCAACTTGATAACCTCTAATATTTTTTGTTTCAAATTTTTCTAACGCTTCACTAAAAATTCCTTGTAATTGAGGAGTAAAACCAGGGTCACAATATTCAGCGATAATCTTAACATTGGCCTCCATTTCCATTAACCAAGCTAATGCTTTAGCATCTCTAGCAGTGGATTGAGCAAAGGTTAAAGAACCTGTGTCGACATGAATTCCTAACGCCATGATCGTCGCTTCGATGGGGTTAGGAATAATCTTTGCTTGCTGCATTTTTTCCACAATTAATGTTGTGCTTGCCCCCACTGGTTCGATTTTTTGAAAAGTAGCAGGAATATCACATTTACTGTTAAGATGATGGTCATATAATTCCACACTTTCAATGTGAGGTAAACGAAACCAATCAGAGGCTTTTCCTAAACGATTAATGTGCTGATTATCCACCACAATTAAGTGACGAATTTGCTTAGGGTTAACACTTCTTAACTCAATGAGGGGGATTTCGTCTCGATGCAATGCTAAAAAATCTTTAACCGTTGGATGGGCCCCACCAGTTAAAACAATACGACTGCCTACCTTGAGACGAGACAAACCAACGGCCGCCCCTAATGCGTCAAAATCAACCGTCTGATGGCATAAAATTAAGTCCATAACGTCCCTATTGATCGGCAATCCCTTAACTGCTTTTTCTATAATAGTCTAGGGACAATAACTTTCCATCACTCGCCCAAAACTATAAATTTTCTCATAATAATAGCTACTCACTTTATCCCCTTGATCGCAGAGAGGATCAATGGCAATTTTGTTCCGTCCCACCTCTTGACCTGAACTGTGAATATAATAACCATTCCCTAAATAAAGGGCAACATGATCCACTCTATTGGTAGCAAAAAAGATTAAATCCCCTGGTAATAATTCCTCATAAGAAATCTTTTTAACAAAAGCTTCTTGTTGATAAGAATCCCGAGGTAACCAGATTCCTGATGCACAAAAAGCAGCTTGCATTAATCCTGAACAATCATAATTTGGGGCAATGGTTCCACCCCATAAATAATAATTAGGCTGTTTCATTGCTGCTTTAGTAAACGCAATAATCCTAGGGATCTTTTTTTCAATTTGTCGACGAGATATGTGTCTAGATTGATAAATTTTGGCAGCAGAGTCTAAACTTGGCAAATCATTTAAAGATAACCAAGCTAAATAACCATCTTCACAGAGTTGGACTTGTATAAATTGATTAGTTAACGTTGCTTCTAATAGCTTAAGATGCCTCCCTGTGGCTATTTGAGTGGCCAACTCTTCCCCTGTCGCTGAATTGTATAAATTCAGGGGAATACGACAACAATATTCTCCAGAAACAGAAGGAGGTATTAATTCTAGGGACGTTGCGGGGGAAGACAATACTAACATATCCTCGTCAGAACCGATAAGATAAAATAAGATGAGTAGGTTTTCGCCTTGATGGTACTAAATATTTTGCCTGTGGACACACCTAATTTTGAGTCAATTTCAAAGTATTAGGAAACCATAAGCCTCAAAAAACCTATGTTATGCCATTAAGTATCGATTCGGTTTTTTCGCCAGAAAACCGATGCAAATGACCTCTAATCAACTATTAGCACCATCACAGACAACGACAGGCAAGTATTGTCAGATGTTCCATAAATGTCAAGAAATACACACAAAAATCCTTAGAAACCCATGTATTTTTTTGTAAAATTCGCTACAATTTTCTTAGCGTCTCAAAAATAATCGTTTCAGTCCTTTTAATTGGGGTTATTATTTAAACCCTTTGTTCTCTCGATTAATGTTTTTAGGAATTACTAACAATGGATTGTAGTAATATTCAGTATTCTCTGCAAAAGTCAAAAATCGATTATCAACAATTACAAATATTGTTTAATCAAGCAGCATTTTGGGCTAGAGAAAGAACCATAGAAGACTTAGAAACTGCGGTTTTCAATAGTAATCCCGTGGTGACTGTTTGGGATGGTACAACCATGATTGGTTTCTGTCGTGGAACCTCTGACGGGGTTTATCGGGCCACTATTTGGGATGTGGTGATTCACAAAGAATACCAAGGATTAGGATTAGGTCGTAAGTTAGTGGAAACCGCCTTAAGTCATCCTTTAATGAGTCAAGTAGAAAGGGTTTATTTAATGACAACCTATCAACAGAAATTCTATCAAAAAATTGGGTTTCAAGAAAATAAATCCACTACCATGGTTCTACAAAATGCCTATGAAATTAACCCCATTTCGTTAGGAAATGGTTCTATGATACCTGACTCAAAGGCATTAGACACTGTACCCGTGTAAAAGTTTCTGGTTCATTTTCGGGGGAAATATCTAAAATAGTTAAATTTCCCCCCATTTTTTTTAATAAAGTTTGACATAATGTCACGGTCATAACAGGAGATAATTCTAAATTATTATTCCATTTTTTTAGAGAAGTTAACGTTAATCCAGCAGTTTGTAAGTCTTCTTGTTGTTTTTCCCACTGTTGCAAAGAACAAGGAATATCAATCAAAATTGTCGCAATATTTTCTCTTTCATTTAATTGAGTGGTGATGATAATAGTTCCTTTTTCCATCAGACTCAAGGCCCTATCAACTAAAGCAGTTAATCCTTGAACCAAACGAGATTTATCGGCTTGAATAAAAATATCAATTTCAGGCTGTTTGACATTAATTTTATAACTATAATTTTGGGCTTGAAACTCTGTTAATTCATAAACTTCTTCTACTATGTTATTCAAGGAATTTGTTTCAATATTCAGAGCAATTGACCCGTAATCAATCTTGGAAATTGTAACAATTCTATCAATGATTTCAATTAATTTTTTAGCGGATTCAAACCCTTGTTTGAGAAACTCTTTTTCTTCTTCTGGGTTTTCGCACAAATCTCCTAAAATTAATTGATGCAACCCCATTAAACTACTTAAAGGAGACCGTAATTCGTGTGCCGTTTTTGCTAAATAACTACTCTTAAACTGACTCACTTGTGCCATCATTTCATAAGCCAAGTGGGTCGCTTCTAGTTCTTTTCGTAACGTTTCTATCTCTTCCATTATTCATTCTCCATTAATTTAATACTACCTTGACGTAAAATTATCCAGCCGGTATCTGTCCATTTTGCCACAGTGGAAGGTAAGCCACTACCGTATTTTTTCTGATTGTTTAACGGTTCTTCATTTAACACTAAAACATTGGGAAATTTATCATTAATTTCACTTAAATTCTCTATGGGTGGTTCCCCAGATAAATTCGCGCTAGTGGTAGCTAAACATCCCGTTTCTTTCAGTATATTTCGAGCAATGATGGAGTTAGGAATACGGACTCCGATGGTGGTAGGATCAAGAGGATTCATGGTTTTAGGGACTAATTCAGAAGCGGGTAATACTAAGGTTAATTGACCGGGCCAATATTGTTTAACAACCCCTTCCCATATCCGTAATTCTTGGGGATTCCCTCGAACATATTGCCAAATCGCTTCAGGGGATGACCCCATCAAAATTAAAGGTTTATCAGGAGGTCGTTTTTTAGTGGCAAAAATGAGAGAAGCAGCGTTAGGGACGGCTGCTAAAGCAGGAACCGTATCGGTGGGAAAGCTAACAACTTTTCCTTGTTTTGCCCCTGCAATTAATTGCTGTTGAGAAACTTGTGGCATTGGCTTATTTGACAATGAATGAAAGTTTAAATTCAAACTATAGGGTAAGGTTTATATAGCAGTTTTCATACTCGTGAGATACACAGGTAATTGCTTTGAGGGAAGAGGCAATGGTAAGAGGTTAAAAGTGTACCTCATCAGAGTGAGAAACGCTATCGTTTTTTCTTTTTATTATTAAAATCTATTATAATATTATATGGTATTTTAAACGTCAAGGAAAAAGAGATCATGAAATTTGGTACAGTCCAATAACAGAAAGAAAATCAATCAAGTAATGCAAAATCATGAATATTAAAAATGAAAGAAATTAAATCTATTTTAGCAGCATGGAAAAAATACAAAAAGAAGGAACAAGAAATATTTTTAGCCACTATTGTTAAGGTAAAAGGTTCGACTTATCGTCAACCAGGTGCGCGGATGTTAATCACATCATCGGGGGAAATGTTCGGTAGTATTAGCGGTGGTTGTCTAGAAAAAGATATTTTAGAACACACTCGCGTTTCTATAAAAGACAATAACCCGATTACTGTTACTTATGACTCTACAGCAGACGAAGACATTATCTGGGGGTTTGGACTGGGTTGTAATGGTGTGATTACCGTATTAATTGAACGGTTAAATCAAGAGGATTCTTTAAACCCTTTACAATTGATTGATCATTGTTTCACAACACAACAAAAAGCTGTAATCGCTACAGTTATTAATATAGAAGGAAGTGTTAATAGTAGGGTGGGAGACCGTTTAACGATCACCTTCGATAATCCAGTTAATACTAATTTGCAAGATAATGAATTTAAAACAGCGTTATTAAAAAATGCTCAAACTTCTTTACACAATCAACAGTCTAGTTTCTATTCTTATCAACTTTCACAAGGTAAAATTGATGTGTTTATAGAATTGATTAAACCTCCCCTAAACTTAATGATTTTTGGTGCCGGTCGGGAGGTTATTCCTGTGGCAGACTTAGCTAAAATGTTAGGGTGGAAAATAACCATTATTGATTGTCGTGCTAGTGAAGAAACGAAAGAAAGATTTAGCAGAGCAGATGAAATTATTTTGACTCGTCGAGACATTTTAAATAAACAAATATCCGTTAAAGATGACACAGTGGCTATCATCATGACTCATAATTATCTCGATGATTTAGAAATTCTCAAACTTTTGATACCTTCTGAGATCAAATATTTAGGCTGTTTGGGGTCAAAACAACGCAAAGAAAGATTATTACAAGACCTAAAAAATCAAGGATTAGACGATTCTCCAGAAATGCTCAAAAAATTATATGCGCCGATGGGTTTAGATATTGGTGCAGAGACACCCCAAGCGATCGCTTTATCTATTGTTACAGAAATTCAAGCCGTTTTAACTAACCGGAATGGTGGCTTTTTAAAGCAGCGTGAGCAAGGGATTCATGCCCCTTATCAAGTCAGAGAAGTTCAACTATAACCTTCTCATTATTTACATACCTTAGTAATTCCACTAGGATTATTTAATTTCTTTTTATAATAGAAATAAAGGAATTTCCTGAAAACCCTTAACTTCAGGAGAAAATACCGTGGATATTAAATATGATCAAGCACAATCCCTAATCGAAGCCGCCATGGCCCTGGCTCAAGAACGCAACAAAGGGATCTCCATCGCGGTTGTGGATAGTCACGGAGACTTAGTGGCTTATGGCCGCATGGTAAAAGCGACCATTCAATCGGGGGTATTAGCCCAGGCCAAAGCCTACACCGCAGCACGAGAGGGTATTCCGTCCTCTGATATCGCTCAATGGGCCCAGAAAACGGGAAAAGACATAGGTTACTGGGTTGATCCCAAAATTACAGGCATGGCCGGAGGGGTTCCCATCGTCGTTAACGATCAGGTGATCGGAGGGATAGGCGCCAGTGGGTTAAGTGAAGAAGCGGATGAACAGTTAGTTAAACAAGCCCTAACTCGCTGTTATAGTCACTGTTAAATTTTATTCGATCAACGGAGGGTAAGAAAATGATGAAAAAAGTTCAACTCAGTCACACAGGAATCGACGTTAGTTGTTTATGTTTAGGTACCTTGCGCTTTGGTACGAGAAAGACTTACGAAGAATCAGCAAAAGTTATGGATATGTACCTTGAAGCAGGGGGTAATTTTATCGATACAGCCAACGCTTATGATCAATGGTGTGAGCAAGGGAAAGGAGGAGAAAGTGAAGTGACTATCGGACGTTGGCTAAGGGAAAGAGGAAATCGTCAAGATATTTTCTTAGCCACAAAAGTCGGCTTCGGGTATCGAGACGTTCCCGACGGTTTAGCGGCTTCAACCATCATTTCTGAATGTGAAAGTAGTCTCAGACGTTTAGGGGTCGATCGCATCGATTTATATTACGCTCATCACGATGATCCCCACACGCCCCTAGAAGAAACCTTAAGGGCTTTTGAAACCCTAGTTAATGATGGAAAAATTCGCTTTTATGGTGCTAGTAATTATTTACCCTGGCGTTTAGCGGATGCCGATGCTATCTGTCAACGTCATCGATGGGCCGGATATTGTTGCGTTGAACAACGATTTAGTTACTTACGACCCCGATCTGGGGGAGATTTTGGCCCGCAATGTCTCATCGATGACCATTTAATGAGCTATTGCGATGCACGGGGAAAAACCATGTTAGCTTATACACCTCTCCTTCGTGGGGCTTATGTTCGTAGCGATCGCGCTATTCCTTCCCCTTACCTGGGCCAAGACACGGATGAACGAATCAAAGCGTTACGAGAAGTAGCCCAAGACCTAGGAAAGACCCCGAATCAAGTGGTTTTAGCCTGGATGTTGCACCGTCAACCCCCTTTAATTC
Source organism: Cyanothece sp. BG0011 (assembly GCF_003013815.1). Taxonomy (GTDB): domain Bacteria; phylum Cyanobacteriota; class Cyanobacteriia; order Cyanobacteriales; family Microcystaceae; genus Crocosphaera. The sequence continues at coordinate 23,684 of NZ_PRLH01000009.1, read as the reverse complement.
CTGTTTTTTCCGCCGGCACTGCTGAACATATGAGAGAAAATTTGGGGGCCCTTGATGTTCACTTGTCGGCTAAACACATGGAGAAACTCGATTTAGCGGGTCATTGTCCCAATGATGAACCGGTTTAATCACTTTCGATCATCCTTTCTAACTCGACCAGGGGAATTAACCAAACAACATCATAGGGAAGTAAGTTAATACAGAGTTGTTGTTCTTTGGTGGTTAATCCCCGTCTATTGACTAAATCGTACCATTGACTTTGTTGTAGACCGAGATCATAAAGATCAATATGGATAGTTTCTGCTTGATTACTAATATTAGTAATGGCTAAAATATGCTCGTTTTGATCCGGTGAAATGCGAAAAATTGAAAACACTTTTTGAGAAATTTCTAAGATTTTTTGCTCCCCATTGGGATGAAAGGCCAATTGTCGACTGCGAATTTCTAATAAATGTCCCAGTTGCTCGACAATTTTGGAAAGTTTGGAATCTTTTTTGAGTAAGTTGGTTTTTAAGTCTTCTTCGAGTAGGGTTTTTCGATTAATATCTCGCTTCGATTTCGTTTTAATTACGGTTTCTAAATCGTTGCGCGTGCCAATTAAACCATGAAAATAAATGGCTGGAATCCCTCTTAAGGCTAATGCTAAACTACGAGAGGCAATAAACCGTTTAACTTGTAATTCTATCGATTCTGTTCCATTATCAAAGTTAATGGCACTAAACCAAGTCGAATTAATTTCGTAGGGTTCTTGTTTTCCCCCTGCTCCCGTTTTATAGGAAATTAACGCCCCATGTTCTCTGGCTTTTTCAATAATAAAATTGATTTGTGAAGAGGAGAGAATGTTTTTAACTCCCATTAACCCAATCCCATCATGAGTATCCAACATATTTAAAAAATTGGTCATTGGGGTCGGATATTGTAACGATTTAGCCCATCGAGAAATAGCGGTACTATCTTCTTGATAAAAGGTATAAAGCACTAAAGGAGGTAGGGCAAAATTATAGATAATTTGGGCTTCATCGGAACCATTACCAAAGTAAGAGATATTTTCTTCATGGGGGACATTGGTTTCTGTGACTAGAACCACTTTTGGATCAACAATATCTAAAATATCTCTTAATAGTTTAATCACTTCGTGGGTTTGTTCTAAATGAACGCCATTTGTCCCCGGTTCATCCCATAAATAAGTAACGGCATCTAAGCGAATTAAAGTAGCTCCTCTTCTAACATAAAGTAGAAAAGTATCAATCATAAAAAGTAATACTTTCGGGTTACGATAATTGAGATCAATTTGATCTGGTGAAAAGGTTGTCCACACCCAAATTTTACCGTCTATGGATTGATATTCTGAGAGAATATCGGAGGTACGAGGACGAACTAAAATTTCTCTTTGTTTGGGGGTTAATTCGTGAGGTGAATGGTAAATCGTTGCAAAATCTTTATAGTCAGGATTACCATTTAATACCTCTTGAAATAGATGACTTTGAGAGGAAATATGATTAAATACACCATCAAACATGAGGCGAAATGATTTTCCGATCGCTTGAATGTCTTTCCAAGCTCCTAATTTTGGATCAACACTTCTATAGTCAGTAATTGAAAAACCGCGATCCGATGAATAAGGGAAAAATGGTAAAAGATGTAAGATACTAAATACATCATAGAGTCTTACATATTCTTTGAGAAATTCTTGTAAGGTTTCTAACGGGGTTAGGGGTTCACTAATTAATAAATCGCCATAGGTAATTAAAATAATATCTTTGTGACTAAAACAATCACTCAGTTTAAATTCTTTCTCAGCTTCGATCATCCCTGGTGGTTTATACGCATAGTGAACTTTTAAGAGTCTTTCTAACTCTTCAATACAATTTTTTGCCTCATCCTCTCCATACAGCACAGATAAACGTGATAATAGTTTTTCGCGAATATCTGGGGTAATTTCTAATAAAGGTTGAGTATAGTCAGGTTGAGAATAATAGGGGATTTTTTTCTTTGGACAGGAAGTCATAACATTGTTGCTGGTGAAGCTTAGATTGACAATTTAATCTGAGTCTTTTCTTAAGATTAAATAACCACGACTGACTAATTCATCATAAAAATGATCCGTTAATTGACGACATTCGCCCCAACTTTGACGGCGTAGGGCTTCATTTTTGAATTGTTTCCCTTGCCAATATTGAGGACTTTGATAGGTTTCTTGGTAACATTTCAGGTCAAAATTGTTCATAATATAATCCTCTCTTACAAAAAAGCTAACATCTTAAAACCAGGTGGTGGTCAATCAAGACTTGTAAATTTATCCTTTATACTTTTATTATGACCCAAGGTTATTAATCATCGTTTCCAATTTGGCATAAATAAAATAATTTTTAACGAAACTTTGTCTTGATTATCTTTCACCCAACAAGAATGAACCAAAAAGTTAATATTGCTGTTATTATTTTAGCTGCCGGGGCCTCGACTCGAATGGGGACAGCTAAACAACTGTTATCCTATCAAGGAGCGACGTTACTCAGTCATACCATTGAAACAGCGATCGCCTCAATTTGTAAACCCATTATTGTGGTTTTAGGAGCCAATGAGGATAAAATCAAGGGTAACATTGATCGATCTTCTGTTACAGTCATTAAAAACAAAAATTGGTCTTTAGGGATGGGTTCATCCATTGGTGTTGGAATTAAATATCTCAGTCATTATCCTCAAACCATCAAAGCGGCTGTTATTTGTGTTTGTGATCAACCTTTTTTAACAGCAGAAATCATTAATAATCTTGTCTTTGCTTATCAAACGACTAGAAAACCGATTATTGTTTGCACCTATGCAAATACTTATGGGGTTCCTGTTTTATTCGATGCTCAATTTTTCTCTCAATTAGTTAGTTTAAATGGGAAAGGAGGAGCCAAAAAAATTATCAAACAATATAAAAATGATGTTTCTTTTATTCCTTTCCCTCAAGGAATGATTGATATTGATACCCCAGAAGATTATCAACAGTTAACATAAATATATTAACTAGGAAGCAGAGGGAGCAGGGAGCATAGGGAGAAAAATATTAATTTTCTTCCCACACTTCTCACACACACTTACGTTTACCTATTACCACCCCCTCTAACTCCCCCTTTGGTTAGGGGGAGAACCCTTGCCTCTTGCCTCTTGCCTTTATTCAAATTTCCAGTCTTTAATATTCCAAGTATTGCGATCCCAAGGGGTCAATTCAAACCCCTGTAAACGGTTACTAATGGCAGTCACATCCGCACGATGAACCAGAGGAATAATGACCACATCATTAACAACAATATCATTCATTTTAATAAACAGTTCTTGTCGTTTTTTGGGATCTAATTCTTGGGTGGCAGCTTCCCATATTTTGTCATATTCAGGATTACAATAACGGGTGTAATTATCCCCTACCCAATTATTAGCTTTTTGGGGAATTTCATCACATTTATAACCCTCCATATAATTGGTGGGATCTGGACTATAATTTCCCGTAGTAAACATCTGTAAATCAGCATAAAAACGTTCCACCGTATCATTATTAGACGGATCACCAGAAAAGAAAATACTTGCATCAATACTCTTTAATTCTACCCCTACGCCAATGGTTTCTAATCCTTGTTTAACGATCTCTTGGGTTTTTTGTCTTAAGGGATTGACTGAGGTTTGAAATACCACTTGCATTTCTACTCCATTTTTATCCCTTGTGCCATTATTATTAGTATCTTTCCATCCAGCTTCATCTAATAATTGTTGAGCTTTTTCTAAGTTAAATGAATAGGAAGTATTGGGGGAGTTGTATTCTTCGGGTAAGAGTAAAATATTAGCGGCCGGTTTCCCTGTAATCCCATATAATTGCTGACTAATCGTATCACGATCAATGGCTAAACTAAAGGCTTCTCTAACCCTTTTATCACTCAAAAAAGGATGAGGATTATTAATATTTGATCGTTCTCCCTCTGCTGTTTCTTGATTGGGATCAGAAAAATTTAATAAAATACGTTCACTCAATGTCCCTAAAATAGAAACCAGTTTTCCTTGTCCCCCTGTTTCTAATTGTTGTAAAATAGGAGCCTCTACTTGTAGGTTAAAAGCATAATCTGCGTCCCCGGTTTGTAACACGGCTCTGGCGGCAGAGGTTGCGTCTCCGCCTCCTTTTAATTCAATGCGTTTAAACCCCAATTGATCGGCATTTCTAAAGTAAGGATTCGGTTCATAAATAACTACGTCTCCGGGTTTAAATTCAACCACTTTATAGGGTCCGGTTCCAATGGGTAATAAATTGGCAGGAGCTTGTCTAGCATTTTCTCCATTATATTTTTCATAAATATGACCAGGTAAAATGAGTCCTGATGAGCCAATAAAAAAGCGATTCCAAGCCGGATTAACTCGTTTAAAAGTAATTTTTACTGTGTTGTAATCTAGGGCTTCAACCTTTTCGATAATTTCGTAATCTCCTGCACTGGTTGCCCCAACTTTTGGGTTACTTAAAAACTGATAAGTAAAGACGACATCATCGGCGGTAAATGGAGTCCCATCGGACCATTGTAGATCGGGTTTTAACTTCCAAGTTACTGACTTTCCATCTTCGGCAATTCCCCCATTTTCACGAGTGGGAATTTCGGCTGCTAAAAAGGGAATTAATTCCCCATTTTTATCATAACTTGCTAAAGGTTCTAAGGTGATTCGACTGGCTTCTGTATCTTTTAATCCGGTGGATAAATGGGGGTTGAGAATGGTGGGAGCTTGCCAATATAATAATTTTAAAGTATCACTATCACTTTGGGTATTTGTAGTGGTTTTGGGTTGAGAATTACAGCTAGTTAAAAGTAGAGAGGTTCCTAAGCATAAAGAGAATAACCAACGGCAAGATTGATAATCAAATAGTTTCTTCAACACAAATAGAACACTTCCTCAGATCATTGGGTTTAGGCTAAATTGTAGCTTATATCTTGCGTCTTCGATAAACCCACCTCTAACCCCCCTGCCCCCCTCTACCCCCCCTGCCCCCTACCCCCCCTGCCCCCCTTTTAAAGGGGGGTGTGGGGGGTGTGGGGGGTGTGGGGGGTGTGGGGGTGTGGGGGGTGTGAGGGGTGTGAGGGGTGTGGGAGGTTTAGGGAAGGTGCAAGCTATGCCTTTAACCAAATCGTCCACTAACATAGTCTCTGGTGGCTTCTTGGGCAGGATTTTGGAATACGGTCTCGGTTTCGTCATATTCGACGAGATAACCCACTTTACCCCCTCTCTCAGTAGCTTCTGCATTGTAAAACGCCGTTAAATCCGATACCCGTGACGCTTGTTGCATATTATGAGTAACAATAACAATAGTGTAATCTTTCTTTAATTCGTGAATCAATTCCTCAATTTTTAGGGTAGAAATGGGGTCCAAGGCTGCGCAGGGTTCATCCATTAAAATAACATCAGGTTTAACGGCGATCGCCCGTGCAATACATAATCGTTGTTGTTGTCCCCCAGACAAGGCTAACCCACTTTGATGTAATTTATCTTTCGTTTCGTCCCACACCGATGCTTTTTTTAAAGAACTTTCTACCAACTCCCCCATATCTCCTTTATATCCATTCAATCTCGCACCAAAGGCAATATTTTCGTAGATAGATTTAGGAAAGGGGTTGGGTTTTTGGAATACCATGCCAATGCGACTCCTTAAATCAACGGGATCGACTTTTTTAGCATAAATATCTTTACCGTGATAGGTAATTTTCCCATCAATTCTCGCACTCGGAATCAGATCATTCATGCGATTAAAACAGCGCAAAACCGTACTTTTTCCGCAACCTGAAGGACCAATAAATGCCACAACTTTATTAATGGGAATATCTAACGTAACATCCCTAACGGCTAAGTTTGAACCGTAGAAAACATTCAATTTTTCAGTTCTTAATACGGTTTCTGTTGCGATATCAGTCATCATTTTTTTCTTTTAACCTTTATAATTTGAGTAACAATAAGTTTAAGTAGATTAACCAAATTTTCCACTGACATAATCTTTAGTATCTTGGTGTTTGGGATTACCAAAAATGGTCTCTGTTTCATCATATTCAACCAGAAAACCCACTTTACTACCTTTATCCGTTGCTTCTGCATTAAAAAAGGCTGTGTAATCAGCCACCCGTGTGGCTTGCTGCATATTATGGGTAACGATAATAATGGTATAATTTTCCTTTAATTCGTGCATTAATTCTTCAACTTTTAGGGTTGAAATAGGATCTAATGCTGAACAAGGTTCGTCCATTAATACCACTTCCGGTTGAGCCGCAATCGTACGAGCAATACACAATCGTTGTTGTTGTCCCCCCGATAAAGAAAAGCCACTTTCTCCTAATTTATCTTTAACTTCGTCCCATAAAACGGCTCGTTTTAAGGAGGTTTCTACCAACTCGTCTAAATCCCCTTTAAAGTTATTTACCCTAGCACCATAAGCAATATTATCATAAATGGTTTTAGGAAAAGGATTGGGTTTTTGAAAGACCATACCGATGCGTTTTCTAACCTCAATGGGATCAATATCAGAGGCATATAAATCCTGTCCATGATAGTTTATTTTTCCCTTAAGGTGAAAACTATCAATGAGATCATTGAGTCGATTGAAACAGCGTAAAATGGTACTTTTTCCACACCCTGAAGGGCCAATAAATGCCGTTATTTTATTTTTTGGAATGGTAAAAGTAACATCCCGAACCGCCCGATAATTTCCGTAATAAATATCCACGTGGTCGAGAGCAAAAACCGTCTCTAACTTATCGATTGGTATTGTATCTTGTTCAATATTTCCCATAATAATTTACTCCCTTCTGAGTAATTCTAAATTCTTCATTCTAAATTCTTCATTCCTAATAGGTTTTCTGACGAGTGGCTAAACGGGCTGTAACACTGGTAATTAAGACTAATAACACTAAAATTAACGATCCTGCCCAAGCCAGTTCCTGTTGCGGTTTAAAGGGTACAATGGCGTAGTTATAAACCAGTACGGATAACGTAGCGATGGGTTCTAGGAGTCCTTGGGGGGGTGCGCTTGGCCAAAAATTAGAGTATAGTGCCGTAAAAATGAGAGGGGCAGTTTCTCCAGCAGCACGAGCAATGGCTAAGGTAACCCCAGTCAAAATAGAGGGAATAGCAGCCGGTAGGACTATTTTTAAGACCGTTTGATAATTGTAAGCCCCGATGCCAAAGGCCGCCCAGCGTACCTCTTGAGGAACAATTTGTAAGGCTTCGTCCGTGGTTCTAACGATAGTAGGTAACATCAAAACCGCTAAGGCAACCCCTCCAGCAATGGCAGAAAAGCCCACAACTCCAGTGGCCACTAATAAACCATAGGCGAATACCCCGGCAATAATGGACGGAACCCCACTTAAAACATTAGTCGCAAATCTCACCCACCTAGCAATTTGGTTATCACGGCTAAATTCTGAGAGATAAATGGCAGCTAACACCCCGAAAGGCACAGAAATAATGGTCGCAATGGCGACTGTAACTAAGGTTCCAATAATAGCATTGGCAATACCCCCTTCTGAAAGGCCAGGGGGAGGCGGTAACTGAGTAAACAGGTCTAAATTAATCCGACGAAAGCCTTGAATAAAAACGAAGATTAACACCGCAAACAGAGGAATGAGGGTGATAATCATACACAGAGAAGCAATACCCGTCCAGAAGCTATCAAATAAGGCACGGGTAGAAGTCGGCTTTTTTTTAAGACTTAATCCCTTGTTTTCCATAACTAATCAGTATCGTGATAAAAATAAACGTTACTACGCCCTCTGGGCGAAGGCAAAAGGCAAAAGGCACTCATGCAAGTTAAAGCCCTGTTACTCATTATTGATACAGTCTCCCTGCTCCCTTTGCTCCCTGCTCCCATGCAGTCTTGACGAGCCATCTCAATCATGAACAGCTTAATATTTCGCTCGAACTTGACTAACGATATAATCAGCCAGAATATTCACCACTAACGTTAAAAGCATTAACACTAACCCGGCATACATCAGGGCGGCCACCTGCATTCCTGACGCTTCAGCAAACTGGTTAGCAATTAAAGATGAGATGGTATTGGCTGGTTCTAAAATAGAAATACTGATCTTATTAACATTACCGATAATCATGGTGACGGCCATGGTTTCTCCCATTGCCCGACCCAAGGCTAACATAATGCCCCCAACGATACCCGAAAAAGCACCTGGAATTAAGACACGGAAAATGGTTTCCCAACGGGTTGCCCCTAACCCTAAGGAAGCTTGCCGTAACTCAGGGGGAAGGGAGGCTAAAGAGTCCCGAGAAATGGCCGTAATAATCGGTAAAATCATAATGGATAGCACAATACCCGCAGGAAACATCCCTGGTCCCCCGGCTGGAGGGGTGCTAAACAGAGGTATCCAACCAAAATTATTATGTAACCACTGGGCAAAGGGTTGAACCACAGGAATTAACACAAAAATCCCCCACAGTCCATAAACCACACTGGGAATGGCTGCCAGTAACTCCACTAAGAAAACTAAGGGAGTGCGGAATTTTTGGGGGATAAAATTTTCACTTAAAAAAATCGCGGTTCCAATGCCTAAAGGGACTGCAATAACCAGAGAAATCAAAGAACTGACTAACGTTCCATAAATCACCGGTAATGCGCCATATTGTTCTCGGCCTTTGACCGGGTTCCAGGAACTACTAAATAGAAAACCCAGTCCATATTCTTGGATAGCTGGCCAAGCACGCCAAGTGATAATCAAAGCAATAGAAAGCAATATTAAACCAATACCAATGGCAAAGGCTAAGGTCAACCAAATAAACCAATTATCAACGGTTTTCTCCATGGCCGAGCGAAAGCCCACCCCGGTTTGTCGTCTAGAAGATGATGCAGTCACGATAAATCAGCAAGCTTAATTGCTCAGAACAACAACAGTGAAAAAAAGTGAGGAGAGCAGAACGAAATATTAGAGTATCAGGGAAAGTTATCAGTTTTTATTATACTTTTTCCCCTCACTCATTATGTCATTAATTAGTCGACTTTAATTTCATAATCAGGGCTAATGACATCAGCCGCTGCGGCCACTTTTTCTCTCACACTAGGGGGTAAGGGAACATAACCTAATTCTTTACTTTGTTCTTGACCTTCGGTTAAGCCGTACTGAATCATGGTTTCCATCGCGATCGCTTTTTGAGGATCGTCATAGGTTTCGTAGGCCATCATCCAAGTGTAAGTAACAATAGGATAAGAGTTATCCCCTTCAGGATCGGTAATAAAGGCCCGTAGATTTTCGGGTAAAGTTACCGCGTCTAATGTGGCTGAGGCAGTCTCATCGGTAGGGACAATGAAGTTACCAGAAGCGTTTTCTAATTCTGCTACGGGAATACTATTCTGTTTAGCGTAACCATATTCAATGTAACCGATCGCGCCTTCGTTTTGCTGAATGGAAGCGGTTACCCCTTCGTTTCCTTTACCCCCGATAAATTTACCTTTGTCCGTGGGCCATTCCACACTTTTTCCTTGACCGATGGTGGTTTCCCATTCTTGGCTAATGGCACTGAGATGCTTAGTAAATACCCCTGTGGTACCACTCCCATCGGAACGGTGGACGACGGTAATGGGTTGATCCGGTAATTGGAGATCGGGGTTAGCGTCAGCGATGGCCGGATCACTCCAGTTAGTAATCGTTCCATTAAAAATGCCGACATAGGCCTCTCTGGTAAGTTTAAGTCCTTCGACTCCAGGTAGGTTATAGGCCATGACAATACTACCAGCGGCCATGGGTAGCAAAAGAACCCCTCTGTCTATATTGGCCATTTCTTCGTCTGTCATGGCTACGTCACTGGCTCCGAAGTCAACGGTTCCAGTGGTAAACTGTTCAACACCGGCACCACTCCCAACGGACTGGTAGTTAACTTGTAGTTGAGGGACTTCTTTGTTGAGTTGCACAAACCAGTTTTGATACAACGGCGCAGGGAAAGACGCACCGGCACCGGTTAAGGCAACATTACCTTCTAGGGGAGGGTTTAAAGCGGTGGTTGTTCCTTCCGTGCCACCATCGGGGGCGGTTGTGGTGGTATCAGGGGCATCAGAAGAACCTCCTCCACAGGCTCCTAAACTGACGGCTAAACTGAGAATTGATAAGGATCTTATTATGGTACGTTTACTGGATTTCACTGATGTGAACATAGGGCTTTAATTGTTAATTGGATAAACTAAACAAATCTTAAAGCAGAATCTAACAATTTATGGTAAACGTTAGGTTAAGAAAGTTATAAGTTCTGAAAATTTAAGACTTTTTTTTCTTTAAAAAAAACCGCTTGTGAAAAAAAGATTAATTTTTCTTTTTTGTGGGGAATCGAGAATTACCATTACATCATTATCAGGAAAAGTCTTGTTTCTCTGCAAAGCACTCTGAATAAGGGATAGCTAAGGATAGGTTAATGGTTTAACTTCTCGTTAACTTGTTGCTTAAAATTAATTGCTAATTACTATCATTAAGAAAAGGTAAAACTAAATATGTTAACCAATATTTATAAAATTTTCAAGGGCAGAACCTGGGGTATGGCTTTGATCTCGTTTTCTTTATTATCTGCTTGTGGTTCGGTTCCTGAATCAGCCATTAAACCCATAAAAATTGATGGCTCAAGTACCGTTTTTCCCATTACCGAACGGGTGTTAGCAAGCTATGAAAGTGAAGCCGTCAACCAACCCGTCAAAGAACTCAAGATAGAAGGGGAATTTTCGGGAACCACTGAAGGGTTTAATAAGTTTTGTGCAGGGGAAACGGACATTAATGCAGCCTCTCGTCCCATTTCTACTGAAGAGATGAAAGCCTGTAATAGTAATGAAATTCGTTATATTGAGCTTCCTATTGCCTTTGATGCCATTACTGTGGTGGTTAATCCTAACAATGATTGGACCGATAGGTTAACCGTTGAACAATTAAAAACGATGTGGGAACCGACGGCAGAAAATCAGGTGACTCAATGGAATCAAATTGATCCCGCTTATCCCAATCGTCCCTTAACCTTATATGGACCCGATAAACTCTCAGGGACTTATGATTACTTTACCAACGCTATTGTGGGAGAAACTGGGGCGAGTCGTCAAGATTATGTTGCCAGCGAGGATGATGAAGTATTAGTAACAGGAGTCGCTCAAGATCCTAATGCGATCGCTTATTTTGGCTATGGCTATTATCAACAACATCAAGATCAACTCAAGGCGGTGGCCATTGATAATGGTAACGGTGGGGTGATTCCTTCGGTGGCAACGGTAGAAAATGAAGAGTATCAGCCCTTATCCCGTCCTTTATTTATCTATGTTAATGCCAAGCGAGCGCAAGAAAATCCGGCTTTAGAAGTTTTTGTGGAATATTATCTTGATAAAGCCCCAGAATTAGTGGCAGATGCTGGTTATATTCCTTTGCCCCCAGATGCTTATCATCTGGCTAAAATCCACTTACAACGGTTTGATGTGGGTAGTGTGTTTGAAGGTAAACCCCAAATTGGTCTCACCATTAGTGATTTAATGCGTCAACCGACTAAATTTTAGAAGCAGAGGCGTAGGCCAACCCCCCCTGCCCCCCTTTTAAAGGGGGGTGTGGGGGGTGTTAACCCGGTTTACGGGCAATCCAATATTTACTCACAAAATGCAGTTGAGTTTCCATGAGTTCAAACCCTGCTTTTTCTAATCTTTCCCCTAACTCATCTCTAATATAATCTTGATAATAGGGTTCATGAAACATAGCAGAAAAATTCTTCATCATCACTTCAAATTCAGGAGAATCGGATAATTGCATTGAATCGCAAATAATAAAGGTTCCTCCTGGTTTTGTCACCCGAAAACACTCATTAATGACTTCCTGGCGGGTAACTCCAGGTAACTCATGGAAGAGAAACACACAGGTTAACCCATGAAAAAAGTTATCGGGATGGGGTAAATCTTCTGCATTAGCGTGGGTGAGTTGGGGGAGTTCCCTGGGATTTTCTGAGAGGAGTTGATTGGCTTTTCGTAGGTAAGCAGGGGATAAGTCAACCCCAAATAAAGACGCTTTAGGAAAGGTTGCACGAATATTTTTTAACGTGCGTCCGGTCCCACAAGCTACGTCTAAGACTTTAATTTGATAAGGTGGAACAGAGGAAAATATTTTTAAACCTTCTTTTAAAGGAGCAAGAATACGGCGACGCATACTATCAGCCACTCCATTAAAAAGAATATCGACTTGTAAGTCGTAGAGATTCGCCGATGAATCACTAAGATAACCATCAGTTTGATAATGAAAGTTTTGTAAATAGTAACGGGGATAGCCTTCTTTTTCGATATCCTTGGCAAAACTTTGATATTCTTTGCGTTGCAATCTTGTCCAGATTTTGGGTAAGTCTAGCCAAACTTCAGGATAATAACGCAAGAAATCTGGTAACAAACTATCAAATAAAATGTCCACAGGGTAAACTCCTTTTTGGGCATCTTTCCAGTCAATTTCACACAGTTGATTCCGTCTTTCTTGTAACTCTAATAATAAGTCTGGAGACAGAGGAGTCGTGAGATTTTGACGACTGGGAACGACAGTATCCGTCAAGCGATCGCTGATGGTTTTGTGGGCTAAACTAAATACACTTTTACTTTGTTGGAATCCTTGATAAGCCAGCTTTGTTAAGGCTTCAGGAAGAGATGAGAGTAAACCAAGATTAGAAATAGATTGCATTGACAACAGTGTACAGTAACGGGAGCAAATTTTTTTTAAATTAGCTTTAGTATATCGACTTAAAACAGTTATTTCAATGTCTTTCTTTAAGACAACGGGGAACAGACAACAGTCAATTAATTAGAATAGCATTGGGAAATTCTATAGCCTTTCTCACTTTGATGAGGTACATTTTTAACTTCTCACTATTGCCTGTTGCCTATTGCCAACGCCCCTGCCCCATACCCCCCCTGCCCCCCTTATAAAGGGGGGTGTGGGGGGTGTGGGGGGTGTGGGGGGTGTGGGGGGTGTGGGGGGTGTGGGAGGTGTGGGGGGTGTGGGAGATTATCGAAGGTGGAAGATCATTTTCTATGTCTTGAGCGTCTAACACAGCCATAGCAGACATATTAACAATGGTATTAATTTGACATCCTCTTTGTAGAATATGAATTGGCTTTTTCATGCCTAATAAAATCGGTCCGATGGCTTCTGCGCCTCCTAATTCATGGAGTAATTTATAGGCAATATTGCCCGATTGTAAATCAGGAAATATCAAAATATTAGCGTTTCCTTTTATTTCGCTAAAAGGATAATGTTCTGCCACTAAACTAGGATTGACTGCCGTATCTGCTTGCATTTCTCCATCGATCATTAAATCGGGTTGTCTATTTTTAACTAATTGAACGGCATTTTTGACGCGATCGCAGAAGGAATGTTTGACACTGCCAAAGTTAGAAAAAGACAGCATGGCAATGCGAGGAACAATATCTAATCGTTTGGCTAAGGCGGCACTTTCTAGGGCAATATCCGCTAAAATTTCGGCGGTGGGTTCAATATTAACAGTGGTATCTGCAAAGAAATAAACCCGATGTTTAAATAACATTAAATACACACCAGAAACGCAGTTAACATCGGCTTTCGTTCCGATAATTTGTAAGGCTGATCTCAAAATACTAGGATAGGCTTGACTGACACCTGCAACCATGGCATTAGCTTGCCCTAACTGTACCATTAACAAAGCAAAAATAGTGGGATCAAGAACACTTTGTTTAGCTTGATTTAAAGTCATTCCTTTACGTTGACGTAGGATAAATAATGCTTGAATATAGTGATCTCGTTCACTAAAATTCACAGGATCAATAATAGGAATATTCTCTAACTCTAGGCCTAACTCTGTTACTTTTTGATTGATTTTATCCACGGAACCAATTAGAATGGGTTGGGCGATTCCTTCCTCTTGCAAAATTTGACAAGCTTTTAATATTTTGGGGTTATCTCCTTCTGGAAAAACAATGGATTTAGGATTCGTTTTTGCTTTCTGAATACTGTGACGAATAATCTCTTTTGACATTCCCATCCGTTGTTCTAAGGACTCTTTATAATGATCTAAATCCAGAGATTTTCGAGCAACCCCTGTATCCATAGCTGCTTGAGCAACCGCAGGGGCTACCCAAAACAGAACCCGATGATCAAATGGTTTAGGAATTAAATAATCTCGTCCAAAACTAAGCTCTTTTAATCCATAAGCTCGTAAAACAGTATAGGGAACTTCTTCATGAGCCAGTTTTACTAAAGCTTCAACTGCAGCAATTTTCATAGTTTCATTAATATCGGTTGCTCGTACATCTAAAGCCCCTCGAAAGATAAATGGAAAGCCTAAAACATTATTAACTTGGTTAGGATAATCTGATCTTCCTGTGGCTATAATGACATCAGAACGAGCCTTAATGGCTTCATCGTATTCAATTTCGGGATCGGGATTAGCTAAAGCAAAAACAATGGGATTCTCAGCCATTGATTGCAACATAGAAACCGATAAAGCCCCCTTAACCGATAGTCCCACAAACACATCAGCATCCTTAATCGCTTCTTCTAAGGTTCTAGCTTGAGTAGTGGAAGCAAATAGGGCTTTATAAGGGTTCATATCTTCTTTTCTTCCCTGATAAATAACCCCTTTTCTATCACACATAATTAAATGCTCAGGCCGGACTCCTAATGTTAGATGAAGTTTCGCACAAGCAATGGCTGCAGCCCCAGCACCACAATAAACGACTTTTATAGTTTCAATAGATTTTTTGGCAACTTTTAAGGCATTTAATAAAGCAGCCGATGTAATAATAGCAGTTCCATGTTGATCGTCATGAAAAACAGGAATTTTCATCGCTTTTTTTAGGGTTTCTTCAATATAAAAGCTATCCGGTGCTTTAATATCTTCTAAATTAATTCCACCGAAAGTCGGTTCTAAACTTTTAACAGTTGCAATAAATTGATCGGCATCATAAGCATCAATTTCTAGGTCAAAAACATCAATATCTGCAAACCGTTTAAATAAAATTGCTTTCCCTTCCATTACCGGTTTACCGGCCAACGGTCCAATATTACCTAACCCTAAAACCGCCGTCCCGTTAGTAGCTACTGCCACTAGGTTTCCTTTTGTTGTATAATCATATACCTGATCAGGATCTTGATGAATGTGGCGACAGGGTTCGGCCACACCAGGGGTATAAGCTAACGAGAGATCCCTCTGAGTAATAAAGGGTTTGGTCCCATTTACCTCCAATTTACCCGGACGACCCGAACGATGATACTCCAGTGCATCTTCACCCAAAGAACCCATTTTAGTGACTCCCTAAAAATTATCGATAATGATAATGATAATGATTGTTAATGATAATCATCAACAAAAATTATTTTAAATAATAAAATATTATCATTTAAATTCACTATGAAATGATTATGTTGGGTTTCGTCACCTCAACCCAACCTACGAAGGCACTGCGAAGCAGATCGCCCTAGAATTTTGCCAAAAAAAACATATTGTTTAAACATAAATATTGCTATTTAATTGAGTCAAATAATCTTGGGCAGACTCAGGAGAAAGAGGCTGACTTAATAAAGGATTTGCTAATTAAATGAAAAAATAGGTTGGATTACTAGACTGAAATGATATGGGGGCGGAGAGACTTGAACTCTCACGACCTTGCGGTCAACGGATTTTCATTCTCTTGCAGCTTTCGCTACTGCGTCATCCGAGCTTTGAGAATTGGACTCTCCCTTTACCCTCAGCTTGATCTGTTAGGGTAGCTCCCGTCGAGTCTCTGCACCTTCTAAACCCTTTCGGCTTTAGCTTGGCTCAGGATTGCCCTATCTATTAAACTAGACTTAGGTTTCCCTGAATTTGAGAGCTGACACTTGTAAGATTTCTCTAACAAGGCTCAATTTTACTTAAGTCCGTAGCGTCTACCATTCCGCCACGCCCCCGTCAGGTCAGAAGCTAAATTAGCTTTTTTCACCGACAATTACTTATCGTATCACAAGATTGTCTTTTGGTTAATAGATTTTTTAATTTTTTTTAGATTTTTTCTTGTTTGTTTCCTATTCAGAGGATATTGATTAGCCATCGTCCCCCCGAAACTCCTACTCCTGACTCCCTTTAGGCTCTTATCTGAGCTTTTCGTTTCATCAAAAGACTTAATAGCCCTAACCCGATTAACCCCATGATTCCGGCAAGGGGATTATTATCTATTCCCGTTAATAGGGGAGATACTTGATCGGTATAATGCACCAATTCACCGACATTGAGTATGTAATATCCCCATACTAACCCCCCATGCAGTCCGATACAAATTCCCAAACGGTTACCGTGACCCATTTTCCCCCACACTAATGTTATTCCTAATAAAAATAAGGCCGGAAATTGGGGAAAAGTTCTCAGAATTTCTGCTATGGGTTTTAAAAAGTGCAAAATAGCAAAGATAATTCCATTCGTTAACACAACTGTTTTGGAATGATAATCTTTTTTGAGTTCTTCTAGTAGCCAACCTCTAAAAAATAATTCTTCTGCTAAACCAATGCCTAAGGCACTTAATAAACCTTCAAAAATAATCACGGTAAAATTATCAGCAGGTGGGACAAATTTGATCCAGCCTAAAATGGCTTCTATAATGAATAATCCAAAAGTAAATGATAAACCTAAACTTAAACCATTGACCAACTCAATACCATTCTTGCGAGTAAAGACTAATCCATAATCTCGCCACCAACGATCAATTTTATAAACTTTTTTATTCCAAATAAATAACAAAACAATAAACTCTAAATAAAGAATTGCCATGGTGACAATTGTGGTTAAATTAGGATCACTGTTTAATAGTAAATAAATAGGAATAGCTAGAGGAAGCCATAACACCAAGAGTAAAATTATAAAAATCCCCAGCCGTATCGCTGCTGGGTAATTAGCAATTATGGTAAAGTTAATGTTCAAGGATTCAAAGACGCGCTAAGATTTTTTTAATAACATGATTCAGTGTCAAAAACACTTGAAATAATAGTTTTAGATGGATTAGATTATTATCCCTGTTACTCGTCCGGTTCAATGGTGCTAGTTAAACCATGATTTTTGAGCGTTTCACAATAAAATTCTGCCGGTTCTAAGGCACAGGTAATAACCAAAGCTGTCCCATTGGTATGGGCTTCCATCATAATATCGACAGCTTGGGGTTGGGTCATTCCTGATACGGTTTGCATCAAGGTTTGAACCACATATTCCATAGAGTTGAAGTCATCGTTATGCAACAAAACCCGATATCGAGGGGCTGGTTTACGAACCGTAGAAGTGGATGAAGATCGTTTTTCGATTACTTCTGTTGTCATCGCTCTAGCTATTCTCCTTGTTTTGCATTATGTTACCAAAAAAATCATGTCTTTGATTAGATGCATAAAATAGACTTTTTGTCAATCTAAATTCAAGTGTACTTAGTGTTTACGTAATACAATGGTCAGGATATGTTATCATGAGGCGCAATTCATACTATCTGATATTCTTGTTTCCCTCACATTGATTTATTTAAGCTTGGTTTGAGCAATGAGCAATTCTTCTTCTATCATTTTGGATGCGAAACAATTATCTAAAAGCTTTGGTGGCTTAAAGGCGGTAGACAATGCTCAAATACAGGTCAAACAAGGCAGCATTACCGGACTAATTGGACCCAACGGGGCGGGAAAAACCACTTTATTTAATCTTTTATCTAATTTTATCCGTCCCGATCAAGGGGAAGTCATTTTTGATGGAGAACCGATTCACCATTTATCTCCTCATCAAATCGCGTTACAAGGATGTATTCGGACTTTCCAAGTGGCTAGGGTGTTATCCCGTCTTAGCGTCTTAGAAAATATGTTATTGGCCACCCAAAAACAAACCGGGGAAAGCGTCTGGCAACTCTGCTTAAAACGAAAACAGGTTAAACAAGAGGAACGAGCAAATAAAGAAAAAGCCCTTTCTATTTTAGAATCTGTCGGTTTAATAGAAAAACGCCACGACTATGCCGGGGCCTTGTCTGGGGGACAGCGCAAACTCCTAGAAATGGCAAGAACCCTCATGACTCGCCCTAAACTCATTTTACTAGACGAACCGGCCGCCGGCGTTAATCCGACTCTCATCGGACAAATTTGTGAGCATATTAAAACTTGGAATCAACAGGGGATTTCTTTTTTAATTATTGAACATAATATGGATGTCGTCATGTCCTTATGTGATCATGTTTGGGTGTTAGCTGAAGGCACTAACTTGGCCGATGGAACCCCCACAGAAATACAACAAAATTCTACAGTTCTTGAGGCTTATTTAGGAGAATAAAATGAGTGTTGGGTATAAAAAACCATCATCTAGAAACTATTATTAATTATTAAAAATGAGTAAATTAATTAATTTCAGTAAATTGGCTTTATGGGGATTACTCGGCTTAATCTTGAGTTTTCTAATTAGTTGTAATAATGGCCAATCTTCCAACAGTGGTCAAGAATTGGAATTTTGGACAATGCAGCTACAACCGCAATTTACCCCTTATTTTACCGAATTAATACAACAATTTGAACAAGAACACGAAGGGGTTAAAATTCGTTGGGTTGACATTCCTTGGTCAGCCATGGAAAGTAAAATTTTAACCGCCGTTTCTGCTAATACTGCCCCCGATGTGGTCAATCTAAATCCTAATTTTGCTTCTAAATTAGCCAGTCGTAATGCTTGGTTAAATTTAACAGAAAATGATTATCTTTCCCCTGAAGAAAAAGAAACCTATTTACCCAATATTTGGGAAGCTGGAACAGTCAATAATATTAGTTTTGGTTTGCCTTGGTATTTAACAACACGAATCGCTATTTATAATCAAGAACTCCTCAAACAGGCCGGCATTGAAAACCCGCCGACGACTTTTCAAGAATTAGCAGAAGTCGCTGCAACCTTAAAAGAAAAAACAGGAAAATATGCCATGTTTTTCACCTTTGTGCCTGGAGATTCTGGAGAGGTTTTAGAATCTTTAGTACAAATGGGTGTTACTTTAGTTGATGAAAACGGAAAAGCAGCTTTTAACAGTCCAGAAGGGTTAGAAGCGTTTCGTTATTGGATCGATTTATATCAACAAGAATTATTACCCCCAGAAGTGCTAACCCAAGGCCATCGCCATGCGATCGACTTATATCAATCAGGAGAAATTGCCTTATTATCAACTGGTGCAGAATCCTTTAACGTTATTATTAATAATGCTCCTACTATTGCCGAAGTCTCCGCGGCCTCTCCTCAAATTACAGGAGAAACCGGTAAAAAAAATGTGGCAGTGATGAACTTAGTTATTCCTAAAAGTACCGATAAACCTCAAGAAGCCATTGAATTTGCTACCTTTGTTACTAACACAGAAAATCAATTAAAATTCGCCAAAGAAGCCAACGTTTTACCTTCAACAGTAAAGGCAATAGAAACCTATATTAATGAACAAGAAAACTCATCCGAAACAAGCGCATTATCACAAGCGATCGCGATTAGTGCTAAACAATTACAAGAGGCTCAAGTCTTAGTACCACCGCAAGACAATATTAACCAATTACAAAAGATTATCTATGAAAACCTACAAGCTGCTATGTTAAACGAAAAAACAGCAGAACAAGCGTTACAAGATGCTGCCAATGAGTGGAATAATCTAAATAACTGATCACTGATAACTGATCACTGTTCACTGTAAACTCAGGCTATAATAGACAGTGATAAATGGGGCTGTGGCTCAGTTGGATAGAGCAAGCGCCTCCTAAGCGCTAGGTCGCCGGTTCAAATCCGGCCAGTCCCGTTAAATTGGCGATTGACTTTTTCTTTAAGCGACTGGAGAAAAAACAAATCTAGCCACAGCAATAAGAAAACCACTAACGGCCGTCACTAAAATTCCGATCAATGTCCAGATTTGTGCTTTAGTTGATCCTTTTAATTCGTTAACATCATCTTTGATACCTTTAACTTCTGTTTTTACTTCTGCTAATTCAACCTCAATCGTGTTTAGTTTGGTGTTGACTTTGTCTAACTTTTGATTGACTTCTTTAATATCCTGTTTAAGTTCTTTGAGAATTTCTGCTATGGGGTAGCTGACGCTAGTCGGTTCGTTCATGGGTGAAACTCTTATATATATTTAAGTTAAAGTAAGGTGGGCAATGCCCACCCTACTGTATTTATTGTAAGCTTTCTGTTAGTTGCTGTTTAGCAGTAGATAAGGCTTCAGATAGCTTACTGGGTTCTCTTCCTCCAGCTTGGGCTAAATTAGGACGACCTCCGCCGCCACCGCCGCATATTTTAGCAATTTGACCGATGAATTTTCCGGCCTGCAGTTGCTTTTCTTTATTGACTTTTTTACTAAAAGCTGCTACTAAACTCACCTTTCCTTCTGAGGGAATGGAACCTAAAATAACCGCCCCTTCCCCTAGTTTTTGTTGTAATCTTTCTGCGGCAGTTTGTAAAGCTTTTGCGTCCATTTCTCCCATGTCTGACACCAACAGTTTAAACTCACCAATGGTTTCAGCTTCGGTTAATAATTGGTCAGATTTTGCCACAGCAAGGTCTTGTTTAACCGCTTCTAATTCTTTTTGAGTGGTTTTGAGTTCAGACTGTAAAGTAGTAATGCGATCGCTAATTTCTTCCGGTTTAATTTTAAAGCGATCGCAGAGATCCTTAACTACCGTTTCCCTGACTTTCAAATACTCTAAAACCGCAGGACCGGCTACCGCTTCAATACGTCTTACCCCGGAAGAAATACCACTTTCAGACATAATTTTAAACAAGCCAATTTCGGCAGTATTTTTAACATGAGTTCCGCCGCATAATTCCATAGAAACCCCTGGCACATCGATGACACGAACGTCGGCCCCGTATTTTTCCCCAAACATAGCGATCGCCCCTTTTTCTTTGGCAGTTTCCATGGGCATCACTGCAATTTCTGTCTCGTGTGCCTCAGCGATCCAACTATTAATTAAATCCTCAATTTCTTGTAATTCTTCTGAGGTTACCGCACGGGGACAATTGAAGTCAAATCTTAAGCGATCAAAGGCCACTAATGAACCAGCTTGAGAGATAGAATTATCGACAACTTTCTTCAAAGCAGCTTGTAATAAATGGGTTGCGGTATGATTAGCTTGTACTTGACGGCGACAGGCTCTATCAATAGTAGCATTGACTTGATCATTAACAGAAACCTGACCCCTTTCTACTCGACCAAAATGAACAAAAATCCCTGATTCTTTTTGCACATCGTCGACCCGAATAACTAAATTTTCCCCTGTCAAAAATCCGCGATCGCCTATCTGTCCCCCTGATTCTCCATAGAAGGGAGTCTGATCTAATACGATTTGAACCTCGGTTCCGGCTTCTGCTGTCTCAACAGATTTTCCTTGAATTAAAACCGCTTCCACTTTAGCAGTTGATTGTAAGTCAGTATAGCCTAAAAATGCCGTCGGATGAATGTGTTCAGCTAACTTATCTAAGCTACCTTGTACCGTTAAATCAATGGTTTCGTGGGCAGCTTTTGACCGTTCTTGTTGCTGCTTCATTTCCGTTTCAAATTCTTCTATATCCACCGTTAAATTGCTTTCTTCTGCAATTTCTTGGGTAAGTTCTAAGGGGAAGCCATAAGTATCATATAAAGTAAAGGCATCTACTCCTGAAATTTGCCCTTGTGTCTCAGTTTTTTCAATGATTTCAGCGAGTAACTTTTCTCCCCGTTCTAAGGTTTTTAAGAAAGCGGTTTCTTCCCGTTCTAATTCTCCTTTAATAAAGCTTTCTCTTTCCTTAACTTGGGGATAAGCATTTTCAGAAAGTTGGATCGCAGTTTCTGCTACTTGATTAATAAATTGTCCCTCAATTCCTATTAGGCGACCATGACGTACTACCCGACGAATTAAACGGCGTAAAACGTAACCTCTATCGGTATTTGATGCGGTAATCCCATCACTAATCATGTGAACCACTGAGCGCACATGATCCCCGATTACTTTTAAAGAGACTTTAGTTTTTTCTGTCGCTTTTTGGTAGTCAATCTTAGCAATGTTAGCCGCAGTTTCAATAATAGGAAAAATCAGATCCGTCTCATAATTATTAGGCACTTTTTGTAAGATTTGCGCCATCCGTTCTAACCCCATTCCGGTGTCAATATTTTTGTTTTGTAATGGGGTTAGATTTCCCTCGGCATCCCGATTATATTCCATAAATACCAAGTTATAGAACTCGATAAAACGGGTATCATCTTCGAGATCAATATTGTCCTCTCCCAGTTCAGGATGAAAGTCATAATAGAGTTCTGAACATGGACCACAAGGACCAGTGGGTCCAGCTTTCCAGAAGTTATCTTTTTCTCCCATGCGTTTAATTCGTTGGGGAGGAATACCGATCATTTCTTCCCATAGTTTAAAGGCTTCATCGTCTTTTTCAAACACACTTACCACAATATTTTCTGGGGGTAACTGATACACTTTGGTAGACAGTTCCCAGGCCCATTTAATGGCTTGTTCTTTAAAATAGTCCCCAAAGCTAAAATTCCCCAACATCTCAAAGAAGGTGTGATGTCTAGCGGTGCGTCCTACATTTTCGATATCATTGGTTCGGATACACTTTTGAGAGGTGGTAGCGCGGGGGAAGTCGGACTGTTTTTGACCCAGGAAAATCGGTTTAAAGGGAAGCATCCCTGCAATGGTCAGAAGTACGGTAGGATCTTCAGGAACAAGAGACGCACTGGGTAGAATTTGGTGATTGTGTTGAGCGTAGAATTGTAAAAAGCGATCGCGTATTTGATTTCCGGTCAGAAAAGGTACGGTTGTGGTCATTATCATGTTTCTCGTTTGAGTCCATCTTTCAGTTTAAAATTTTTTTGCTTTGGCCAGCACAAAAAAATTACCCACTCCCACCCATCCATGCTTTAAAAAGGGGGGTTTGCTTT
The DNA here is from genome assembly GCF_003013815.1 of Cyanothece sp. BG0011. Lineage (GTDB taxonomy): Bacteria > Cyanobacteriota > Cyanobacteriia > Cyanobacteriales > Microcystaceae > Crocosphaera. The sequence continues at coordinate 784 of NZ_PRLH01000009.1, read as the reverse complement.
ACTCTGATCGTGATCACTGATCATATTTTAAACATTTGTTAAGATAAAAGAGCTTCAAACAATCACTTGTGGTTAGTTAACTTGTTATATTTTTATTAAAATTACCAAAAGATAACTATCACTCTGTGTATATTTTGAGCAATTCTGCACAAGAGTTTTTATCACTTAACCTCAAGACAACTAAGAGCATAGTAAAATGACTAATGTAAAAGAACTGAATCAGTTAATGGAAAAGATTGAAAGTGGCGATGTTGTTAGTCGCGCCTTTGCGAGACAAAAAGCATCAGACATTTTAGCCACAAAAAGTATCGATTTATCCCTCAGACAAACCTTAGCTGATCACCTTAATCAACAAAATTTATTATTAGCCTTAAAAACGACGGTAGGGGATGAGAGCTATTAAATAGTTTAATCGTTATTCTTGGTTTTTTCGCTTTATCAATATCAATTAAAACTCCCTTCAATTGAAGGGAGCTTTTTTGATGATTCTGTATATTGAGAGGAGAGGATTCTGTAACTAGAACAGCAAAGAAACTTTTATCCTGATAAGATTATGCAGAAATATTGGCAGTGGGATCGATACCCATATTATCAGCTATTTCACGTAATACAGTGATTTGGGTATTAAATTCTAAGGATTCAAGAGAACCTAACCACTCGGTTTCTGCCTCACCTAAGTCATATTGATCGGGCATCGGAATAATTAATCCTTCTACCATTCCTTGGGCTAAAAAGTACCAAAAGGCTAACTTAGTATTAGCACTGAAACCACCATATGACGGCT
>NZ_PRLH01000144.1 GCF_003013815.1 Cyanothece sp. BG0011 | reverse complement strand
GCGAGTTTAATGCTTCAAAAACTGCTCAGGTTCACTTGCTACAAATTTGGATTCTTCCTGACACACGGGGACTAAAACCTAGCTATGAAGAAAAGCATTTTCCTGCGGAAGAAAAACAGGGGAAATTAAGATTAGTCGCTTCTGGGGGAGGAAGAGATGATTCTGTCAAAATCAATCAGGATGTGCAGCTTTATGTTGCTTTTCTAGATCAAGGTGATCAGATTAACTATAGTATTAATAGTAATCGATCTTTATGGATTCAAGTTGCCAAAGGTTCAGTACAAATTCATGGTCAAACTATTAACAGTGGGGATGGTGTCGCTATTACTCAAGAAACTAAAATTGACCTAATTGCTATTAGTAACGATACGGAAATTTTACTGTTTGACTTAGCTTAATTATTAATGGAGAAAGGTTAAAACTTATACAACAATTATTTCTGATTTATTTCATTACGAAAATCAGCCATATCTGCATAAATTTTACGCGCCCGGTTCACTCCCCCTAATGGTCGATATTCTTGTAAACAATTCCAAGGTGAAAAAGACTGTTTTTCATCATTTTCTATCCGTTCTTGACTATTAAATTCCTGTTGAAAAATCCTCATAGTTGCTACTTTAATAAAAGGAGATTCTTTCTCATCCCATAACACTGTCGGATCTTCAATGGGCATTTTTTCTGCATCAGTTTGTTGTTGAATGCAGAAGTCAAAGTAAGCATCTTTTGTGGCTAAATATTTCGTCATTGCTTCTCTTAAATAATTCGTTTTATCCTCCGCCGTATCAATATTAAATTTTTCCCCTTCAAGATGAGGAAATATAGCATATTTCATGGCAGTATTTCCAAATTTATAAGGGGTTGCACTCCAATAATTTGCCTCCAAAGGACTGGTCATAACCTGACTTCTGACTTGATTTAATAAAGGTAAAGAATAAGCGATCGCTTCATAAGACGCTTTTAATTCATCAGGAATCTGTTTAGGACTTCCATCAGCATTCATAATAATTTTTCCCTCTCGAATACCATTAACAATAGGAAAGAAATCTAAATAAGCTTTAGCATCTCTGAGGAAAAAGATTGGGGTATTCACTGCAATAAAATCTTGTTCATCGGGGGCAGAATTTTCAAATGCTTTGCACCCTTTAACTCCTAATAATTTAATGGAAACCCCTCGAATATCTCCCGTTGTATCGGGTTGGAAATTCCCTGTTTCATCAGAGGCCCCACTGCCATTAGAAAAGCGAACCCATATCGGATAAGTTTGCGGTTTGGAAAAAATTCCGACTTTGAATTGATCGGACATATTTTCTTCAATAATAAACTCCCCTTGAACATAACCATGACTCTTAGGATGTTGGGTTCTTGGACTCGGAGAAAACTGATAATCCCTCATCAAAAATTCAAATATTTCAACTAATTTTTTAATGGTTTCTTGTTCGTCTTCTGGAAAATATTCTTGACCTAATTGTGACATAATGACCCCTTAGTTTTCCCTAATGTTTCTCTTTTTATACCTAAATTTTCAGTTATTTGTATTAAATTTAACAATAAAAACCATTTTCTTTTTAAAATTCAACGCCGAACTCACTCTACTGACCCTTTGCATCAGTACAGAAAAACTAAATAACAAACTAAAAAAAATTAATATTTAAGTCGTTACAGTCAAAACTATAGCCATCCCCCCCTGCCCCCTACTACCCCTGCCCCTACCCCCCCTGCCCCTACCCCCCTGCCCCCCTTTTAAAGGGGGGTGTGGGGGGTGTGGGGGTGTGGGGGGTGTGGGGGGTGTGGGGAACGATTGAAGGTGTAAGATATGATAGCGGTTTTCATTTGCATAGATTAAACATTAAAATGCAAATCCTCCCCACACTCAACTTAACTAAAATATTGATACACCCAATTGAAAACCGCTATGAGTCTATGTTAAGTTTTGCTACGTTTAGCAGTTAAGTGATAATATAACTGTATAGTAATAAACTGAAATGGAAATTAAGGCAGTGGATTTAGGGCTGAAGACAGAGAGAGTAATTTTCGTCTAAAGTCTAACCTCTGACTGCTACTAAGAGGTATTGATCATGAGTAATAACTTAGCCCTCAAGCTTCGGGAAGGAACCAGTCATTCTCACACCCTAGCGGAGAATACAGCCTTTACCAAGTGTTTCCTCAAGGGTATTGTAGAAAGAGAACCCTTTCGTAAACTGTTAGCTGACTTTTATTTCTTATATTCTACTCTAGAGGAAGAATTAGAACGCCATAAAGACGATCCCGTTATTAGTAAGATTTATTTTCCCGAATTAAACCGTAAACAAAACTTAGTAAAAGACCTAGAATACTACTACGGAGAAAATTGGGCGGCCGATATTTTTCCATCAGTAGCAGGTCAAACCTATGTAGCAAGAATTCGAGAAGTTTCTCAAACTGAACCTGCCTTATTAGTTGCCCATTCTTATGTGCGTTATATGGGTGATTTATCTGGGGGTCAAAGCTTAAAAAATATTGCTCGTTCAGCCTTAGAATTACCTGAAAATCAAGGAACCCAATTCTACGAATTTGAGCAAATTGCTACCGCAGAAGCCAGACGAGAATTTAAAGGAAAATATCGTGATGGTTTAAACGCTGTACCCATCGATGAAACCTTAGAACAAAAGATTATTGATGAGGCCAACCACGCCTTTACATTAAACCGTGACGTAGTACATGAATTAGAAGCTGATGTTAAAGAAGCCATCGGCGATCATGTGTTTGAATTAATCACTCGTCAGGCAATTCCTGGGGCAACTGAACACCCTCATGGTCAGGGTCATCCCCATAATGTAGCTATTGCCGAATAAAGCTGTCAATCCTGTTATTACAAAGGGGAAAAGTTAGAAAAATAAACCATTGAGTTGCTATTTTTATTAAACTGACTTCCCCTTTTTTTCTGCTCGATCCTACCTAAGTTATCTAAACTCTTGAGAGGCTAATTAAGACTATGAACTTAACAGCTAAAACCATTGAATTTGACCAAGACTTAATCAAAAAATACGACAAATCTTTACCCAGATATACCAGTTACCCCCCTGCAACAGAACTTAAAACTAAGGTAGGTGAAGTAGAATTTAGAGCAGGAATCGCAGCAGGAAACCATAAAAAAACACCTCTTTCTCTGTATTGTCATATTCCTTTTTGTGAAACCGCTTGTTATTTTTGTGGTTGTAATACCATTATTACAGGGAATAAAAAAGTTGCTGATCCTTACTTAGAATATTTAATTAAAGATATTGAAAGAACCGCCGAATTAATTTCCCCCAATCGTGCAGTTAATCAAATTCACTGGGGAGGTGGAACTCCAAACTACTTAAATCAATCCCAAATTGATCGCTTATTTAATACGTTAGTCAAAAACTTTAATATTGACAAAGATGCTGAAATATCCATTGAAGTCAATCCCCGATATCTTGATCGTAATTTAATCTTTTTCTTGAGACAGTTAGGGTTTAATCGTATTAGTTTCGGAATACAAGATTTTGACCCGAAAGTACAGAAAGTTATTAACCGTGTTCAACCCGAAGAAATGTTATTTAATGTTATGGGTTGGATGAGAGAAGCTGAGTTTGAAAGTGTCAATGTTGACCTTATTTATGGACTACCGTATCAAAACAGAGACACCTTTAAAAAGACCGTTCAAAAGACCATAGAATTAGATCCCGATCGCATTGCTGTGTTTAATTTTGCTTATATTCCTTGGATTAAACCAGCGCAAAAAAATCTCCCTGTTGATGAACTTCCTAATGCGTCAGAAAAGTTAGCCATGTTGCAAATGACCATCGAAGAATTCAATAATAACGATTATTTATTCATCGGAATGGATCACTTTGCGAAAGCCAATGATGAACTGGCGATCGCTCAATCTCAAGGGGATTTACATCGCAACTTTCAGGGTTACACCACAAAACCAGAATCCGATCTTTTAGCGTTTGGCATGACATCAATTAGTATGTTACATGATGTCTATGTTCAAAATCATAAGAAGATCAAAGATTACTATAAAGTCTTAGACGAGGGACATTTACCCATCGAAAAAGGCGTTACCTTAAGCAAAGATGACATCATTCGTCGCGCCGTGATTATGGAATTAATGTGTCAATCTCAACTCTATAAAGATCGCATTGAAGAGAAGTATAATCTTCATTTTGATCTTGATTTTGACGAATATTTTGCTCAAGAATTAATCGATCTTAAACCCTTAGAAGCCGATGGATTAATTCATTTACATAGCGATCGCTTAGAAGTCACTAATACTGGCCGCTGGTTAATTAGAAATATTGCGGCGGTATTTGATCCTTATCTCAAAGGACGTAAAGAACAGTCTTTTTCTAAGGCTATTTAATAGTAGTACCCCGACACCGCTTTTTAGTGCGGTGCGGGGTTTTTTCCAGGGAAGCTATATTTGATTGGAACTTTGATCCATTAGTTCATGAAATCTCGCTCTCCCTCGATCATAATCTTTACTTTTATAGCCTAAAATTTCACGAATAATCCATTTTTGCGGAATACCATCTTTGAGGAGTGAAGCGATCGCCTCGTATAAAATTTTGTCTTCATCCATAAAGTTTTCTTTGAACCATTTTCGACTGTTTCGATAGCGAGTTTTCGGGTTTTCATGATCAAAATGAATAAACATTGCACCCACTAAAGAGGGAAAAGACTTTTTAGAGATTTTATCTTGTTCAGTGGTGATCATTTCCCAGTCTTCTGTTGCTACTTTTTTAAGGTATTCGGTTTGTTGTTTTTTGGAAATTAAGCGTTTGGATAATGTTTTTAATCGCCCTGGATTAACATAAGGTAAAAGACGGTATAAATAATCAAAAGAAACTACGTTTAATAGGGTAGAGCCTAAAAGATTCAACTGTTTTTCAGGATTGACGCGCTCTAGATCATCTTTTTGATGCCGTTCTAATAAAGGGGCCATTAAGTGTTTATTAATCCAATTGTAGGAATGAGAAAACCCCCGATCAATATGAATGGCCCCTACTAATGCTTTGAGAGATTTTTCAAAAGGATTACTGGGTTTAACCCGTAAACGATGTCTTTCTTGATTAACATCTAAAAAGGGATAACTTTCCCCTAATCCTAAACTAAACCAGAGATTGGTGAGTTTTTCTTTTGCTGATAACTTATCCTGTAATGCCGTCATTTTACTAATAGTTAAATAAGGAAAATGATGATATAAATAGTCAATAATAATCAGATCCAGTAAGGTTTCTCCTAAGGATTCTAACCGTTGATTATCACTTTCAGGCTGATTAATTTGTTTGGCATAGGAAGGATCACTTAAGGCAAGAAAAAGCAGATCGGGATTTTTAAAGTTTAAGCTAATTTTTGTTTCAACTGGGGATGAATTCCACTGCATAGATAATTTTTGCGACCTAAAGAAATAATAACAACGAATTTTGTAGGGTGGGCAAGGTTTCCAAGGATGAAGTTAGTTTCAATAAGTTTTTGACTTGCCCACCCTACTGTTTAATTTTCCTTCAACCGCGCCATGATAAGGGCTATTAATATTAATGGTCACTAATAACTGAGCGACTGATACACTATTGAGGATCGAGCTTCAACACGGCCATAAACGCCTCTTGAGGCACATCTACCGTACCGATCGCCTTCATTCGTTTCTTACCCTTAGCTTGCTTTTGTAGCAGTTTTTTCTTACGAGAAATATCTCCCCCGTAACACTTCGCTAACACATCTTTACGCAATGCTGGTATATGTTCACTCGCGATGACTTTGGCCCCGATCGCAGCTTGAATAGGAACCTTAAACTGATGACGGGGAATCAATTCTTTTAACTTCTCCGTCAAAGCCCGACCCACATGATAAGCTTTATCACGGTGAACGATCATGGCCAAGGCATCCACACTGTCTTTATTAACCAAAATATCCAATTTAACCAGGGGATTTTCCCGATAACCGATCAATTGATACTCCATACTGGCATAACCACGGGATCTTGACTTTAACTGATCAAAAAAGTCCGTCACCACCTCAGCTAAGGGTAACTCATAGATCAAAGACGTTCTTGAGAGGGTAAAGTAACGCATATCCTTAAACACCCCCCGACGACTTTGACAGAGTTCCATCAACGTCCCTACATAGGTTTCCGGGGTAATCATTTCCACTTCAATATAGGGTTCTTCTACCTTTTCCCGTTCTTGGGGGGGTGGCAGTAAACTGGGGTTATCAATTTGCATCACTTCCCCATCAATGGTGGTGACACGATAAATTACAGAAGGGGCAGTGGTAATTAAATCGAGATCATATTCCCGTTCTAGGCGTTCTTGAACAATTTCCATGTGCAGTAACCCCAAGAACCCACAACGGAAACCAAACCCCATGGCACTCGAGGTTTCCGGTTCGTAGGATAGGGCTGCATCGTTGAGTTTAAGGCGGTTTAAGGCTTCTCGTAAATCTTCATATTGATCCGCATCGGTGGGGAATAGACCACAAAAAACCATGGGTTTCGCTTCAGTGTAACCGGGTAACGGTTCTTTTGAGGGTGCTTCAGCTAAGGTGATAGTATCCCCTACCCTTGCATCTTCTACCGCTTTAATAGCGGCAGCAAAATAACCCACTTCCCCTGCATGGAGGGATTCTACCTCTATTTGACCAGGAGATAATACCCCCAACTCATCAATTTCGTATTCCTTACCAGAAGCCATTAAACGAACGCGATCGCCAGTTTTTACTGTTCCATCCATGACCCGAAAATAAACAATCACACCCCGATAGGGATCGTAATAACTATCAAAAATCAAGGCCCGCAACGGCTTATCCACCGTATCGCTAGGAGGGGGAACTAAATGAACAATGGATTCTAAAATTTCATCCACCCCGATCCCTGCTTTGGCCGACGCTTTAATAATACCCGTACAATCTAACCCCACCACTTCTTCGATTTCATTGGTTACCCGTTCTGGTTCTGATCCAGGTAAGTCAATTTTATTTAAAATTGGAATAATTTCTAAATTATTTTCTAAGGCCAGATAAACATTAGCTAGGGTTTGCGCTTCTACCCCTTGAGAGGAGTCCACCACTAATAACGCCCCTTCACAAGCTGCTAAGGAACGGGATACCTCATAGGAAAAGTCCACGTGACCGGGGGTATCAATGAGGTTGAGAACGTATTCTTGCCCGTCTTTGGAGCGATAGTTCATCCTAGCCGCTTGGAGTTTAATGGTAATACCCCGTTCCCGTTCCAAGTCCATGTTATCGAGGAACTGCTCTTTCATTTTCCGTTGAGCAACGGTTTCAGTCATTTGTAGCATTCGATCGGCTAGGGTTGATTTACCATGATCGATATGAGCAATGATACAAAAGTTACGAATACGAGACACAGGAACGTCGGTCATAGAATCTGTTGGTGGGGTAAGTTTACAAAAGTTGGCCTTGTGTATTAGTGTAAGATTTTTTTGCTTTAACTACCACCAATTGGAGGCTTTTTCTTAGGGATCTTGTTTGTGATGGGTTAAATCAGGAAATATTAACACTTTCAATAATGAGGGACCAACAAGACATAAACCTGGATACCTTCTAGGTTATATGGGTATTCCCTGCCAGAAAAAAGAGCAGATCAAGTGAGCAAAAACCGCTAAGATTAAGAGTAGTATTTTTATTCGTTTTCCAGAGAAAAAGCCAATGGTTGCACTTGCACAAGTTGAAGATATGATTAAGTCCCAACTCCCCGACGCTCAGGTGGTAGTCAGGGATCTCACCGGTGGTGGTGATCATCTTGAGGCGATCGTTGTCTCTGCTCAGTTTGAAGGAAAAACCATGATTAAGCAACATCAAATCGTCTATGGGGCCCTCCAAGATGCCATGGCATCTGAAGCGATTCATGCTCTGGCCTTAAAAACATACACCCCTCAAGGTTGGGAAGCCGCCCAAAAATAAATTCCCTCTATCCTGAAATACAAAAAGAGGACTCCCGTTATATTTCTCCCCAAAAAAAGACTCATAGAAATTAACGGGAGATGAATTTTTGCCAACAAATAAACCGACCAGCGGGAGACAACTTACACGAGTTGACATTGTGTGTAGATTAATTTAAACTAGGGAAAGTATTAATAGTGGTCGAACTAATGCTTACATTAACTTACGAATTTAAGCTAATCCCAAATAAGCAACAAATTGAGGTAATTGAACATACTTTAAATGTTTGTCGCTCCGTCTGGAATTATGCTTTAAGAGATCGTAAGGACTGGCTAAGTTCTAGAAAATCCCCTGTTAATTCTTGCTCATTAATTCAGGAATATATTATTTCTCCTGACGTACCTTACCCTAATTATCACAATCAAGCTAAAGCATTAACAAAGGCCAAGAAAACTAATGACATACTCAAATCAGTAAACGCTCAAGTTTTACAACAAGTCTTGAGGACTTTAGATAGAGCTTTTGCCGATATGCAGTCCAAAAAGTTAGGCTTTCCGCGCTTTAAAAATAGGGATAGAATGCGGTCTTATGTATATCCTCAAATGCTAAAAGATTGTATTAAAGGTAACGAAATTAAATTACCACACCTAGGATGGGTAAAGTTTAGAAAGTCTAGAGAAATACCTGATGGGTTTGAGTTAAAACAAGCTCGCATTGTAAGGAGAGCTAATGGTTACTTCATGATGCTTTCTTTACAGTTAGATGTTAATATTCCTGACGTTTCTTTTCATGGACATCCTTTAGGTATTGACTTAGGTTTAGATAAATTCTTGGCTACTTCCGATGGTGAACTTGTGGATAGACCTCGATTCTTAAATCGACTACATCGTAAGCTGAAATTGCTACAGCGTAGATTAAGAAATAAGAAAAAAGGCTCTAATAATAGACACAAGTTAAACAAAAAGATAGCTAGATTACATCAACGAATTTCTGATACTCGTAAAGACTGGCATTTCAAGTTAGCTCATCGTCTTTGTGACCAATCACAATCAATATTTATTGAAGATATTGATTTTAGGTCATGGGCTAAAGGAATGTTATCTAAACATTGTCTTGATGCTGGTTTTAGACAATTCATAACCATTCTTAAATGGGTAGCATGGAAAAGAGATGTTTTTGTTAATGAAGTTGACAAGAATTTTACATCTCAAATTTGCCCTAATTGTGGGTTTCATACTGGTAAGAAAACCCTTGATGTTAGAGAGCATAATTGTCCTGAATGTGGGTATAAAACCCACCGAGACGTGGCAGCAGCGCAAGTTATCAGAAATCGTGGTGTAGAAGAATATGCGCTAGGGCATAGCGTATCTGAAAATGCCTGTGGAGATGATGGGACGGGGGCTTTGCCTAGTTACCAATCTGTGAAGCAGGAAATCTTAAGCGCGAGTTTAAGAATCCCTCGTTATAGCGACGTAGGAGCTTAACGAGTGGAGTATGTCAAACTGAGATGAAATAACCTGGTTATAGAGGTAAGGCTGATGGGTCTATCTGTTGCTGGTAGCCTAACAAAAACAGTTCTATTCCTCTGTGATTAAATCAGCTAATGGATCTCAGTTTGAGCCAATTATCATTGAATAAATTCCTCAAGGAGCAAGTATGACCTCAGACATCAAAGAAAAAATCGACCAAATGGTGAACAATAACAAAATCTTGGTCTTTATGAAAGGTAATAAATTAATGCCTCAATGTGGCTTTTCTAACAATGTGGTACAAATTTTGAGTACCCTAGGGGTTCCTTTCGAGACTGTTGACGTTTTAGCCGATCCTGATATTCGTCAAGGCATCAAAGAGTATTCTAATTGGCCCACCATTCCCCAAGTTTATATTAACGGGGAATTTGTCGGTGGCTCTGATATTATGATCGAAATGTACCAAAATGGTGAGCTACAACAAATGGTAGAAGTGGCGCTCGCTTCTTAAAAAAAATAAGCCCGCATATGCGGGCTAACGTTCTGTTTCATCACTTTTTTAGAGCATTATTATCGGTAAAAATCAGTCTCCCGTTCTAAAGCAGTGAATTCAAAATTAGAAGGATCGCGGAAAAAACGCCAAGCATCCTCCTCTAAACGATGAATTACATAGGGTTCTAACACATCTACCTGTCGCAGACAAGCAAGATAACCATCCATATAACATTGAATTTCATCAAAGCGACGGCCTCGGTTCCATAGTTCCACCATGCCGTCTGTTAGGTTTTGGTAATAACGAATTGCCAAGGGATGTTGCAGCATAATCGATGAATGGGAATAGTCTCCAGGGGCGTTGGTAAAAAATAAATGACTTAATCTTAATGAATCATTAAGAGAAAAACAAGTTACAATATTAAGTAAATCAAAAATTTTAAGAAAATCCTACCGGTTCGGTATTTTCCATTCTATCTCTGTCTTATTCATTTGAAAACCGTACCGCTTAGTTGAGCAAGACAAGAAAGAATTTTGTAGAATCTTAAGGTTTTCTTAGGAAATGCGGAAAGGCAGCGTAGCCGATGTTACAAATTCTTGACAATACGTTTGTTACGCTAAGGACTGTCAAATTAGAAGGACGAAAACTAAGGTGAGTCTCATTTATACTGCTATTGTTGAGGGGAATCCTCATCTACGCTCATTATTAGGTTGGCATCTGCAACAAGCCGGTTATACAGCGCAACAATGCGCCAATCTGCAACAGGCCAGGAGTGTCTTTAACCGTCGCCAACCCACCTTAGTGATCCTCGATGCTGATCTATCTGACGGAGATCCACTAGAATTGTGCCGGTGGCTTCATCAACAACGGCAATCAATGATTCTGATCTTATCAGCCCGGAACACAGAAAAAGATATTGTTAAGGGACTCAGTGCAGGGGCCGATGATTATTTAACCAAACCCTTTGGAATGCAAGAATTTATGGCTAGGGTAGAAGCCTTAATTCGACGGGTACGGGTTGCTTCTGCTCCTTTGTTTCTAGATTATGGTGACCTAAAAATTGATCTCGTCCAACGTCGGGTTCAGTTTCAAGGACATTTTGTGGATTTGACCCCCCAAGAATTTAGTTTATTGTACGTCCTAGCTCAAGCAGAAGGAAACCCCCTCAGTCGCGCAGAATTGCTACAACGAGCTTGGCCAGAGGCGATCGATAATCCCCGTACCATTGACACCCATGTGTTGTCTTTACGGAAGAAAATTGAAACCGATCCCCGTCAACCGAGTTTAATTCAAACGGTACGCAATGTGGGTTATCGATTCAACTCAGAAGTCATCAAAGAATCTTCCGCTTCTCCTACCACTTCAACCACAACTCAATCAGCCAAAATAGCAGCAGTTGAGCCGATTAATATTAAAAAGCTATCCTCATAAAGTTTGATGGGCAAAAATTTCTGTTCAATGATTCTCAGTCTATAGCTAGATGTCAAATTAATTTGATTTAAGGAGAATATTGACAAGACGCAACCCATATAGTTGTCCATGAAAGAAATAGCGGTAGCCCACATCAATGACCTACAAAACGGTCAAATGCAGCAAATTACTGTTAACAATACACCAATATTACTCTCTAAAATTAACGATAAATTTTATGCAACTGGCGCATTTTGCCCCCACTTTGGCGCACCTTTAGAAAAAGGAATTTTGTCCGGAGAAAGAATAGTGTGTCCTTGGCATAATGCCTGTTTTAATGCGATCGCAGGGCAACAAGAAAAACCACCCGGATTAGACTCTTTATTTAGTTATATAACTAGAGTTGAAGGAGAACAAGTATTCGTTCAGTTGCCTGAGGAAACCTCCCATCATCGAACCTTAGAAATGGCTCAATATGTTCCTAATGTCGATAATCGCACCTTTGTTATTTTGGGTGCCGGTGCAGCAGGAATCAACGCAGTGGAGACATTACGACAAGAAGGGTTTCAGGGTAAAATCATTTTCATTAGTGCCGAAGAAAAATTACCTTATGATCGCACACTATTAAGTAAGAAGTATTTACAAGGAAAAACCAGAGAAAAGGGGTTAACTTTACGGAGTCATGAATTTTACGATCAATATGATATCGAATTAAAATTGGGCAAAACCGTCACAAAAGTCGACCCATCCCAGAAAACCCTGACTTTTGACGATAATTCTCGTCTTGAATATGATTCCTTACTCTTAGCCACAGGGGGAAAGGCTAAACAATTAAAGATACCAGGGTCAAATTTAGCTAATATCTTCACTTTACGTCAACCGGAAGATGTGAACTTAATCTTAGAAACAGCTAAAGATGTCAAAAACGTTTTAATTATCGGTTCGAGTTTTATCGGCACCGAAGCAGCTGCTAGTTTAACTCAGCAGGGATTAAACGTGACAGTGGTTTCTCCGAGTGAGGTTCCTTTCAAAAAAATATTAGGGGATAAGTTAGGTAAGCGGTTTCAAAAACTCCACGAAACCAATGGAGTCACCTTTAAACTTGGCACAAAAGCGGTTGAATTTCAGGGTAATGAGAAAGTAGAGTCAGTCAAATTAGACAATGGAGAAACCATTGCTACCCATCTCGTTATTGTGGGTATTGGTGTCGTACCCAATACAGACTATCTAACCGATAGGGATCTCAAAGCAGAAGATAACAGTATCGCCGTTAATCAATATCTACAGACGAACATAGAAGATATGTATGCAGCCGGGGATATGGCACTGTTTCCTTACTTACCCATGGAAAAATTAACTCGTATCGAACATTGGCGACTAGCAGCCCAACAGGGACGGATTGCCGCTAAAAATATGTTAGGCCGCCATCAATTACAAGACGTTTCTCAAATTGTGCCTTTCTTTTGGTCAGGACAATATAACTTAAAATTGCGTTATGTCGGACACGCTGAACAATGGGACGAAATAGCGATCGATGGCAATTTAGATTCACCTGAGTTTCTAGCATTTTATCTGCAAAATAATAAAATTATGGCAGTAGCAGGAGTGAACAGAGATCGAGATATCGCTGCTATCTCCGAATTAATGCGTCAACAAAAAATGCCCGATGCAACCACCGTTAAAACTCAAAAAATTAACTGGATTGATAGGGTTTGATAGAATTATTAATTGATAATAGTTATTCTTCAGTTAATAATAATTGTGCTGCTTCTAACATATCATTCCTAATGTCCTTAATGTCTTCTTGATTATCAAGATAGGTTTTTAATGCTTCGATGGGATCTAAACTTTTTCCGATTCCTAATTCGGGTAAACGAGGACGGGACAATTGACTAATAATTTCAGGACGAATGGTATAACTATGGGCAGCTTTTAAAGCTTCATGAATGACAGTATTATTAATTAGCTCTAATTGTTCAGAACGAATCTGATAATTAACTCTGACTACCGTATTCTCAATAGTCTTTTTTTCAATGGCTTTAACTAAGTCCCCTTGAGGATCTTCTGATTGGGAAATATCAACTTTTATGGTGAGAAAAGGACGAGCCGGTAAAGGACAAAAATCCCAATTAACTTCCCCTTTTTTAAGATGAATTAAGATATACCCTTTTTCTTCTTTTTCTTCACTAAAATCAACCCTTTCTATGCTTCCTGGATAAATGACAGGGGGATCATTAGTAGGATTAAGATTTTGATGTTTATGGACATGGCCGAGGGCAACATAATCAAATTCAGGACGGATTAATAGGGAAATAGGAATAGTAAACCCTCGTCCCACGGCTAAAAATTGTTCTGCCCCAAATCTGGCACGGTTGACCATTAAATGACCTAATAAAATAGTAGGAAGATTGGGATCTAATTTTCTTATTTCTTCTTCTAAAACCGGTTCTAATGCTTTGATTAATAACTGATTAATTTCGTCTAAAGATAACCCTTCTGTTTTGGATTTGGTTAATAAAGAAGAACGAGTTAACCAAGGTAAAGTTATCACTTGAATATCACCATTATTAGTGCTTATTTTATGGGTAATTAAGTTATCTCCAACAATAAAACCAGGAACCGCTAAGGTGCGATAAATACATAAACTTGCCCCTCCATTTCCTTGAGAGTGTTGATCATGGTTTCCCACTAATAAAATGGTGGGTATATTCGCATCAGCTAAGCGTCGAAATTGAGCAGCAAAGGCCTCTTGAATATAAGGAGGGGGTGTGGCATCAGGAAAGGCATCACCCCCAAATAAAACGAGGTCAACAGGTTCGTTAATTGCCCGATCAATACATAACTTTAAACAATTAATAAAGTCTTCTAAACGAGTGTTTAAACCAGTATTTGTGTTAATTTTTCCGTGAGAAAATCCGCTACCGAGATGAATATCAGAAAAGTGAAGAACTTTGATCATAATGATAATTTATAATTGATAAAATCAATATTCTCCCTAAATTAATAAATAGAAGTATTTACAGCATTTTTATTCGAGATAGCATTTCTTGAGCCTTTTCTTTATTATAAATGTGATAGAGTAATTCTGGCACCCATTCTAATGTAGCATTAGGACTAAACCTCAACGATTCAATTTTGTCAAGAAAAAGATGTACTTGATTATCTAAATCAGAAACAGACTGACGTATAATATTAATGAATTGAGATGATCCAGCAAGTATCCCATGACGTTCATGAGATATCATCAATCCCCAAGTTCCCTTCTCAGAATAGATTACATATTCAATCCAATCATCTATCTTTAATGTTACTTCATTTGAGGAAATATTAGATGATGACCTTAGATATTCTTCAGATAATTCAGATAAGGAAATATAATAATGATTCGGAGTATCATCATATCTAAATATATTTGTTAAATAGCAGTTTTTTTCTTTTAATTTATATGCAACTTTAATTATTCCTTCTATTAAGTGAGGTTCAATATAACTACGACAAGGAAAAACTATCAAACTTTCCTCTATACTTGAATTAACGCATTTTCCAAAGGGATCATCATCAATAAATATTTTTTTTAAAATTGGCTCTGCTTCTTTTTTATACTGTAATTCTGTTAAAATATACATGATTAAAGGCTCAGTTCTTAAATTGATAAGTTATTTTTTGCATTAAAGTAACTCATGCCGCACGTTACACAGACAAAAAATTGTATAACGAATATTATGTATCATGGTAACATCCTCTCAATTTCTTACTTTAGAAACTTTTATTAATCAATATGGTGATTCCCCTCGCTATGAATTGGTTGATGGAGAATTAATTGATATGGAACCAACAGGACTCCATGAAACTGTTAGTGGTAAATTAGCAACTCAAATGGGTATTGCTTTAACAGCAGAACAACCCACTTGGTTTATTCCTAGAACTTGTTTAATTCGTCCGTTTGCTAACACCCCAACCGCTCGCCGTCCCGATATTATTGTACTCGATGAAACGGTTTTAGTACATGAACCCCTATGGAAAAAAGAACCAGTAATTACGTTAGGGAAATCCATTAAATTAGTGGTTGAAGTGGTAAGTAGTAATTGGGAAACAGATTATGCTAGAAAAGTAGAAGAATATGCTTTATTAGGAATTCGGGAATATTGGATTGTGGATTATCAAGGGTTAGGTGGTGTTGCTTTTATCGGCAAACCGAAACAACCTACCTTTACAGTTTGTGAACTGATTGATGAAGATTATCAACAAAAACAATATCGTTTAACAGAATCCATTATTTCTCCTAGTTTACCAAGTTTAAAACTTTGTTTAAATGATATTTTACCTCGCTAATATTTAGGAAGATTGATGTAAAATTAAACGATTACCATCGGGGTCATAAGCATAAATTTCTTGACCATGAGACGCTACATTAATCTTTCCAGGAGTAGGATAACCCATCTCTGTTAAAAAAGCGATCGCATTTTCTAAGTTTTCCACTTCTAAACACAAACTTAAACCACTTCTGGCTGCATTGTTAAACTCAGTTTCATGGCTACTTTGAGGCTGAAAAATCCCCAACCGTAACCCCAATAAGTTAAATTGAGCATAACGTTTGGGTTGATAGGGGTGGGGTTGTTGGGATAATAATTGACTGTAAAAATTAACGACTAATTCAAAATTAGTCGTCCCTAAGGTTAAAAAAGCAGTGCGATATTGCAACATTTTTAATCAGGAAGGGTTAAAATTTCCACGCCTGTGTCTGTCACAGCAATGGTATGTTCAAACTGTGCCGATAACTTACCATCTTTAGTGATAGCCGTCCAACCATCTTCTAAAATGACGGCTTCCCAAGTCCCCTCATTAATCATAGGTTCAATGGTAAATACCATCCCAGGCCGTAGTTTTTTGCCCTTTCCGCGCTTTCCATAATGGGGAACTTGGGGGGCAGTATGAAAGATATTACTCACGCCGTGGCCGACAAAATCCCTGACCACAGAAAATCCTTGAGGTTCGGCACATTCTTGGATAGCAGCCCCGATGTCTCCAATTCTTGACCCAGGTTTAACGGTTTGAATGGCTTCGGTTAAACATTTTTCGGTCACTTCTACCAATCGTTTGGCTAAAGGAGAAGGAGTACCCACAAAGAAAGTTCTTGAGGTATCCCCGTGATAGCCATCTAAAATAGGGGTAACATCGATGTTAATAATATCCCCCTCTTGAAGGATTTGTTTGGCGTTAGGAATACCGTGACAAATGACATGATTAACACTGGTACAAATCGATTTAGGAAAACCATGATACCCTAAAGGTGCGCTAGTTGCGCCGTGGGCTTGAGTCCATTTTTCCGCTTCATCATTAATTTCTAAGGTACTAACCCCTGGTTTAACCATGTCGGCTAAATGGTCTAACAATTCGGCGGCTAAGCGGCCAGCCCGACGCATTTTTTCAATTTCTCGTTTCGATAATAAGGTAATGGTTTCTCCCATGTTTTCGAGGTGAAATTAACTAATAATGATTTTTTTTCTATGATACCAAATTTCTTGATCCCTAGGGTTCAGGAGCATCGATTAACCAAGCAGAATTACTCAAATAAATTGAGAGGAAAATGACCGTAGGTTCCCACTAAGTTATGGTTATCCGATTGACACGAAATTAAAACCCCTCGGTAACTTCCTGTGTAGTAATCCACATAGTAAGACATGGTTTCAGTATTAAATTTAATGTAGATGGGGGTTTGTCTGGGGGCTGTAGGAGAGGGGTCTACATTTTCAGAGATGTCTAAGGCTTTGAGATAACTTTTCAGGGTTTTGAATCCTTCTTCAAAGCTATCAGCACAAATACCAAGATTTTCAGTGACACACAAATCTGAAACAATTTTGATAGCTTGACGTAATTTATGTTTATCTGCTTCAAAATCTACAATTTTAATCTGGAGACAACTATAGTCTTTAAGGATTTTGAGGGCTTCATCAACACTTAAATTACTATTCGCTTGAGTCATGGTAATCATTTTAATGAGTGGGTTAAGGAGAAGACTTGCTAACAAAAGCCTCGTCAATTGATGGATGATTTTTTGTTGGGTGACGGCTGAAGAAAATATAAAGGTTGAGACGACAAAACAGAGGTTTGATGGGTTTCTAGGATATAATCTAAACGAGGATCAATCATATCAGTGTCACTGTCTATTCAGCTTGTATCTGTTCTAGGTTAAGAAAATTTTTTCACTAAAGGTCTGTTCAAAACACCCTATGGTTTAGGTCATATTAACGGCTTGAGCTATATCTAAAATAGAGTGATCATGGGTAATATTCAAGGTAGGGCCGACAGGGAAAAGAGACTGAATAAGTCAAGTTGGGTGAAGTGTCACCAACCCCAAAAAATTGAGTTTCATGATCTATGCTACGACGGTAAGGGTCTTTGGGGAATGAATTCCCGATGTTTTTAAGATTTCCCTTCAACGGTTATGATAAAAAAAGATGAGTTGTAGGATAAGATATGGGTGAAGCCAAACGTCGCAAAGAAGCTTTAGGAGAACAGTACGGTCAAGAAGAACGTATTTTACCTTGGGTTCCTGTTTCTAAACGTCAAGCTCAAGCTTTTTATCAATGGACCACAAAAGGCGCTTGGGTGGGTATTGGTATTATGGTCGCTATTTGGCTAACGGTTCGTGTTGTCGGCCCCGGTTTGGGTTGGTGGGATGTTCAATAGGTTAAAAAGTGTGACGATTTTGCTCAACATACTTGACAAGTTGAGGGAAAAATGAAAAGAAATCCCTCTCTAATTCAGGGTAGTTTTGTTGTAAATCATGATGAGCGATCGCAAAATGATTGGGTCGTTTAATTCGTCTACCCAGTCGTTGACAGGTTTGTTGAATTCCTTCTGTTTTTTGATAAGAAACTAACCAGTTTTCTAGAATAATTCTAGGTAAAATTAACTGTAATTTTTCAGGAAGTAAATAATAATTTTTCTGTAAAATAATATAAATATTGTCAGCAAAGGTTTCTAACTTTTCTGAAGAAAATAAATCCCAATTTTTAGCCAAAAAGTGATCATAAAAAACATCAATTAAAACCCCAGAGAAGCGTCCCTGAGATGAATAAATTCTTTTTTTACTCTGTTTAAAAACCTCATGGGTATCGGTAAACGCATCTACTTTAAAATGGGTTCTAATTCCTTTAATAATTCCTGGAGAATAGGGAGAATTTTCTTGATCGATTCTTCCTTTGACAAAATCTCCTAATAAGTTTCCAATGCGAGAGTCTGGGGTATTTTCTGCTAATAATAAATGAGCTAAATAATTCATAACTAAAAAGTAATTCTAATCTAGTATTTTAACCGATCTTTTCCTATTCAAAAAGGTTGATAACGTAAGGAGAAATAAAACCCATTTTCTTGCCAAGAGTTACCTTGTTTTCTGGTGGGTTCTAGAGGAATGCCATAATCAACACGAAGACCAATATTAGAGGTAATTGCCCAACGTAAGCCTAATCCAACACTTATTAATGTAGCAGGATCGGGGTCTGGTAGTAAATGATTCCATCCCGTTCCTAATTCAAAAAAAGGAGTTAATTGTAAGACTCTGGAATTTTCTAAAAGGGAAAATTGAGTTTCAATCGAAGCAATAAAACCATTATCAGTTAAGAGTTTATTTTGACGATATCCTCGCACACTATTAATACCACCAATAGGAATTTGTTCTAAAGGAAGTAAAGAATCTGGGGTAACTTGAGTATCAATACTGGTTAAGAATAACAATCTGGGGGATAATTGTTTGACCCATTGTACTTGACCTTGCCAAGAAAAAAAACGCCCATCTACTCCAATATTATTAATGGTTGGATTAAATAAATCAACCCCAAAATTAAACTGAGAACGAACCGCTAATACAGTGGTTTTTCCTCGGTTTAAATATTCTTTAAAAAAACGAATTCCTGTTAATTTGATTGTACCATTTTCTGCTGCAATCGATAAAGAAAACGGTTCATCTAATAAGAAAGTTTGTTCTCGACGACGATCAAATGTAATTCCTAAACTCAATTCATGATTAAGATTTTTAATAATGGGTTGACGAAAAGTAAAAGAAAGGGTTTCATTTTCACTATTAATATCAAATTCATCAAATTCCTCAGAAATAATACCACTATCACTATTCCAATAACGAAAGCTAATGGTTCCATCGTCAGCATTAACAGGAACCGTGTAGGAAAAATTATAAAAATCAAGTCCTTCGGTGCGGTCATATTCAGCATAAATACTATCTCCCCAACCTAATAAATTATTATGATTTAAAGCCACAATTCCTTGAGTCGAACCGATGCTAGGAGGACGATAATTATCTGTGCCAATGGTTGCTTGAAAAGCGGAAGCTTCTTGAACTTCAACCATTAAAATACTTTGCCCCGGTGCTTTTCCTGCGGTTAATTCGGCGTTAATTTGTTGAATTAAAGGATCTAATTTTAATAATTCTAAGGCTTCCTCGATACTCTTTTGATTTAAAGGGGTTTCGGTAGCAAATTGGAGACGACTACGAATATAATTATCTTGTAAACGTTGTAACCCAATAATTTGTATTTCTTCTAAGGTTCCTTCTCTGACTTGAATCGTAACAATTTCTTGACTTAAATCTTGATTATTAGGTAAAAAAGCCCCAGAATTGATATAGCCATTAGCCAGATAAAGATCAGTAATTTGCGATCGCAAACATAATAAACTTTCTAAGGTTACTGTTTGTTCATTAAAGGGACGAGTTAGCTGAGAAATTTCTGTATGAAGTACGGTATTTCCTTCTATATTAATAGATTGAATAAAAAAGCTTTCATTTTCTGTTTCTGGTAAAGATGTTAAACAAGACGAAGTTTGAGCCAGAGAAGCATCAACTTGACTGAAGGTTTGAGACGGTTGAGCAAGGGTTTTTAAAACAAAAGTTGGTAAGCCACATAAGTAGACGATCAAAATCAAAATTTTTTTCACGACTTTATGACTGAAAATTCATAAAAAAATTATAGATGGTTATAAAATAGATCATTTTTTTAGAAATAGCAAAACCCCTTAGATGATAGGGGTTTGCAATTGGGTGTATCAATATTATTGAATTAACTATCACAAAGATATCGCTCAGCCAGTCTCATCATTTCAACATCTTCTTGAGATTCTTCAGATTGACCACGTCCTAAACCTAACCCTGAGCGAATAGCATCTTCTGCTAAACTTTCTAAAGGATCTCTATTAGAATTATCAGCAATCTTTTTACACATTTCGTAACCATCATCTAACAATTCTCGCACTGTAAATGATTGATTGGGAGCTTCTTCATACAAATATTCCACAGCCTTTTTAACATAGCTAATTTCATCTTGTGTATCAGCTTCTGCATAAGCATCCGAAGCAATAACACCACCGGCTAACATGGCTGTTAATAAGATAATTGATTGAGTCAGTCTTAAATTTTTCATTTATTATAGTCCTTTTTTAATGTCTATCATTTGGCTTTTCGTGTATCATCTTAACGTTCATTGTTGTTGCCCTAGGTTAAATTTAGGATAGATTTAAGGTAATCGATGACATTAACGACTCTTAACCTTATCCTAGGCATATACGAATCGTAGTAATTGATTTAAATCTATGATTGATCATATCTAATACAAAACATAAAGAAAAGTTACAGCATTTAATATTTCGTAATGTTAAGATCAAACAACGTACAACCCAGTAATGGATAATGACAGCAGTTGTGTTTGGAACCCTTCCTTTTCCCAATCAAGGTGGCGATCAGATCGTCAGTAAGGCCGTTAGTACCGCGATCGCGGCTTTATTCAAGCGAACAGGTAAAATAGAAGCGATGGTGAGGGCCGAACCCGTTGCCAAGTTATTACAAGGCAGTGTGGACGGTTTTGACTTCATCGGTAACGGAATGCTGATGTATAATGGCCTCCGCATCGACGGGATGGAACTCTATGTGCAAGCAGTGTCCATTGATTTTAGTGCCATTTTTAAAGGTCAGATCAAACTAAGACAACCGACTCAAGCAACCATGAGAGTTGTTCTCACCGAAGAAGACTTAACCACTTCTTTCAACACTCCCTTTGTCGTAGAAAAGCTACAACGCTTACAGTACGAAGGACAGGCGTTAAACTTCAAAAAAACAGAAATGCTAGTCAATGAAGATAAATCATTGACCCTCAGAAGTCAAATTCAACTAGGGAAAACCGGGGAAACCGTTGACTTAGATATGACTTCAGAAATTGAAGTGTTAGACCGGCGCAAAATTCAATTCGTCAACGTCACCTATAAAGGGGATGACAAAGCGAAAAATTTAGGAAAATCTTTGATTGATCATGTAAATAACTTGCTAGACTTAGATCAATTTGCCCTCGATGGAACACAGTTGAAAGTAGATCGAGTGCGTATCCGTAAAAATGAACTCATCTTTTATGGTATCGCCAAAATCGACCACTTTCCTCAACGTAAGAAGTAGCAATATTGGGAGTCATCATGACAAAATTAAGCCTCTGCATGATTGTCAAAAATGAACAAGCAACCCTCTCTAAATGTTTAGAAAGTGTCCAAGATGTTGTTGATGAAATGGTGATCTTAGACACAGGATCAACGGATCAAACTGTAGAAATTGCTGAAAAATTTGGGGCTAATGTACCGAAATTTGAGTGGGGCGATGATTTTGCAGAGGCCAGAAATGAGGCATTAAAATATGTTACAGGTGATTGGGTTTTAGTTCTCGATGCGGATGAAGTTTTAAATAAAAAAGTAGCACCACAAATTAAAGAAGCTATCGAAAAAGATGAAAATTTAGTGGTTAATTTAGTTCGTCATGAAATTGGTTCTTCTCAGTCTCCTTATTCTTTAGTTTCTCGTTTATTTCGGAAACATCCAGAGGTCAATTTTTCTCGACCTTATCACGCTATTATTGACGATAGTGTGAGTGAATTATTAAAAAAAGAAAGTCATTGGAAAATTGTCGATCTTCCTGCAATTACCGTGTTTCATTACGGTTACACTCCAGGGGCGATCGCCTCTTTAGATAAGTATAATCGCGCCCAACAAGCGATGGAAAACTTTATCAAAGAAAATCCGAATGATCCCTATACTTGTAGTAAATTAGGGGCTTTATACGCCCAAATTGGCAAAGAAAAACAAGCCATTAAATTATTTAAACAGGGTTTAAAATCCAATAAAGCGGATACTCATGTTTTATATGAACTCCATTATCACTTAGGAAACCTCCTCAGTAAACAAGAAGAGAAAGAAAAGGCAATTAAACACTTTCAAAAAGCCATTGATCAGCCCATTATGGCACCTTTAAAGTTAGGGGCTTATAATAATATTGGTGTGGTTTTACAAAGCATGGGAGACTATAAGAACGCAGCCCAAGCTTACGAAACTACCCTCAAAATTGACCCCAGTTTTATCACGGGATACTATAACTTTGCCATGACTTTGAGTGCTATGGGAAAGTTAGCTGACGCGGTGGCTATTTATGAAAAATTAATCTCTTTAAGTCCCAATTATGCAGCAGCTTATCAAAACTTAGGTGTTGTTTTATTTAAGTTGAAGAAACTTCCTGAAAGTTCCGAAGCCTTTAAAAAAGCTGTTAGCCTTTATGAAGCCCAAAATAATCAAGTTGCAGCCGAAAATTTACGCAATGGGTTAAAAGAATTAGGCATCTGGGAAGGTTAAAAATTGAAAATTTAGAATGTAGAATTTAGAATTGGTGTGATTAAACATTCTTAATTGCACATTCTACATTCTGAGAATCAACAATTATTAATTAGCGTCTAATTTCAAAGACACCTCGACAGCCATTATCAACCCAAATTTTTTGACTATCATAGCCCCAGGTATCCCCTTCCCAACAACCCGCTTGACTTAACTGGCGATCAAGAACGATCCAATCATCCCTACCCAAAGAGACAGGACAAGTGGTATATTGACCATTATCCGAATTACAAGTAATGGTTCGGCCATCACTACTATTATTATTAGATCCACCAGCAATGGCGGCAGCGATCGCCCCAACCACTAACGCCCCTCCCACAATAGCAGCCGCATCGCTACCGCCACTACTATTATTACTGTTATCATAACCAGGGTTGCGATCGCGCACGCTAAACTCCGCAGCGCAACCTCTATCCACCCAGATCCCGTCTCGATCATAGCCCCAGGTATCTCCTTCGACACACCGGGTGTTACTCAGTTGTCGGGTAAGTCTGACTCCTCCGCGAGTATTAGCGCGACAAAATTGATAACGATACTTAAAAGATTCACAGCTTATGGTCTGTCTCGCTTCTGCCGGAATAGTCTGTAAAAGAAGTCCCAGACTAATACCAGTAATAATAGTAAGACGGTTTAGGCAATTAATGATCATGATGATTCATCCTTAAAAGAGAAATTACATAACCGGGCAACTCGACACCCGTTGAGAATTGAGTTGTGATAAATTTTTGGGGTTGACTTTTTTCCAAACAGGATCACCATTTTCTTGTAACCAAGCTAAATTTTCTGTGATTAGTTTAGCCACAGGAGTGACATGGTTACAGTCTTCATCAGCAAAGGTAAATAAATAGGATTTAACGTTTAAGGTATTAACAGATTCTGTTTGCCAACCATAAGTATTCGCAGGGAGAACCGCATTTGCGTAAATTTTCGATAAAAATTCGTCATTGGGTTGAGTCGGTAACGCTAACGGTAAAACATGAAAGTTATCTTCTGGTAAAATCTGTTCTTCTAACACTTTCGCAGGAACACCAACTACATAGAAAAAGCCATCAATTTCTTGTTTACGAAGGGCATCAATACTGCGTTTAATATCTAACGCTTGTATAGCTTTCGGTTGAATATCTAAATGATACATTAAAGTAGAAGCGGTGGTACTGGTTCCACTGCCTGACTCTCCGATGGAAACCCGTTTTCCTGTCAATTCTGAGGCGGAATTAATGTCTTTTCGGGTAATGAGATGCACTTCTTCATCATACAAAGGTAAAACCGCTCGAATAGATTCCGCTTGCAACCGTGCAATTTCATCCTTGTTAGCAAAGGTATTAAGAAAGGCTAAAAGATCGCTTTGTGTCACTCCTAAAGGGATGGTTTCATGACGAAATACATTATCAATATTATCTAATGCTCCTCGGGTAGGAATCAGATCAATATCGAGGTTTTTAGTGAGGGCAAATTTTTCTAAATCTTTGGCAACTGAGTAATATTCTCCTGACTCATTTCCTGTGGCGATTTTAATTTCCATCGGAGAATTTTGGGCGACTGTGTGAGACGGGATAAAAACGAGGAACATGACCATTATTCCTAGAAATCCACACAGTAAATAATATAATTTCTTTTTCATGACTGAGGAAAGAAGGTATGATCTTTTGAAGTTAAGGCGATCATATTAAAGTTAAGAATTAAGGTTGAAACTTACAAAAAACACGAGGCAAGTCATAACCTTTTTATAACCTCAATATTTCTGTTTTATCATACCATCGAGTCCCCAGTAGAAGTCTTTAATTTTTGTTAAAAATGAGTAAAATTCTAAAATTAAGACTATTTACCCAGAAAAAACACACTTATAACTCGCTTTTGAATAATTCTAAGACCTTTGCCCAAGCATCTTGAGCCGCTTCTGCATGATAACTACCTCGTTGATCACAGAAAAAACCATGTTCTGCACCATCATAGCGAAACACTTTATGAGGAATATTATTATCTTTTAAAGCGTTTTCAATCATGTCAACTTGTTCTTGAGGAATACTCCCATCTTCTTTACCAAAAAAGGCATATAAAGTCCCTTTAATATCTGGCGTACAATCAACTGTCGCTTTATCTTTTTCTCCTGGTTTCCAGTTAGCAATTCCTGCTCCATAAAAAGAAGCCGTTGCTTTAATTTCTGGCAAGGTTGACACTAAATAAACCACATGACCCCCAAAACAAAAACCGATGGTTCCTACCCCTGTTTTTTTCACTTCGGGTAATGTATAAAGATAGTCAATTGTTGCTTGAATATCTGATAATAATTCAGACGCTTTAGTTTGGTTTTTATACTTTCGCCCGATCTCAATCGCTTCAGGAGTGTAACCGGTTTCAAACCCAGGATCTAACCGTTGATAAATAGCAGGAGCAATAGCCACATATCCCTCTTTAGCAAAGCGTCTGGTGACATCTTTAATATGATCATTAACCCCAAAAATTTCTTGAACAACGATCACCGCCGGAAATTCTCCGTCTTCTGTAGGCATTGCTAAATAACCATCAATATTTAAGTCACCATTCTTGATAACAATGTCTTCGGTTTTAATGTCTAACTGTGTCATGTTTAACCTTCAATTTTTTGATGAACAACAGAGTAAAAAGCATCTTTGGCCGCTGCTTGTTCTGCCATTTTTTTAGAACGACCATAGCCTGATCCTAGTTTACGATCCTTAAGGGAAACTTCGGCAAAAAATCGTTCATCATGGCCGCGATCTTTATGTTGTTCAATAACCCGATAGTCTGGTAATATTTTGTATTGAGCCTGAGTCCATTCTTGCAGTGCATCTTTATAATTTTGACGGGCTGGATCGGAACGAATTTCGGCTGCTTTTTTTAATAATAAAGGATCTAACCAAGGACGCACTAACGTCATGTTTTTGGTACTCAGATATAATGCCCCTAATACCGCTTCAAAGGCATCCGCTAACCAAGACACTCGACCCATTGTATCTTGTGCCACGCTATCAGCCATGAGAAGATAACGATCTAAGCCATATTGTTCAGCAAACTCCGCTAACGTGCGATCGCTCACTAAAATGGAACGAATAGCAGCAAATTCTCCTACCAATTCATCGGGATAGGTTTCTAATAATATCTCAGCCGATACTAATCTAACCACTGAGTCTCCCACAAACTCTAATTGTTGATAATTCGTTTCCCTAGATATTGTCGGATGGGTTAGGGCCAGATCCAGCAATTCTAAATTAACCACTGAGGTGTTAGATATCCCTAATTTTTGAAGACAGGTTTCTAATTGTTTTTTTCTGCGACTATCTACGAAGACCATTATTAATATTTCTTCTCGTTTAAATTTGGGGAAGAGACAAATTTAGAATTTAGAATTTAGAATTTAATTTTTTCTTCATTCTAAATTCTTCATTCTTCATTCTTTATTCTCTAAATATTTAGCCACCGTTTGCACATCTTTATCCCCACGGCCCGAACAATTAATAATAATACGGGGACTGCCTTCAAGTTGAGGACAAAGGGTTTCTAAATAAGCGATCGCATGGGACGTTTCTAGGGCCGGAATAATCCCTTCTAACTCCGATAACCGTTGAAAGGCCGCCACTGCTTCAGCATCCGTAACACTATAATATTCAGCCCGACCACTATCTTTAAGATAACTATGTTCTGGTCCAACTCCAGGATAATCTAACCCTGCACTGATAGAATGAGCTTCTATGACCTGTCCTTCTTCATCTTGCAATAAATAACTCATCGCCCCGTGTAACACCCCTGGACGACCTTTTGTGAGGGTTGCAGCGTGTTTACCAGAAACAATACTTTCCCCGGCTGCTTCAACTCCAATAATACGAATTTCAGCATCCTTAACAAACTCATAAAACAGTCCCATTGCATTCGATCCACCCCCAACACAAGCCAGTAAAATATCGGGTAAACTGTCCCATTTTTCTTGACATTGCTGACGGGTTTCTTGGCCAATAATATGATGAAAGTCTCGTACAATCATCGGATAAGGATGAGGACCAGCTACCGAACCTAAAATATAATGAGTGGTTTCTACATTCGTTACCCAGTCTCTAATGGCTTCTGAGGTAGCATCTTTGAGGGTTCCGGTTCCTGCTTCTACGGGTTGCACCGTCGCCCCTAATAGTTTCATGCGGAAGACATTGAGGTTTTGCCGTTCCATATCATGGATGCCCATATAAATGACACATTCTAAGCCAAAACGAGCGCAAACCGTGGCCGTTGCCACTCCATGCTGCCCTGCTCCAGTTTCTGCGATAATACGCTGTTTACCCATGCGTTTCGCTAATAAAACTTGACCCAGGGCATTATTAATTTTATGGGCGCCGGTGTGGTTTAAATCTTCCCGTTTCAAGTAAATTTGTGGGCCAGTACCATCGGGACGGGCGTAATGTTCGGTTAAGCGTTCAGCAAAATAGAGGGGACTGGGACGACCGACATAATCCTTTAATAATTGTGATAATTCTGCTTGAAAGTCAGGATCATCCTTGTAGCGACGATAAGCGGTTTCGAGTTCGCTTAAAGCCGGCATTAATGTTTCAGGCACATATTTTCCCCCATACTGGCCAAAGCGTCCGATGTCATCAGGGTATTGGGTTTGGTTTGATGATGGGGAAATGGGTGTGGTTGTCATTGTTATTTTCGTCTTGGTGTTGCGATTGAAGAAAAAGCGTTTAATCTCATTATGATCATGGTAACTGGGTTATCGACTTTTTTCCATAGTCTGTAAGTTGGGTTGAGGAACGAAACCCAACTTATAACATCGTGAGTATGATCAATTTATGTAATATCGTCGGGCAAAACAACCAGACAGTAGGTTGAGTAAAGGAACGAAACCCAACCCATAACATCTTAAGTATGATTAATTTATGCAATATCGTCGGGCCAAACAACCAGGAAGTAGCTATTTTTTTACCTTAGTTACCCATAATCGACGTTCATTTCTCTGTGAAGCAGAAAATATAGTGTTATTGCGAGATTCATTTCGTAGCGTCATCGAAAAACATCCTTTTGTCATTGATGCCATTGTTATTTTACCTAACTATCTTCATTGCATTTGGACGTTACCCGAAGGAGATGCTGAGTTTTCGACTCGGTGGCGGTTAATTAAAGGTTGGTTTAGCCGTCGATGCGATCGCAAATATCAAGGCAACGTTTTCACGTCAAGACAAAGTAAAGAAGAAAGGGCTGTCTGGCAAAGACGATTTTGGGAACATTTAATCCGAGATGAACAAGATTTTGTTAATCATGCCGATTATATTCATTATAATCCCGTGCATCATGGGTTAGTTTCATGTCCAAAAGATTGGGAATATTCTAGTTTTCATCGGTATGTGCAGCGCGGTGTTTATGATGTTGACTGGGGAAGTTCACAAATTCCTGTTTTTGATGTTTCTGTTGGGATGGAATAGTTCATGATATTGTTGGGTTTCGTTCCTCTACCCAACCTACGAGATCGGCGATCGCACTAGCTTAATCTTCGACGGGATGAGGCCCTTCCAAGAAAGTTCCATCTGGGAGAATAGTATCACAGAAGAAAGCACTCTCATACCAAGCTCCATCATCTTTAGCTCCAGTCATATCGGCTCCAGTCAAATCAACTCCAGTCATATTGGCTCCACGGAGATCAGCTTCTCTCAAGTCGGCACGGATCAACTTGGCTCCTTCAAAAGTAGTACCACTCAAATCAGCACCTACAAAGCAGGATCTAGTCAAGTTAGCAGCAATAAACTGACATCGAACCATTTTGGAACGACTGAAATTGCAGGCACGCATATCGTTGGCAGCAAAGTTAGTCCCACTGAGATCTCCTTCTCCCAAAACAGTTCCAGTAATAGTTTGTCCGACGGGATTGTTTTGTTCCCAACCAGTAGCTCTACTCAAGTCAGCATCAATCAGTTCAATTCCGAAGAAATCTCTCTCTCCAGCAGCATACCGGGCCAAAAATTCATCAGCAGTCATCTTCATAGTTTTAATCCTCAAATACTCAACACCCTTAATTCTACCGCTCAAACCCTCTGGAGTAATTACCTAAACCTCCCCACCCTACCTACTATAAACCTGGAAATAACTGACCTACCCACCGGACAATTAGCCGAAGCCACCATCACAGGCTTTGACTCCTTCGGTCGCCCCAACGCAGGAACCATCCTCATCGACTACAACGGCAACGGAGTCGGTTGGTTTATCGACTCCACCCCATTTGAGAATTCAGAGTTCGCAGTTCAAAGTTCAGAATTTGCCTATAGTTCAGTAGGTTGGGTTGAGGAACGAAACCCAACGCATAACATCTTGAGTATGATCAATTTCATTGTATTTGGACATTACCCGAAAGAGATGCTGAGTTTTCGACTCGGTGGCGTTTGATTAAAGGTTGGTTTAGCCGTAGATGCGATCGCAAATATCAAGGCAACGTTTCCACGTCAAGACAAAGTAAACAAGAGAGAGCTATCTGGCAAAGACGATTTTGGGAGCATTTAATCCGAGATGAACAAGATTTTATTAATCATGTAGATTATATTCATTATAACCCCGTGCATCATGGCTTAGTTTCACGTCCAAAACATTGGGAATATTCCAGTTTTCATCGTTATGTGCAGCGCGGTGTTTATGATGTTGACTGGGGACGTTCAGAAATCCCTGTTTTTGATGTTTCTGTTGGGATGGAGTAATTTCTTATATTATTTTGTTGGGTTTCGTTCCTCAACTACGAGATCGGCGATCGCTAATGACCTTCAATTTTACGTTTAATAACTTCTTTTATATGTTCTATTCCCTCTTCAGTATTAGGAAAATTATATTTAATAAAATTAGGATCGCGACGACTCATTAACACTCGTAACGCTTCTTTATCTTCCTTATGTTTTAACACATAGGCTCTTAATTCTGCCTTACTCATTATCTCAAAATTAGGTTTCATTTGGTAAAAACTCCCAATCTCCATTAAGATAAATAATTACTTCAATATCTTTTCCAGCTAAGATATAAATCTCTTCTTTAACATCATCAAAACGAAACAATATCTTGATGAAGATCCGAGAGACTTTGACAAATTTCAACCGATTTAATGGCTTGTGCTACGGTTAACGAAATTGACCTATCCTCAATTATAATACCTCTAATTTTACTTTATTCTGAGCTTATGGTCAGAAAAAGTTGCATATTGATTGGAGCAGATAGCTAAAATTCAGCTAATTATTCATTATTTTAGCGATCGCTTGATCATCAAGACAGTTGCTACAAGAAAGCGCGATCACACTACATTAATTTAGTTGATCGCACTACCATTAATTAATTTTTACTGGTGACTCTTGCCAGATTTGATAGAGAAGAGATTCTAAGCGATCGCTTAAACGACAGATAAATATCCCTTCTTCACTAGCGATATCTGAACCTAACCAAGTACCTTCTAGAACAACTTCCATTGCTTCTTCATCACAACGGTTAACCTCGACAATTTCTCCTGTAAATTCGTTCACATCTTCTAATAGTTGATTCACATAAGGTAAGTCTAAAGAAATTAAAAAAGAAGCACTACTCGGTTCAACACAAAGACTGGTTCCTGACCGTAACGCTAAGATGACACGAGTTGTTACCCAAGTCTCTAAGGACTCTTGAAGATAATCAATATAAAATCCATTATGGGTATAAGTTAGTTTTAACATCGTCTTTTGTGGCTTTAAAAATGACAGAAATCATTGATGTGAGTCGATACGTAAGAGAACAACAATAATAGATAAATATCACATTTTTTTACTCTGGTTGATCTAACAAAACCCCCCACTTTCTACTAGAGGAGTAAAGCGGGGGGTCAGACAAACCTTGAGGAGTTAGGTATTTATCTAAGGATAGGGAAGATTTGCCTCCACCACCCGCTTTTGAGGGTTAGGGATGTTCTAATCTCTGGAGATTCATTATCGCCTGAGAGGGGATAATCTCGATGAAATAGACTCCATATCGGAAAATTAAAGACTGTTGCTTGCTTAGTCGGACAATTACTTTTTATCTCTAACCCCCTCTTTCCGATGATCACAGTTGGCCACCCTTGGCAACCACTGAAGACTCGGAGAAATAAATTGAGGCCAGAAAAAAGTAACATGAAGGTTTTCAACCGTGTTAAAAGAGACTTTTTCATACTACACTTATATTACTGAAATGTCTACCTTTTAATGAGGAAAAAAATCATGAAAACTCTTCCCCGTACTTCAACCACCGAAATGGAAGTTACCAGCATCCGTTTAGAAAAAACCCTCAAAGACAAGCTTAAAGAGCTTTCTGGCCATCAAGGTTATCAAGCATTAATCAGGGATATTCTCTGGAACTATGTACAGCAAAAATCAGGAGATTATCGACCGCAATTTTCGGCTGTCGATATTCGGGCCACCATTGAATCAGTGGCTAGAAAGGACGAAAGTTGTGTATTAACCGGAAAACTTATTCAAGCAGGACAACCCATGTTATTAGGATTAACGATTTATGGTGATTTTGTGCCACTCAGTCTAGATAGTATCAGTTAACAGTAATCAGTAATCAGTGATCAGTGATCAGTTGACAATCACTGATCACCGATAAAATAGCAATTAATCCCTACAGTAAGTTAAAATCAACGAAAGTGTGTGATTGATCACATTTTTATTTTTTATTTCAATTCAAGACTTATGGCAGCCAACTCCTCACGGAACTCTATCCCTTTTGAACCCCGTCAGAAAAAAAAGAAGAAAGAAAAAAAAGCTCCAGCAACTAATACAACCTCAGTTACAACCCCTAAAAAACAGAAAAAACGCTCTAATGATGCCAGTCTTAGCGCAATTCCTGACAGCGTTAGTAAACGCATGATCAAACGCATGGCTATTTTTTCGGGTATTCCCACAGGACTAGGAATGTCTTCATTTTTTGTCTTTTATTGGATAGTCAGTCATGACTGGTTAGATATTCCCAATTCTGCCGTTGGTGCGGTTAGTTTAGGATTGTTTGGTTTAGGGGTATTAGGACTCAGTTATGGTATCTTTTCGGCTTCCTGGGATGAACATCGAGCCGGAGGTTGGTGGGGATGGCAAGAATTTACCCAAAATTTGGGTCGTACCATTCAAGCATGGCGCAGTGCTAGACAAGAAGCTAAAAAAAATTAATCAACAAATGAAATATAAATATTAAAAGAATTCCCCATCTAAGATATTTAGATGGGGTTTAAATTTTCTTGACAACAAAAATCTAGGAAAAAACACACAATTGACCCATATCCTGAAATTCTTTCTCTAATAGACTAATTAACCATTGATCTCCGTTTAGTTGGGCTTTTTTCAGTCGTCGTTCTAAGTTTCGACAAACATTTTGTAAATGAGTTTTTGATACTTCATTCACAGGCAATGGTTCAG
This sequence comes from Cyanothece sp. BG0011, assembly GCF_003013815.1. Lineage (GTDB taxonomy): Bacteria > Cyanobacteriota > Cyanobacteriia > Cyanobacteriales > Microcystaceae > Crocosphaera. Next base: position 11,531 of record NZ_PRLH01000144.1, on the reverse strand, counting down.
GGGATTTGATGGAAATTGGACAAACTTGACCCTCTAATGCTCGATCAATCACCACTTGAGACTCAACAGGAGAATGAGTCAGGGGATTTTGTGTCGATACAGTACAAGGGCGAGGTCTCATATGTCGAGGATATTCGTATTTCCATCTTTGCCTACAATGTCTTTGGATGACGGTTTCATTACCCCTATCTAAAGCATTGGGCTGCTCATCCCCTCTAAAACGACGTTCTGAAAATTTCATATCCACTGTTCCTAAAAAAGTTAAGTTAAACCAACATCAAAACACTCAAAGTAAAAACATTAATTTTCTACATAATGGATACCACGATAGGTCATCTGCTTGTTGCCATGACTATGACGAGATTTTGCATAAGGGTGATTTTTCCAATGAACACCCCGATAAGTTCCTTCGACCTCTGTATTGCTGGTTTCTATGGTCATCGGGTCATGATTATAGCTGATTCCGCGAAATGACAGTTTCATAATTTATTTTCCTCCGATTACTGTTCCCCCATCTTTCCCGAATTTGACGGGAAGATTGAGAACTTTTAAAATACTTTCTGTATCTATTGTTACATTTTTATCAAAAAAATGTCAGGACTTCATAAAAATTTAACTAAGGATCACCCTGTTTTTCAGGGGATTAATGGTTGATACTAGAAGTGATCAGCTATCTTGAACTCAAGCTGAGACCAAGTTTCTATGGTTTCGATCGCAAGCGAACTTCTCGTTATCCTTCTATTGGTCTTATGTAATGCTATCTTTGCCCTATCGGAGATAGCGCTAGTCTCCTCTAGCAAAATTCGCTTAGAGCAAATGAGTCTTCGAGGCGATCGCAGAGCAAAAATTGCTTTAGAATTAGCCAATGACCCCAACCAGGTTTTATCAACGGTACAAATCGGTATTACCCTGATTGGCATTTTGGCCGGAGTGTATGGAGGAGCTAACCTCTCAGCCCATCTAACGGTGGTGTTACAGCGTGTTCCTGGTTTAATGGTTCATAGCGAAACCATCGCCATTACCATTGTTGTCCTTTGTTTAACCTATTTGTCGTTAGTGATTGGGGAATTAGTTCCTAAACGTTTAGCCTTGAGTGATCCCGAAGGAATTGCCACATTGATGGCCGTTCCTTTGTTATATGTCTCTCGTTTAGTTTCCCCTATTGTCAATTTATTAGGGGCTTCGACAGATTTTATTTTATCTTTGTTGGGGGTTACCACGACGATTACTGAACCGCCGGTGACTCAAGAAGAAATTAAAGTCATGTTGAAACAGGGAAAAGAAGCAGGAATGTTTGAAGAAGTGGAACAGGATATGGTGGAGAGGGTTTTACAATTAGGCGATCGCAGAGTAAGCAGTTTAATGACCACTCGGCCTGAAATTGTGTGGTTAAATCTAGAAGATTCGGCTGAGATGAATCGTAATAAAATCGTCCATAGTACCCATACTCGTTTTCCTGTGTGTCAAGGCAGTTTAGAAGAAGTTTTAGGGATTGTTCAGGTCACTACTTTATTATCTGGTTGTTTATCTTGTCAACAGTTTGATTTAACGGCATCCTTGGGACAACCTTTATTCGTTCCTGATAGTACCCTAGGATTAAAAGTCTTACAATTATTTCAACAAACGGGAAATCATATTGCTTTAGTGGTAGATGAATATGGAATTGTTCAAGGATTAGTGACTATTAATGATATGTTAAAAGCCATTGTCGGTGATATTCCTCGCATCGATCAAACCGTTATCCCTTCAATTATACGGCGAGAAGATGGGTCTTGGTTAATGGATGGAACCGTAGGCGTTGATGAGTTTAAGAAGGTCTTCCGACTGAATATGATTCCTGGCGAAAAACAGGGTAATTTCCATACATTAGGGGGTTTTGTCATTACTTATCTAGGCAAAATTCCTAAAGCAGCCGATAGTTTTAATTGGAAAGGCTTAAAATTTGAAGTAATGGACATGGACGGAAATCGAGTGGATAAAGTGTTAGTCATGCCCGTTAGTCAACCTTTATTAAATCAAACCCCTAATGATATTTATTAATTCCCATATTTTGCACCTTCGATAAACCTAACCCCCCCTGCCCCCCTTTTAAAGGGGGGTGTGGGGGGTGTGGGGGGTTGGGGGCAGGGCAATAGGCAATAGGCAAGGGTTCTCCCCCTCACAAAAGGGAGAGTTAGAGGGGGTGGCAATAGTATTTGTTTTTGACTGTAACGATTTTAAAATAGATTTTTTCTAGTTTCTTGTTTAGTTTTTATAGATTCTAGAAAGATGTTATTAACTAATAATTAATTAATCACTGTTAAACTTCATGCGTCATTAAAATATTCAGCATTTTTTCCCCTAATAATTCAGGTTGTTCTACCATAGATAAATGACCACAATTAGGAACATCAATGACATTCTGACCTTGATATTTGAAGAGTTCATGAAAACTAGCTAAATAACGAACATATTGGGGTTCCATTACCGTGTCTTTGTCCCCTGAAAAGAAATAAACGGGTTGAACTAGACGGGACACAATTTGGGGTAATAAATGAACTTCACTTTCTGTCGTAGAATCTAATAAGGAGCCTAAGGCTGCTTCTGAATCTGCCCTCATTAAATCGATCACTCGTTGTTTCCCCCATTGTCGCTCAATCGGACTAGCCACCATAATTCTAGAAAAGAGAATATCGATTAACGGCACATTAGATAACCACCGAGGGCGATATTTAACTAATTGTTGTCCAGCGAGGCGAAACCGCTCAAATTCTTCTTTTAAATAGATACCTCCACCGGCGTTTAAACAAACAACCCCTTGTATTTTTTCGGGACACAGATCAGCCCCCCATAAGGCAATACTACCTCCCAAAGAATGGCCAATTAACCACCCTCGTTGAATATTTAATTTTTCTAGTAAAATAATCAAATCTTGAGCATATGCTTCTAAAGTGTAGGGAGAGGAAGTCTTATTTTTTTCTAATAAATAATTATCTAACGGTTGAGAGTCTCCAAACCCTCTGAGATCGTAAGTCAAACAAGGATAGTCGGGGGATAATTCATTAATTAAGGGTAGCCAATATTGACGGCTTAAGAGCCAGCCATGAATAAAAATTAACACAGGGGTCGAAGGTTTGGCAGAGGGAGTCGTTAGCTCATAAGCATGAGGCACTCCCGATATATCGATGGTTGGCATGAATTATCTTACCCTCTCAAAAAGTCGTCACGACGTTTTTAGTTAAAACGACTCGATAATGATCACCATCTTCTATTATAAATTAAAAGGCTCTCTTACGCTAAGTTTTCTCTTTACTAAGATTAATGAAAAAAATTCTTATTTTATTGATTAAAGGTTATCGTACCTTGATTTCTCCTTTATTTCCTCCGAGTTGTCGTTTTCGTCCTACTTGCTCCCAATATACCTTAGAAGCGATTGAAAAATTTGGGGCTTTACGGGGGAGTTGGTTAGGTTTAAAAAGAATTTTACGCTGTCATCCGTTTCATCCTGGAGGATACGATCCGGTTCCTCCTATCACAAAAAAATAATTAGTTAAGATACAATTTTTCTTTGTCTCTGGGGTCAAGAAAGGAGGCTTTAAAAGAATTATTAATCAGTTTTTTGAGATCAGTTTCTGTTAAATTAAGAGCCTGAGAAATCCCTATAAAATTTTCGTTGAGATAGCCATCAAAATAAGCCGGGTCATCGGAATTAATGGTAATACATAATCCCTGATCTAATAAAATTTTAAGGTTATGTTCCTCTAAAGAATTAAACACTTTTAATTTAACATTAGATAAAGGACAAACCGTTAAAGGAATTTGCATTTTAGCTAAATATTCAACTAATTTCGGATCATCAATACAACGTACTCCATGATCGATTCTAGAGACTTTTAATAGGTTAATTGCTTGCCAAATATAGTCCGAAGATCCTTCTTCTCCTGCATGAGCAACGGTTAAAAATCCTGCGGCTCTTCCTTTCTCAAACACCGATTTAAATTTAGAAGGTGGATTATTCTTTTCGGCTGAATCTAACCCAATGGCTTTGATTTTGTCCCCATATTTAATTGCATTTTCTAAGGTTGCAAAGGCTGATTCTAGGCTTAAATCTCTAAGAAAACAAAGGATTAAGTAACTCGATATTCCTAATTGTTCTTTTCCCGCTTTTAATGCTTCACTAATTCCTGTAATAATGGCGGCAAATGGTACACCTCTATGGGTGTGAGTTTGGGGATCAAAAAAAATTTCTGTATGACAAATATTTTGTTCTTTTGCTTTCTGTAAATAGTTCCAAGTTAAGTCATAAAAATCTTCTTCGGTACATAAAACATTTGTCCCTTGATAATAAATATCTAAAAAAGATTGAAGATCGTTAAATTGATAAGCTTGTTTGGCTTCTTCTACAGAATTAAAGGGCAATTTTTTATGATTACGTTTGGCTATTTTTACCATTAATTCAGGCTCTAAGGAACCTTCTATATGTATATGTAATTCTGCTTTTGGTAAGTTTTTAATTATTTTTTTCATAGTTTTAATAATAGCTACTTAGAAAAAAGTAACCCTAAAGTGTCGGATTTTTAGAAATTTTTAGGTTGATAAATGAGAGTACCAAAATAATCAAAAATAGAATCAAGCCAATGGTACAAGCATAATTAATATCTAAATCTTCAAATGCTCTTTCATAAACATAATAAACAATAGTTTTCGAGCGATTTAAAGGGCCGCCTTGCGTCATAATATAAACTTCTTCAAACACTTTAGTGGCAGCAATAGAAGAAATAACAGCTACTAATAGTAAATAAGGACGCATTAAGGGAATGGTTATATCCCAATGTTTACGCCAACCATCCGATCCGTCAATAGCCGCTGCTTCATATAATTCTGCTGGAATAGCTTGTAATCCTGCTAAATAAATGACCATATAATAACCCAATCCTTTCCAAATAGTCACTAACATCACACTCCATAATGCTAACTCAGGACTGGTTAACCAAGGAATACCCTCACTGAATCCTAATTGTTGTAATATTTGGTTAAATAAACCATTAGAACTATACAAAGCTTTCCAGGCAATACCGGCAACAACCATAGAAATAACCACAGGAACATAAAAAGCTAAACGAAACCAACTAATCCCTTTCAGTTTATTGTTAACTAAAATAGCGAGGAATAAAGGCAAAATAACCAATAAAGGAACCACCCCAATTAAGTATAAAATTGTGTTCGTTAAGGTCAACCAAAATACTGAATCTTGCAGTAATCTTTGAAAATTTTCTAACCCCACCCATTGCGGCGGTTGAGTAATATCATAATTGTATTGGGTAAAGCTTAAAGAAAAGGCTTGAATGGCAGGAATAAAAACAGTAATAATCAGTAATAATAAAGCCGGCAGTAAAAATAAATAGGGAACAAAATTAAAAGGTTGAGTTGCAGTATTTTTAAAAGAGATTTTCATCAAAGTTGCTTTAATTGATTAGAAATTGTAGAAAATAATAACATAATGTGCGTTCGGAGTTTGAAGTGAAGTGTTAAATACAAACGTGCAAGATGTGAGTCTCGGTTTATAATTGTCGGTAAATTATTAAGCTTTAATTATGAACTGGTGGCAAAAACTTAAAGATAATCCTCTGGCCCGTTTTGGGGCAGTCTTACTGATAATTTTCTATATAGCCGTGATTGCTGCAGATTTTGTTGCGCCTTATGATCCTTACTCATCCCAAGCTGACGGTTCACTCCTTCCTCCCACCAACATTTATTTGACCACTCAAGACGGCCAGTTTATTGGACCCCATGTTTATCCGACAACCCAAAGTCCGACGGATCTTGAGACGGGAAAACGGAGTTTAAACGTCAATTTTGAGCAACCCTCACCCATTACCTTATTTGCTAAAGGATACAACTATCGATTATTACAAATTCGTCTCCCTTTACCCCCTACTTTTGAAGAAGTGGAACTTTTTCCGGGTATTCCCATGGACCGTCATCTGTTTGGAACCGTTGGCCCGGCTCATTTGAATCTTTTGGGAACAGATGAACAAGGACGAGATCAGTTCAGTCGTTTACTATTTGGCGGAAGAATTAGCTTATTTATCGGTGTTGTGGGTATTGTTGTTTCTTTTCCCTTGGGTATGATAGTTGGGGGCATTTCTGGTTATTTTGGAGGCTGGATCGATGCTTTTTTAATGCGCTTGGTAGAAGTCTTAATGACCATTCCTGGCATTTATTTATTAGTGGCTTTGGCGGCTGTTCTTCCTCCTAGTCTCACCAGCGCACAACGATTTTTATTGATTGTTTTAATTACTTCTTTTATCAGTTGGTCAGGACTCGCTAGGGTTATCCGGGGTCAAGTTCTCTCTCTCAAAGAACAAGAGTTTGTACAGGCCGCCAAGGCCATGGGGGCAACCCCTTGGCGTATTATTGTTCGTCATGTGCTTCCCCAAACAGCAACCTATATTATTATCTCGGCAACCTTAGCCATTCCTGGCTTTATTGTCTCCGAATCAATCTTAAGTCTGATCGGCTTAGGAATTCAACAACCTGACCCAAGTTGGGGAAATTTACTGTCTGTATCGACCAATGCTTCTATTTTAGTGCTGCAGCCTTGGTTAATTTGGCCACCAGCCCTGATGATTATCTTGACGGTTCTCTGCTTTAACTTACTCGGAGACGGTTTACGGGATGCCCTCGACCCCCGCAGTCTTGAATAATTTGTCCATTTTGTATATTTTTGTTAACTTCGTACTAAGGCGAAAAAGTCTCCCTTGACTTTTTTTTGAAGGTTAAGGGAAACTTACAGTAACATAAGTAGACCACTAATTAAATGTTAACTTTTGCTAAAATTTGATTAATCATGCTACGGTTCATCAAGATTAATATCTTGAGAAAAGTGGGCAAAATTAATCCTTTTTTGGAGCAAAACAGTCCTTATCCACCCTAGAGACCCCTATTCTAGAATCAACCATGAACATGGAAACCCTAGAATTTATTATTTACCCTGATGGCCGTGTCAAAGAAACAGTGACAGGCATAATAGGTTCCTCTTGTCAAGAGGTAACAGCAGCGATCGAAGCGCAATTAGGGAGAGTCGTTTCTAATGAAAAGACTTCTCAATACTACGCTCAACCGGTTACTCAATCCACAGAAGCCAAGAATCAAGCTTCTTTTAGCGATTGGTAAGGGTGAAATTCCCTTGATTTTGTCCCCCTTTGTAACGTTTAAAATTCCAAAGAAATATGTCACACTTTAGTAACATCAAAACCCAAATTCGTAACCTCACCTCCCTCAAAGCATCATTAAATGACATGGGTATCGACTGGAAAGAAGGACCCCATACCGTCAGAGGGTACAAAGGTCAAACCCGTACGGCTGAAATCGTAGTTGAACAAGAAAATAACTATGACATTGGTTTTAGCTGGAATGGTAGCGAATACGAATTAATCGCCGATTTGCAATATTGGCAACAGCCCCTATCCGTTGAAGGATTTTTGCAAAAAGTGACCCAAGGATATGCCCTGCATACTATCCTTGATGAGTCCAATAAACAAGGGTTCCAAGTAGCCCAACAACAAAAGAATGAAGATGGTTCAATTCGCCTTGTTGTCCAACGCTGGAGTGCGTAATGACTGATTTTTCCCCAACCCCCGATCGCTCTGGATTAGAACCAGAACTAGGGGGTATTTTTCGAGATGCCCCCGACAGAACTGGTAATGAGCCAGAATTAGGGGGCGAACTACGACAAAAAGGAGTTTACGTCGACGAGATTACTTGTATTGGCTGTAAGCACTGCGCCCATGTCGCACCAAATACCTTTTATATTGAGTCAGATTATGGGCGATCGCGGGTTTACAATCAAGACGGAGATGAAGAAGATACCATTCAAGAAGCGATGGATACTTGTCCAGTAGATTGTATCCACTGGGTTGATTACACAGAGTTAAATGAACTCGAAGCGATTCGTCAACATCAACAGGTTAAACCCCTTGGTTTTCCTCAAGTTCATCATAATCCTGACAGAAAAAGAAAACCGCCAAAAAGCCATTAAGTCCCTGTTGATCAATCATCGTAAACAATCGATAAGGTGAGCAGTTGTGATATTTAGGTTCGATCAACCATGAATTAATCACTGCTCACCTTATTTTTATGTCCTTGAGATAAAGAAAAAAAGAGAGAATTAGAGAACCTTTAAACAAAGCTTTAAGATAGATCGAGTTGTGATCTCCACAGACAAAACAGCGATCGCACAGTAACCGTAAGTAATAAATACCACCAGAGGACTTGGATTAACTATGGAAAACTACAGCAAAATTGCAGGAGGAATAACCGCCCCCAAAGGGTTTAAAGCCTCAGGAATAGCCGCCGGGCTAAAACCGTCAGGAAAACCCGATTTAGCCCTAATTATCTCGGATGCAGAAGCGATCGCAGCAGGGGTGTTTACTACGTCTCAGGTAAGGGCTGCTTGTGTTGATTATTGTCGCCAAAAACTACAACAAAAAGCCAGCGCAAAAGCTATTCTCTGTAACGCCGGTCAAGCGAATGCAGGAACCGGCAAACAAGGGTGGCAAGATGCAGTAGAATCCTCTCAATTAGTTGCCCAAGCCTTAAACATCGCTCCAGAGGCAGTTCTTTTGGCTTCTACGGGGGTGATCGGACAACGGATCAAGATGGAGGCGTTACGGTCTGGAATCCCTCAATTAGTGGCAAATTTGTCGGCTGATGGCAACGAAGCCGCAGCCAACGCCATTATTACCACTGATTTAGTGACCAAAGAAATTGCTCTAGAAACCATGATCGATAACCGTCCCGTGAGGGTTGGAGGTATCGCTAAGGGGTCCGGGATGATTCACCCCAATATGGCCACCATGCTATCCTTTGTCACCTGTGATGCTGCGGTTTCAACAGGGTTATGGCAAGAAATGTTAAGCAAAGCAGCTAATGAAAGCTTTAATCAGATTACTGTCGATGGGGATACCAGTACCAATGATAGTTTAATTGCTCTGGCTAATGGTCAATCTCGGACTCCGGCCATTACGGATATGAATAGTAAAAATGCTCAAACCTTGCAGACAATGTTAACCACTGTGTGTCAACATTTAGCAAAAGCGATCGCCAGAGATGGAGAAGGAGCGACTTGTTTAGTGGAGGTACAAGTATCCGGTGCGCCAGATGATGAGGCAGCCCGACACATTGCTAAAACCATTGTGGGGTCATCCTTGGTTAAATCGGCTATTTTTGGTCGTGATCCTAACTGGGGCCGTATTGCAGCCGCCGCCGGCCGCGCTGGGGTGATGTTTCATCAAGAAGATTTACGCATTATCTTGGGTGAGTATGTGATGATGGAAAATGGACAACCCTTGCCCTATGATCGTGATGCAGCCAGTGATTACATGAAAAAAGCTGCACAAGGAACCTATTTACAAGAAGATACCGTTTTAATCTCCGTTTGCGTCGGCAATGGTTCAGGAAAAGGTATCGCTTGGGGTTGTGATTTAAGTTATGATTATGTCAAGATTAACGCTGAATATACGACTTAGATTCTGAAGCGATCCTCTGATTATCTAATAAGCTTTGATCAGGATTATTAAAGACTTCTACGGTTCCTGCTAGGAGTCTGATCCACACGAAAATAGTAGCAGTAATAACCATTATTTTTAGGGGTTTGTATAACATAAGTAGCACTCCTCAAATATATCTCAATTAAAGTTATTTCTATTCAAACAATTTATTTTTCTATGTCACCTCCCCATAACAGATGATTTTTTTTCATGCTTTTGGGGGATGTTATAATCAATTCAATTTAGATAAGACACAATTGTATTTAGAAGGTAATTAGGAGACGATAACAGTAAATAATCTGACTTTCATCGATTTAATCTGATTTCAGAAATTATTTTAATAGCAAGTTTAGTTTAGTGCGATCGCTTTCAGTTTTCTTCATCTTCGTTTTCCGTTTCATTGGCCATCAAGACATATTCATTTATTTGCTTGGCATAGTGTAAAACTCTCGGGACTTCCAAACAATCTGCATATTGTAAAATACCTTTTCTTGATTCGTGTGCGATCGCCGCTAATTCTGTCAAGTTATCTTTTGGTTGATGATAGGCGATCGTTATTTCTAAAAGTGATGGATGTCCCCAACTTTTTTCGGGATTTTTAATTTTTGAATCCGAGTTTTGCCCAGTCATTTGTGCGCTTTTGTTTCCCAAGCTATAGAATACGCGATCGCTATTTTCTTTTTTAAATAAACCCGTCACGAATCCCGATATTTTTTCGCCATCTACAGCAAACCATTCGGGGGTTTCGCTATTTCGTAATCGAATTACTCTTAAACCTAGAAATTCTTCAAATATTTGCTTTTTATCTTTTTTATCTGAAAAGGATAGCCCTTTGTTAGATATTTGTGTATCTTGTAACCAAGACCAAGCTGAACGGATATTTTCTGCTTTACAATAAAGTATTGTGGGTTTATTTCTTAGTTCTTTGGTTTTAAGTGTTTGTTGTATAAAAGTTCTAACTTTATTTTTGCCTTTATCGTCGTTTTTCCAGCTTTCAGCATCATTGATTTTAGTTAATACTTCCCGATAAGGTATCCATACATCATTACCAGGAAAAATTGCTTCTATTTGTTGAGAATCTGAACCCATTCTCACCATTACAGGTAAAATTAAAGATTGATTATTAATTGTAGTTCCACCTGTTTTATTTACTAGCCATAATGCTACTTCATTAATCGAAGTATTAGAATCTACGTTACTTAATTGAATATTAGAAGGTGCAATTCTAACCCCTAACTGTCGCAAGAATTCTATTAAGCTAGTAATTGCTTTGTGTTTGTAGCTTTTTCTTTGTGGAGTTATAAACTTGCTGACAAAACCTAGCTTGGCAAACCCCAATTTAATAGCATTTTTTGGATCGCACCAAGGAGTATATTTTCTATTAGTAAATTTATAAATTTCCTGACCATATAGTTCGACCCAGACTGCTGTATGTTCGGCAATATTATCTCTATTAGATTGAACTATTTCTCTAATTTCAGTAATTCTTTGTTCGGTAGCTTCAATTATTGTCTGATTATCTGGTCTTTCGTCAACAGATAAATTTAATCTCTCTGCAATTCTGCCCATTTCTTGAGTTTTAATATTAATTGTTAATCCTTCATCAAAAGAATAACTACCATCTTCTGTATTTGAAATACCTAAACAATATTGAATAGCTTTGAGACGATCTTGTAGATTATAGTCTTTAAAATGCCATAGCCAAAGAGTTAAGTTTTTAATACCAGAATCAACAATAGCGGTTCTTAATTCTGCTTGCCATTGTTCTTTTTTTTGTTTAAATTCTTCCAATCTTCTTTTAAATTCTTCGTCTTTTTCTGCTGGTTTTGACTTTAAATCTTCGAGTTCTCTTTTTTGTTTATTGATTAATTCTTCTCGTCTGATTTGATATTCATCTTCTAACTCTCTTTTTTTCTGCTTACAGTTTCTTAACTGAGTTTCGTGAGTTTTGATTAATCTTCTTTTTCTAGCTTGAAATTGTTTTTCTGTTTCTGCTTTATG
>NZ_PRLH01000053.1 GCF_003013815.1 Cyanothece sp. BG0011 | reverse complement strand
TTGACTGCATCACTCCAATTCTCTTTAATTTCATATTTAATCTCTAAATTCGCCCGTTTTGCCACGGCTTCGATCACATCGATGGCAAATCCTTCGGGGTTTCCCTGACTATCCACGGAATAGGTGGGGGGAAAATAACGAGGTACGGCCGCTGTTACGGTGAGGGGAGGAGAAAGAGGAGGGGGCGGTTGAGAGACACTCGAAATAATTGCTTTGGGCAATAGACAAGACCCGACGCTTAAGGTTGCTCCGATGATAAAACGATAATATCCCACGTTTTTTAATTGGCGATCGCCTAATACTTTCTTATTATTTCATATTTCTCCCTGCTCCCCACTCCCTACTCCCCTGCTTTCTCAGGAGAAAACCATTGATTCTTATCGGAGTAGTATAAGTAGATCACAAAGATCCTAGTTAGGATTGCGGGGGAGCAGGGAGACCGAAGCGGAGGAGAAAGAAAATAGAATAAAAATAAAAAATTAGGGAATATGATTGAGATTCTTAGAGATTTATAACCTTTTGAACTTTTATTTACTCTAAAATACTTTAAAATAATCTCCCCTTCTCCCCACTCCTCGCGCGTTCACGCTTGTCGGGGAACCCGACCGGGGTCGCTCGTCTCCCTTGCAGCCCAAACAAGTAAGTTTTCGATCTACTGAGTATTGGCATATGCCAAAGGAGTTGATGAGTTAAGCTAAAATCAATGAGTAAAATTTTCAGGATAAGGAATTGAATGTGTGGGTAACCTCATCAACTAATAATGTCATCACCCCAACGGCCATTGCTCTTGGCAACTTTGACGGTATCCATCTCGGACATCGACAAGTGCTTAACCCTATCCTCAAACTTCAAAAACAATACACCCCCACCATTGTTACTTTTACCCCTCACCCTCAAGAATTTTTTAGCGGGCAAACACGACTGTTATTGACTCCTCTGAGGGAAAAAGTCAAACGCTTAGAGTCTATCGACGTTAAACAATTAGTCCGTTTACCGTTTGATCGCAGTTTAGCGTCTTTAAGTCCTCAAGCCTTTGTAGAAGATATTTTAGTTAAACAACTGAATGCTAAATATATCAGCGTCGGCCAAGATTTCCGTTTTGGAAAAGGGAGAGCAGGAAATGCTCAAATCTTGCAAGACTTGGCTAAAAAATTCGGGGTCTTTGTTCATATTACTAAGTTACAAACTTGTCTCAATTCAGATAACCCTTTACGCATTAGTAGTTCGAGAATTCGTCAATGTTTAGCCACTGGAAATGTGAGACAAGCTAAAGAAATGTTAGGTTATGCCTATTCGTTAGAAGGTATTGTTGTTAAAGGACAACAGGTGGGTAGAACCATTGGTTTTCCGACAGCTAATCTACAAGTTCCTTTTGATAAATTATTACCCCGTCGTGGGGTTTATTGTGTTCGGGTTATTTTGAATACAGGGGAAAGGGTAAAAGGAGTGATTAACATTGGCAGTCGTCCTACGGTTAATGGCCAAGTGCCTACGGTCGAAGTTCATTTGTTAGATTGGTCAGGAAATTTATACGGAACGTTTGTAACAGTTGAACTTGAAAAATTCTTACGCTCTGAACAAAAATTTCCCTCTCTTGATGCTCTCAAAAATCAAATTAAACAAGATTGTCTGGTCGCCCGTGAAATATTATTCTAAATTCATGATAACCAATCAATTTGTTTAGCTTTTTCGGTTAAGGTTGCTGTTTTTTGTCCTTGGCTTCTAGCATAAAAGTTAAAGAGATCAATAGGCATTTTGATTAAATCCATGGGTTGGCCTTGCCCTTTGATTAGTTTAATTGTATCTCTTGGTATTTCTTTTAATAGCCAACGTCCAACCCGATAAATGCCTTCTTTTACGGTAAATTCTCGCATTAAATCCACCCCATACAATTCGTGTAAATAGAGATTAGAACGACCATAACGTTGCCATTGACTTCTTAATTCTTTAAAGTTAGAACGATGACGATGACGAATAATCGCACTGGCAGCAAAGGTTAATTGATAGTCGGTTTGTTGTTGAATTCTCCAGCAAATATCCGCATCTCCTCCTGTGGTTAAATAGGGACGAAATAAACCAGTTTTGGTAAAAATAATTCGTCTAATTCCTAAGTTTGCTGTTTGTCCGTAGGGTAAAAAAGGATGTTCTAATAAGAATTTTTGGGATAAAACATTATTGCGTTCTGCATATTTTTCTAAAAAACTATTCCCCGGTAAAGCTTCTATTTCTCCGACGACAATGCCGATTTTTTCATCAATAAATGGCTTGACTAATTCTTCAACCCAATGGTTTAAAGGGCGACAGTCGGCATCGGTAAAGGCTAAAATTTCCCCGGTTGCTTGACGAATTCCTTGATTACGGGCAGCATAAGAACTTTGAATATTGTTCTCGTTTAAGGCTTTTAAATTTAGTCCTATTTTTTGGGATTCAATGATAGCTTGCTCTAGTAAATCTGAGGTCTTATCCTTACTATTATTATTGACTAATAAATATTCTACTTTGTCTTTGGGATAGGTTTGACATTGCAAGCAGTTGATTAAATTCGGTAAATCTTCTTGCCCATTATAAATGGGAATAATGACAGAAACTTGAGGTAAAAAATCTGTATTTTGGCTCATTATTTTTTTTGATTATTAATAACTATAACGGCTTTATTGTTGACATTTTTTTAAAAATATGTTAGAAATTTACTTGATAAATCGCTGTTTTAAAATGAATTCTGCTATGGCTAAATCCACAGGAGTGGTTACTTTTAAATTGGTTTCTTCTCCTTCAACAATTTTGACTGGTAATTGACATTTTTCAAATAAAGCAGCATCATCGGTGACTTGCCAACCCAGTTGATAGCCTTTTTCATGACAGTCTTTTAATAAGTTGACTTTAAATCCTTGAGGGGTTTGGGCAGCCCATAAATTAGAACGATTTGGGGTATCTTGAATAAATCGGTTACTATCAACAATTTTAATGGTATCTTTAACAGGAATGCCTGCAATTAATCCTTGACAAGTTAACAGTTGTTCGGCACATCGATCAAATAACTCGGAGGTTACTAAACATCTTGCGCCATCATGAATTAAAACATTTTCGGCTGCTTCGGGTAATGCTTGTAAACCATTATAAACAGAGGCTTGACGGGTTTCCCCTCCCTGGATAAATTCCACAGGTGTGCTGATAGAAATGGCGTTTAAAATTGTTTTAAAGTCAGGAAAATCGTAGGGTTGTCCGATAATACCAATCCATTCAATTTTTTGAGATGCTTCTGCTGCTAACAGCGTCCAACTGAGTAGGGGTTTACCTAAAAGAGTGAGCAGGAGTTTATTGCGATCGCTTCCCATTCGTTTTCCCATTCCTGCCGCCGGAATTAATAGATACATAATCTAATCATTAAATAACTTATTTATTGATTGTACCAAAAAAGCACTCAAGAGGACATAATAATTTTTCTAATTTCTTCTACCCTTTGATAATAGTTATTTTCAGGGATAACTGGATAACTTTTTAGCAAAGAAATTCCCTGATTTAGTTGAATCCAAGAACGACACCCTCCATAACTTGAGTGATAAGGAATCATCACAGGTTGAGGTAAGAGAAAAACACGCAACAATAAAACAAAAATAGGTTGCTTAGCTTTCCAATTAAATCGTTCTTCAACAAAGTTTTCTGTCCAAATATGATAAGGATACAGTTGTTTAATCTTAGAAAATTCTTTCACTTGAAAAACAGTAGTAATATTAGCCCAACTATTAATCGTAATGGTTTCAGGATGCCACCCCGATGAAACAGTCTCAACCAAACTACCATAATCTGATTTTAATAAATGAGGTTTTTGATGTTCGTAAGTAGGGTATAATAAGATAGGATTATGCTTAACTTCAAACTGTCCAGAAACTTCTTTAATGCCGCCTTTACGTAATAGTAAAATACTGTTACCTTTTTCTAGGCTTTTAACAGCAATATCCCACTCTTTTAAAGCATCACATAAGTCAGTTACCATGAGAAAAAATCCTCATCAATAATAATCAATAATTGTTGTAAAAAAAAGGAGTAATTAGGGCTTAATAATGGTATTATCAAATCACTTTTATCAGATTATCCATCATAATCAATTGAAACCATTGATATTGTACTAGAATATATTTATGAATGACATTGCAGCAGTAATTTTAGCAGGGGGATATGGAACGAGAGTTAAACACCTACTTCCCAACATTCCTAAACCCATGGCTTCCGTTGTCAATAAACCCTTTTTAGAATGGATTATTCGCTATCTGAAACAACAAGGAATTAAGCAACAAATTTTATCAACTGGCCATTTAGGAGAAGTGATTGAGGAACATTTTAACACTGATCAGGTCAAGGGAGTAGACATTTATTGTTGCCGTGAAAATGAACCATTAGGCACAGCCGGAGGGTTTATTAATGCCGTTCAACAAGTTAGTTTATCCCCTAAAGCATGGTTAGTTATGAATGGTGATTCTTTAATTGTAGCTAATTTTCAGGAATTAGAAAACTATTTAGAGGATAAAGAAGTCGGATGTGTCATTTTAGGGGTATCCGTTAATGATGCCTCTCGTTATGGTTCCCTGGTTTTTGATCAGTCCAATACCCTATTAAATTTTGCTGAAAAAAAAGTTGGTCAAGGGGTTATTAATGGAGGGGTTTATTTATTTCGCCACGAAACTTTAAAACAGTTTCCTTCTCAGTTTCCTTTGAGTTTTGAATATGATGTTTTTCCCACCTTACTTAAGAAAAAAATTAAGATAAAAGTCCATCCTATTGAAGCCCCATTTTTAGATATTGGCACACCAGAAACCTTACCCCAAGCAGCCGCATTTATTCAAGAAAACTTTACGAATTTATTAGAACCATGTTAATTTCACGCGCGCCAGTTAGAATTAGTTTTTTTGGAGGAGGAACAGACTATCCAGAGTATTTTTTAGAACATGGAGGGGCGGTTTTAGCCACAGCCATTGATAAATTTTCTTATGTTACCGCCAGCCCGTTTCCTAGCCATTTATTCGACTATTTAATTCGGGTTTCTTATCGAAAAGTAGAATTAGTTAAAACCGTCGAAGATATCGAACATAAAGTGTATCGTGAATGTTTAAAATTTTGCGATTTAGATAAAGATATTGAACTCCATAATGTAGCCGACTTACCGGCATTTACTGGCTTAGGTTCCTCCTCTGCTTTTACAGTGTCTTTATTACAAGCATTACATAGTTTTAAAGGAGAATTTGTTAAACCGTTAGACTTAGCTTATGAAGCCATTTATGTAGAACGTCATCTTGTCAAAGATCGTGTAGGATGCCAAGATCAACTAATGTCAGCCATGGGAGGATTCAACTTAGTTGAATTTAGAACAGAAGACGATATAATTGTCAACCGTGTTGCTATTTCCCCCCAAAGATTAGCAGAGTTTGAAGCCCATCTTTTCATTGTTTTTACAGGCATTAAACGACGGGCTGCCAAAGTAGTAGAAAAACAATTAAAACGAGTTAATGATAATACAGAAACCCTTAAACAAATGAGAAAAATGGTGGATCAGGGTTGGGATATTTTAACCAGTAATCAATCCTTATCTGCGTTCGGTGAATTATTAGATAAAGCTTGGATAGCAAAAAGAAGTTTAGATACAGTCATATCTAACCCAGAAATCGATCATCTTTATCAACTTGGACAAGAAGCCGGGGCCTGGGGTGGTAAACTATTAGGTGCCGGTGCAGGGGGTTTTATGTTATTTTTTGCCCCACCAGAAGTTCATCCTAAATTAGCACAAACCTTTGCGAATCATCAGGTACTTTCTGTTAAAATTAATGCCCCAGGGTCTCAAATTATCTTTTCATAATTTGATTTAATATTAAACTGTTTAAAATGATCATTTATGCTTATTTTTATAGCGAACCTTTACTAGAGAATGATTTAGAAATACCTATTAATCATTTAAAAATAGACCAAAGTTATCATGATTTAGGAGCAAGATATGAATTAGAAAAACTCTTAAATGATTGTCAAAAAAAACCACCGAATTATCTTTTAATTGGTCAATTAGAAGACCTAGGAGATAATGCTGAAATTGTCAAGAATACTTATCAAAAATTAACCAACTTAGGAATAAAAATACTTGCTTTAGCGAATAATAAATTGACTGATTTAGATGAACTAGAATTGTTAGAAAATACAACAAAAATTGATATTAATGATCCCAAACTCTTAGAAACTATCAAAGAAAATCAAAGAAATTTATCTCTTAAAAAAGGACAAGCATTAACAAGAATTAAAGCCCTACCACCCCCAGGAAAAGCCCCTTACGGCTACCGTCGAGGAAAAGACTGTTATATTATAGATCGTAGTACCGCCCCTATTATTAAAGACTTTTTTGAACAATTTTTATTATTTGGATCACTACGAGGGGCTGTTAATTATTTAGCCAAACGATACGGTAAAAAAATCTCCGTTTCCACAGGAAGTCGCTGGTTAAAAAACCCTGTTTATCGAGGCGACTTAAAATACAAAAATAATGAGATTATTTCTAATACCCATATGCCCATTCTTTCACGAGAAGAAGCCGCCCAAATTGATCGTTTATTGGGAAGAAACCGAAAATTATCCTCAAAAACAGCCAGCGCAAAACATTCTTTAGTCGGTTTAGTTAGCTGTCAAAAATGCCATCAGTCAATGAGTATTAACCATGTTACCCAAAGAAAGAAAAAAAAAGACTATCTCTATATCCGTCCGCAAAATTGTCCTTTAACCCCTCAATGTAAAGCCATTCCTTATCAAGAGGTTTTACAGAAAACCATTGACTATATTTGTCAGAACTTTCCTAAAAAAGTCAAAAATTTCGATCCTCAAAAAATCGCAACTTATAAAAATAAAATTCAAACTCAAATAGAAGAAAAAAAAGATATCATCAATCAATTATCTTTCTTAGTTAAATCCAATATTCTAGATGATCAAACCGCTAACCTAAGACGTTATCATTTAAACCTAGAAATGAGTCAACTAAGGTCTCAACTCGAACAACTGCCCCCAGAAAACTTAAAAAAGATTGCCGATGCTGTTTCCTTACCGAGATTTTGGCAAGACTTATCAGAAGCAGAAAGACGGTTTTACTTTCGAGAATTTATTCGTCAGATTTATATTGAACAAACCTCGAAAGTCCAATG
The DNA here is from genome assembly GCF_003013815.1 of Cyanothece sp. BG0011. Taxonomy (GTDB): domain Bacteria; phylum Cyanobacteriota; class Cyanobacteriia; order Cyanobacteriales; family Microcystaceae; genus Crocosphaera. The sequence goes on along the minus strand of NZ_PRLH01000053.1, from coordinate 35,495 downwards.
GAATTTGGAGATTACTTTTATTATCTAATCTCATTAAGAGACCGCCGTTTTCTGAACAACCCAGTCATACTTAAACCGGTAATTAACAACCCAACTAATCCCAAACCATTCAAAACAGGAAAAATCTCATCTAACCCGATAATTTTCATCGTATGAATTTCCAGTAAGAAATGAGCAAATCTCTCCTGGTGAAACCATTCATCAAAAATAGTGAAACCCATACCCGTGAGAACCGTTGAAATTAAAGGTAGACAAAGAGCAACCGCTAACCAACGATGGTATTTACGAAAGAAACGAATCATAGAACTTCTCCCAATAAGAATTATCATTTTCACTCCTCACTCACCGCGAAATTTTTATGAAATAATATGTTCATTAATAGAAATAGCTGTCCATTTGCGACTGACATCAAAAACTGTTGAACTTGCACCACAATACATAAGAAGTATTAGGGGTAAACTAATCAGAAAAGTAAGAGAAAAATGGTGTTTTTGAAATAGACGAATCATAGTCATACCTCTTGAAAGAGAAAGGAATGAAACTCTAAAAACCTGAGTTTGATGTTAGGAATGTTGAGTGCGAAGTTCTTCTGGTTGTAAGGAAATAATAGGAATTTAAAACGTCAAGCTTGTTATCAGTTATCTATCAATTCCCTGGGGTCGAACTTACGCCTAAAAAGCAAACCCGAAGGTGAGAACTAAAGAAAAAGCAGACGTAATAACGGTAATCCACAAAATTTGTCCATCTTCACGATTCATAAGACTTCCTCCTAAACTGTAGTAACGACTTTTTGCTTCGTTACTTATTACTTTAGGGAAAGATAGTAAAGAAGTCGGGTTGATTTAATAATCTAAGGTTTTTCTCTAACTCACCAACGGTAGACGAACCTGAAAACAGCTACCCACCCCCACTTGACTCTTAACAGTAATGTCTCCCTCGTGGTGTTGGGCGATCGCTTGACAAATGGCTAACCCTAACCCCGATCCGTGGGGGCGGTACGTCCGGGCGGTATCTTCTCGCCACAAGCGATCAAAAACATGGGGTAAATTTTTCTCTGCGATACCGATACCCGTATCTTCTACCATAACCAGGGCTGATTGATCGTCTTGCTTTAAACTAACGGTGACGTTTCCCCCAATGGGGGTATATTGTAGGGCATTTTCCACTAAATTAGAAAACAAGCGTAATAGTTGATGACTATCCCCTTTAATAATGGCATCCGTGAGACAAAACAATTTTAAGCTAATGTTTTTACCTTCGGCGTTGGGTTCTGAGAATTCTACTACATCCTCTAATAATTCTATGAGAGGGATTTTTTGCCACCCTTGACGGGTCATCTCCCGTTTTCCGTCCATACGGGCTAACAACAGTAAATCTTCCACTAAATGGGACATTTGATCGGTGGCACTGAGAATAATATCCAGTTTAGGGATATCTTCGCTTTGAAACCGTTCGGGATGGCTTTTTAAGAGGGTGACAGAGGTTTTAATAGCCGTTAGGGGACTGCGTAACTCATGGGATGCGTCGGCGGTAAACTGTTTTAACTGTCGAAAACTTTGCTCAATGGGTTTAAGAGACTGACGGGTTAACCACATTCCCCCCACACTAATCAATCCTAGGGCAATCATGCCCCCAAACATGGATTTTAAGCGTAATCGGTTTAATACCGCTTCCACTGACTGGGTGGACTCACTAACCCTGACATAGCCTTCTAAATGTCGTCTTTCTTGGGGATCATGATAAGCCATGATGGTTAAAATGCGAATTTCTCCGTCGTCAACGGTTTGAAACCCCACTATAAACGGCCAGGTGGGTTTCAGGTTGCCAGAATGGGCCAAAGGTTCTTGGCGATCGCCGAACCATTCGACACTTTGTTGCGGTTGCCGAAGGTTTTGCCAGGCAATGTCTAAGTCTCCATCTTGATCCAGTTTCCGATAAGCTGGATTATCAACTGCTTTAGGATTATTTTTAATGTCAATTAAACTATGGGCTGCAGATTGGGCTAAATTAATTAAACGCTGATCCAATTGTTCGTATAAACCATGAGCAAACAATTGATAAATTAAGACATTTGAAATTAAACGAATGGCCATCATTACTAATAAATAAGACAGCAATAAACGCCACCGTAAAGCCCGAAATTGGTGATCGAGAGTTTTCTGTTTAAATTTGGGTTTCATCTTAAGCTCTTGTAAAGGGAATGGGGAATGGGGAATGGGGAATGGGGAAGGCGTATGATGGGGGCTTTAGACCCCGAAGACACCTCGGCAGCTTGACCTTCTCTAGGCGGGAGACTCAGACCCAGGGATGGGGAGAGGAAACAAGCAACGGACGAACCCTTGCCACCCCCTCTAACTCCCCCTCACACAAGGGGAGAACCCTTGCCCGTTCCCTGTTCTCTCCCCCGAAGGGGGTTGATCATTTATCCTTGTTTGAGTCGATAGCCGACACCATAAACCGTTTCAATAAAGTCAGGGGGTGCGCCTACTTTTCTTAATTTTTTTCGTAAATCTTTAATATGAACTTTCACCGCCTCTTCCGTGGGGGGATCTTCAAAAGACCAGAGGTTATCCAGAATTGCACTGCGACTTAAAACCATATTTTCGTTGCGTAAAAATAATTCTAATAATCCATATTCTTTGGGGGTTAAATGTAAGAGTTGATCCCGATAGGTCACCTCGTAATTACTGGGGTCAAGTCGCAACTGTTGCCATTCTAAAATCGGGTTAGGGGCAACATTTCCCCGTCTTAATAAAGCCCGAATTCTTGCTAATAATTCAGGGACATCAAAGGGTTTTACCACATAATCATCGGCTCCCACATCCAGGCCCATCACTTTATCTTCACTGGTATCTTTTGCCGTTAGCATAAGCACAGGAATGCTATAGCCGGATTGACGAATGCGTTGACATAAATCAATGCCATTGAGTTTCGGTAACATGACATCTAAAAGGATTAAATCATAGGCAAGAGCTTCGATAAAATCCCATCCTTTTTCCCCATCCCCAGCCATATCAACGGTGTATCGTTGTTCAGTCAAACTCGCCGCTAACACATTAGCAATGCGTTCGTCGTCTTCCACTAAAAGTATTCTCATGACCCTAACCCTAAAGATTGATGCTTAATTGCCAATTTCCCTGCAATTAAGGCAATACCTTTTATTTTAAATAGTCAGGTATTCATGAACTGTTCATTGTTAACAAAAATAGTTACCAAGGCAACAGCCTTGGAGGGGGTGGCAAGGGTTCTCCCCCTCACAAAAGGGGGAGTTAGAGGGGGTGGCAAGGGTTCTCCCCCTCACAAAAGGGGGAGTTAGAGGGGGTGGCAAGGGTGTCTTTTCCCCTAAGCCCTATTCCCTTGAATTTAGGATATATTGGGTGCTTTGAGGGTAACGGCTTGATAAATCATCGTTTCTTGGTCATCTTCGAGGGTAATTTCTGGGTCTTGTCCTGGAGTGGTAATCAGACGGGCTCCTTTGCTTTCTGTAAAGTAACTCCACGCCCATTGAACCATCACAATTAGTTTATTGTCGAATTCTAAGAGGTAGAAAACGTGGATAAATAACCAGACAAACCAAGCCAAGAAACCAGATAATTGTAACCAACCCATATCCACAACCGCTTGGTGTTTACCAATGACGGCTAAATTACCCCAGTCCCTATATTTAAAGGGTTTGAGAGGACGGTTTTGTAGTCCATTGCTAATCAAGCGGGCCACATATTCCCCTTCTTGCATGGCCACCGGGGCGATACCGGGTAAAATTCCGCCTTTTCCATCGGGATAATGGGCTAAATCTCCAATCACAAAGATATTGTTGTATTTAGCTAGGTGGAAATCAGGTTCAACCATGACCCGTCCGGCTTTATCGAGTTCTGCCTCGGCAGCATCAGCTAATATCTTAGCAACGGGAGAGGCTTTCATGCCGGCGGTCCAGAGAACGGTACGAGTCCGGATTTGTTCTAACCTACCATCCTGACGATAGGTTACCAACTGTCCTTTAATATCCGTCACTCTCACCCCTGTTTTCACTGTGACCCCTAATTGTTCTAGGGATTTTTGGGCTTTAATAGAGAGATGGGGCGGATAAGCCGGTAAAATGTATTGAGGACTTTGTAATAGGATGATTTTGGCTTCAGAGGTTTCAATATTGCGAAAATCCTCTTTTAAAGTTCCGTGGGCCAATTCCGCTAACGCCCCGGCCAATTCAACCCCCGCCGGGCCCCCTCCCACTAGGACAAAAGTTAACCAGTCTTTGCGTCGTTCAGGGTTCGGCTCTTTTTCTGCCGATTCAAAAGCAATAAAGACCCTTCTGCGCATTTCTATGGCATTTTCAATGGTTTTTAACCCTGGGGCTTTTTCTTCCCAACTATCGTTAAAATACTTCTGGGTGACCCCTGTGGCTACAATGAGGGAGTCATATTGAATTTCTCGGTAACGAAGTTTGACGGTTTGCCGTTCTGGGTTAATTTCAGTCACTTCTCCCATTAAGACTTCAGTATTTTTATTTTTACTCAATAAAGCTCTTAATGGAGAAGAAATATCAGCAGGAGATAACCCCCCTGTAGCGACTTGATAAAGTAGGGGTTGAAACACATGGAAGTTTCGCTTATCAATTAAGGTGACTTTAACCGGGGCTTTGGCTAATTTTTGGGCCGCATAAAGTCCACCGAAACCTCCACCCACAATCACAACGTGATGAAGGTTGTTGTCATTGCTTTGTTGCTTAACCATAAAGTATTATCTCTTTGTCGATTGGAGTAATAAGATTTAGGAAAACAAATACTCACCCAAAATTGATCTATCTTTAATGTTGAAATACGGATGCGTTGAAGATTGATAATGATGTTGAGGTGATGTTTAGGAAAGTGTTTAAGTCCCTTAAATCTTACTCAATTATTAGTATAAATTACCTAAGTATAACTAACAGTGTATTTGATGACTGTTTAATTGACACAGTTCTGGTATAATCACACAATATAATTAACCCTCAAGATTGGGGTTTAGACTGTTTTGATATCCTGAAGTTTTAGTTATTTAATCGTTGCTTGAAGCTGATTGATTAATTCTTCTGCACTTTGCATTTTATTTAATTCATCTTTGTTAATCAATTCATATAATTCATAATTTTTATTACTCATTAAAATAATGGGATAGTCTCTTTTTTGTTGATATTTTTTCTCAAATTCATCTTTATGTAAAAATTCTAACTCGTAATCGGATGATTCTCGAAATGTTTTCCATTCTTTGTTTTCCTTGAAAATACCATAAGTAATATTACAAAGATTACAGTTATATGTCTCTGGACTAATAATTTTATGGCCGATATCTAAGACAGTATTCATGAAACCACTATTAGCATTGTAAACAAAGATAATTTTCATTTTAAGAACTTTTGATCTCCCCTCATTTCATCTTTTGGTTTTATTTGAATGAGTGTTTTCTCAAGGAAAATGTTGGCAAAGAAGAGGCGATCGCATTTTTAAAACGAGCGATCGCTTAAGAGATTAATTTTCCTTTCTATCTCCTTTTAACCAATTTTCTAAATCAGTCATACTGCTAAAATCAAGCAATGCTTCACCGAGGTTTTCTAATTGTTCCAAGGAGAGAGTTTCAATAGTTTGATAGACTTCTGGAGATAATTCCCCTACTCGTTTGGTTAAGAGACGAAGAATTAGTGATCGTGCTTCTGCTTCTTTTCCTTCTTGCTTAATTTCTCGATAAACTTGTGTTTCCTTAATTGTAATTCCTAACATTTCTTCTACCTCCTTTTGACTCAGTTGTTCAAATTTGTACATTACGATTGTAGTTATTAATTCTATTATGCCTTGCTTTAATTGTTCAGGTCTTTCTTAAAGTATAAGAATAATTCGGCAAACAGTCTCTCATACAATTTTTCATCTTTTTGAAACTGTACCTCACAAAAATATACAATTCCTGAACTTTCATTTTCTGGTGGTAAAAACACTCCATCTATCTCAAACCTCGGTTCTTTAATGGCAACAGAATCAAATCTATATTCTGAAGCATTTTCTGGAGGATTGGTCAACAGTTCAAACAATAAAGGAGGATAGGTTTGAAAGAGTTTGTAAAAAATTGAATCTCGACGCATAAAACAGTAACTAATTTAATAATAAAGCTTAGATTCCATGACTTTTTCCAATCACCCAATGACGACGAAAAAAACGAGATAAAGAAGACTCTTCTAAAGATAAATAAATGGGTCTACCGTGGGGACAAGTGCGAGGATTTCGGGTTTTTTTCCAACTATCTAAAAGGTCTTGCATTTGACTTAATTCTAATACCATTCCATTGCGAATGGCACTACGACAAGCCACTGCAACTTGTGCGCTTTCTAAGTCTCCCCCTAAACTTAATTCCATTAAACCCTCTGCACAATCTGCCCTAGTTTCTAATAATTTCGGAACAGTACGAACCGCCCAAGTATTGTCTCCAAAGGGTTCAATATCTATCCCAATTCTTTCTAATTGTTCCACTTGTTTACTCGATAATTCTGTTAAAATAATCGCTTGTTGAACCGTGATCAATTGCCATTCATCTTGTAACTTTTCATATAATACTCTTTCGTGAGCAATATGTTGTTCAACTAACCATAAACCTTGGGAATGTTCGGCAACAATGTAGGTTTTATTAACTTGTCCCACTGCTCTTAATTTAATCAAATCTAACTCATTTGAATCAGAAGATCCGACATGATAAACCCCTTTATTTTCTGATGCTTTGAGTAACTTTTTAACACGCTGATTTTGCCCCACTGTGGTGATAGTCAGAGGAGACAATTTTAAAACTTTTTCAATAATTTCTGTAACTTGATCTTGCCAAAAGTCTAAAGATTGTAAATAAATTTCTGTTTTAGCCGGGTGCCGGTTCCAATCGATTTCTGAGGGTGGTATCTTGAAATGGAGAAAACCAATGGGAAAACGGCCTTTCGGTAACGTACGACTTAAGGCAGCTAAGACCGTTTGTTCTAATTGAGGCGATCGCACCACACGGCCATTGACTGCGATTTTCAACCAATCTAAACGGCCCCGTGAAGTGCGATCGGGCAACCCTAAAACCATCTCTAGTTTAGCCTCTTCTTGGCAAGGGGTAACCATTGTCTCACAGAGAAACTGTAAATCGTGAAAATGAACCGACTTCACTAACTGGGGTAAAATTTGCTGTGGGGTTTTCCCAGGACTGATAGTCAACCAAGGTTTATGATGATGATAAACTTGCCAAGTAATCTGGGGATGACACAGGGACATATTGTCAATTATGCCCTGTATCGCCTTTAATTGTTGCTTGAAGGTGGGTAAACCTTGACGGCGCACAGGAATAGTCCCAAATAGGTCAGAAGCCGTCACAATGGTTCCTGGTGCCATTGGTGAAGTTGCTTCTTTGATAACTTCCCCTTGCTGATTATAATCAACACACCATCCCGTTTGATAGTCCGTAGCGTCTCGACTCTTGATGGTTAGCTGGCCGACTTGAGTAATACTAAATAAAGCTTCTCCCCTAAACCCCAAACTGGTGATTTTCCAGAGATCGTCTAAGTCACAAATTTTGCTAGTATGATGGGCTTTAGCACAGTGACGTAAATTTTCTAACGATATTCCTCTACCATTATCTGCGACCTCTACCTGCCATAATTCAGGCAATATCGAAATGGTTAAGCGGGTAGCTTCTGCATCAATGGCATTTTCAACCAATTCACGCACAACAGCCGCTAATGAGTCAATTACTTCTCCGGCTGCGATTAAATTAACAATCTCAGAAGAAAGAAGTCGAATGGGGGTGACATAAATGGAAACTATGATTCCTTAAATGGTTTGATCGTTGAATCTACCATCTTAATCCATCGTTTAGTTGTTTTTAGGGAACCGATGTTTAAGATGTCCCCCCCACTTCCACATAATTCAGGGATTTTGTCACCAATAAATCCCTACCTTTCGGAACCATTTACACCACTGCAGCATCAGTAGACAAAGGTAACTGTTCAGAACTGGGTAACTCTAAACAGTAGCCCGCCCCGTAAACGGTTTTGATGTAGCAAGGATGTCTAGGATCGGGTTCTAATTTTGTCCGTAAATGACGAATATGAACACGAATAGTCTCAATATCGTCATCGGGATCATAACCCCACACTTCCTTGAGAATTTCGCTAGGGGACACGGTTTGGCCATGACGCTGTAGTAAACAGTGCAGTAACTCAAATTCGAGGTGAGTTAACTTGACGGTATCCTCAAACCAAATGGCTTCAAATCGTTCAGGAATTAAGGTCAATGGACCATAATTCAAGATTTCTGAATGTTTCGCCGCTTGAGGAATGCGATCGGTTCGTCTTAATAAAGCCCGTACCCTAGCCAGCATTTCTGCTAACTCGAAGGGTTTGGTTAAATAATCATCAGCCCCGGCGTTAAACCCTTCAACTTTGTCTTGGGTTTGACCTAAAGCCGATAACATCAATACGGGAATATCGGCGGTGCGATCGTCCCGTCGCAGTCTTTGACAAACCGTAAAGCCGTCCACTTTGGGTAACATGAGATCCAGCATGATTAAATCAGGCTGTAATTGAACAGCGAGGGCCTGTCCTTTGATCCCGTCCGGGGCTTGTTTGATGTCATAACCCGCCATCTCTAGGTTGGTGGCGATAAGGTCTCTAATGGCATCATCATCTTCAATTACGAGTATTCGAGGCATTGCAACAAAATGATAAGTAACTGTAAACGTTCACTAAGAAGTATGTTCAGATCATAATGAATCCTGTACCGATTATAAGCATGATTTCTCAAATCGTTGTCAAATTGTTAAATTTCCCAGATAAAAATAGGGTCTGACCCCCAGTTAGTTAAGATTTGTTAAGAGATATGTCTCTAAAAATGATGGTTGATTTTTTCTGCTACCTTAATAAAACACTCAACGAGATCCCTATGAAACTCAATAAAGTAAACTCATGATGATTATCGATTATGTCAAGCAACTCCCCTGATACCCTTTCTGGTTGGGGACATGGTCTAGCTCGATTTGAGATAGAATGACAAGGGAACCTCGATTTTGCTACGATACCTCGGACACAATCATTGATGAGCAGATCAAAATCGGTTTTAACACAACTGTTACAAATTTTTCCTCAATGGAGGCCTCAAATGTATTTTAAGGCTTCCTTAACTGCCCTGTCTCATGCTATGGAAGATCAGGTATTAGCAGGATCAGAACAACCCTTAGTTATTGCCAGTTTTCAACGAGAACGATTTTATCGTCAAGAAGCCCAACGATATCGACGCATTGCTCAAAAAAGTAATCAAGTCTATGTCTTGGCCGCCCCAGAAACGGATTTTAAACACCGGTCTCAAGACTATGAAACTATTGCCTTTGATGCCGACGATCCCTTAACTAAAGAATGGCATTTAATCGTTTTAGGGAAAAGCTATGCCAGTTGTTTAATTTGTCAAGAAAAAAGTCCCAATCGAAACCAAGGAATGACGACGGACATGGATAATAACCGTCGTTTTGAAGGGATTTGGACCTTTGATCGTCAAGTGGCTCAACAGGCTGCCAATATTCTTTTAAAAACAATTGTAGATTATCGCCCAGAATTAGCAGAAAAAGCCCAACAAGCTCGCGATCGCTATATCCCCTCTGATTTTTTACAAGACGGGGACCCTCAAACCCAAGAGGTAGATAACACCACCTGGGATGTAACCAACAATAATCCCGATCCCTTTGTACAACGGTTAGTCACTTATTTACAAGCTGGTCAATATAAACTGATCAAAGCCAATCGCAGTCTCTCGGCCAAAGAACATAAAGAAAGATTAATTAACTCAGTGACCACTGCTATTCGTTTATCTTTGGACCCCGATGAAATTCTACAAGTGGCGGTGCAGAAGCTAGGGGAAGGGTTAGGGGTTTGTCGTTGTTTAGTCTATCGTTGCAAGGAAACCGACACAACGGCCACCATTGAACACGAATTTCTCAATCAAGGGATTCCCTCCATTAAAGGACAAACCTGGCCCTTGCAAGAAAATCCGTTATTTCAAGAAGTGGTTGAGTTACGAGACGCTTTAACCATCGATAACGCGACGAATGATCCTCGATTGAGCAATGGTAAAGGAAACCCCTCAGCCCAATCCTTACAAACCTTAGTCCATAGTTGCTCGATTTTATCGTGGATGTTAGTGCCAATTTTTTACAGTGGTCGACTGTTGGGAATGTTGGAGTTGCATCATTGTGGCCCGAAACCCATTAGCTGGAAAGAAGAAGATGTAGCCCTAGTTAATGCGATCGCCACTCAAATTGGGGTAGCCCTCATCCAAGCAGAAGCCTATGCTAATCTTCAGGATCTCAATGAACAATTAGAAGCCCTCGATCGCACTCGTTCCAATTTAGTGGCCATCACGGGCCATGAATTACGGACCCCTTTATCCACCATTCAAGTGTGTTTAGAAAGTTTGGCCACAGAACCGGATATGTCTCCTGAGTTACGCCAAGTGATGCTGAATACCGCGCTGCAAGATGCTGAACGAATGCGAAAACTGGTGCAAGATTTCCTCACCTTATCCCAGTTAGAAAGTGGACGGGTAGAGTGGAATATTGAAGCCTTAGATTTGCACGAATGTGTGGAATTATCCTTAAGCAACGTCAGAGCCCGTCACAAGGAGACACCACTCCCTAACATTGAAAATTTGGTCATGGAAGAACTCCCCTTAGTTAAAGCAGATGGAGAATGGTTAGTGGAAGTCTTGGCCAAATTGTTAGACAATGCTTGCAAATTTACTAGCGAAGAGGGCAAAATTACCATTGAAGTCAGTTGTCATAGTCCCCATCATTTAGAGGTCACTGTTGCCGATACAGGGCGAGGAATCGAACCGAAACGCTTAGAAACCGTCTTTGACCGTTTTTACCAGGAAGAAGGGGCATTACGACGCAGTACAGGGGGAACTGGGTTAGGGTTAGCTATCTGTCGTCAAATCGTTAGCGGTTGGGGGGGACACATCTGGGCCGAGTCCCAAGGGAAAGATCATGGCAGTCAATTCCACTTCACCATTCCCATTTATGTCGATCAAATGTCGAGTGAATCGGCTTATCCCACCATAACCCGTTCCCCTCAAGGGCGGCAAAGGGCAAGGGGAAAACGGCAAAAGTAAGCCGAAGCAAGCCACACAAGTGGCATTCAACCACTACACCAATTGTCTAACGTCAAGATTTGTCCCACTGAGGGATATTCTTCTAGATAGGCTTCTAGAGCAGTTTTTTCGGGTTTTTTATTACTATAAAAAGAGGCTTCTGCTTCGAGTTCTTCGACTAATAACCAAGCTTCTTGACAAGCTTTTGAATCATGAGAAAACTTTTGACATATTTTTTTAGCTTCATTAATTTTCTCTTCAATTTGTTTATGTAATTGGTCTTCGAGGGGATTGTTAACAAATTCACTTTTATTTAAAATATCGGAAACCGAAACAATGCCTAGAAGTTCACCTTTAATAACAGGCGCACAACGAATGTCTGAATTTTTAAATAGTTTGGCTGCATATTCAACCCCTAAATCTGGATTTAAAACAAGACAAGGTTTGGTCATAATTTCATAAACTCTGACTTGTTGGGGATTTTTCCCAGAAGCAACAACCTGATTAACAATATCACTGTCCGTAATAATTCCGTAAGCATCTTGAGGGTGGCTACGTTCAACAATTAACGTATGAATTGTTTGTTCTCGCATTAATTGAACAGCCACAGAAACTTTAGCTGAACTGCGAATGGTAATGACATCTTTAGTCATGATGTCAGCGACTTTCATCATGGTCAATTTTTAATCCATTTTCTTTGAATGTAACATAAACCTGCTTAATGTCACAAATGAACAAGAGATTTATGGGTATACTGACTATATATATTAAATATGCCTAACCATCAAGAGTATAAATATTAGGAAAATAATTAATAATGGAAATTCATGAATATATCGGGGAAATGTCTGCTTTAGGAGGTGCATTTTTATGGGCGGCTTCATCAGTCGTTTATCAAATGCTAGGGCAGAAAATTTCTGCCTTAAAGCTAAATTTATTTAAAGGAATTGTGGCAACATTTTTGATTATTGTTACTCTATTATTGACCCGTGATACAATACCTGAGTTTCATTTTTTACCAATGGTAATTTTAATATTGAGTGGAGTCATTGGCATTGGAATTGGAGATACAGCCTATTTTACCACTTTAGGTTATTTAGGAGCTAGACGTACTTTATTAATGGAAACATTGGCTATCCCGATGTCGGCGATTTTGGCCTTAATTTTTTTATCAGAAAGCCTGGAATTAATATCTTGCTTGGGAATTATTTTAACCTTGTTGGGGGTCGCTTGGGTTATTACAGAAAGAACTCCTGATACGGTTATCAGTTATCCTAATCTGATGAAAGGGAGCTTATGGGGAGGATTAGCTTCATTATCTCAAGCAACAGGAGTAATTTTAGCGCGTTTTGCTCTAGTAAAATCGAATTTTTTACCATTAGAAAGTACCTTATTAAGATTAGTAGGGGGATTAATAATTGTTGGGGTTTTATTATTAATTTCCCACCAGAAAACCATAGAGACTTCCCATAAACTATCTTTAAAACTCATCGGGGTTATTAGTTTAACAGCATTTGGGAGTACCTATCTAGGTATTTGGCTACAGCAAACAGCCATTAAATTTTCTCCTGCGGCCATCGCTCAAACTTTGTTAGCAACCAGTCCCCTATTTGTCCTCCCGTTTGCCTTGGCAATGGGACAAAAAATCTCTTTAAGAGCCTTTTTAGGAGTCTGTATTGCCATAGCAGGAATTGGACTATTATTTAGTCGTTAAACACCAATAATTCTAACCACTGTTGTAATTCAACATCAAGATGAGCAGCTATAGTGAGATACGCCACCAGCACCAAAAAACGCCTTAGGTTTTAGGCGATAGTATTTATCTTCTATTTCTTGTGATTGCTCATCATAGGGATGGCTAAGCACTTCTTGCAACTCTTTGACTAAGGTATAGTCCCCTTGCATGGCCTGTTGGTACGCGGGAACAATCAGCCACTCTCGCCATGTATATTTTGGGTTAGTCTGTTTCATATTTTTTGAGATATCAGCTAGATTGCCGTGGTTCCTGAGGAGGTTGTGCCAGCTTTGTAGCCAAGATTGCCATTGTTCATCAATTTGTTGTGACGTTTCAGTATAGAAGCTCTTTTTCAAGGGTTCAACATCCTCTGGTATATGGGATAACTCGCGGAAGAAAATGGTGTAATCTACCTCTGAGTTGGTCATTAACTGCATTAGGGTCTCAAATAGCTCTGGGTTAAATTCAGTTAAGCCAAGTTTAGCCGCCCACATTTTTTGGATTTGTTCTTGCATTGCCTGTGCAAAGTCACGACCTACTTGGTCGAACTGTTCTAAAGCTTCAGCATCTTCTGCAAGTAGCGGTCTCACCGCTTTCCAAAACATATAATAATTCGCTTCGGCTGCCATGGGCTGATTGAAGAATGAAAAGTGTTTACCGCCGCCAGTCCAAGGTTGAAACCAAGGGTCAAATTTTTCACAAAACCCAAATGGTCCATAGTCGAGGGTAAAGCCACCAGCGGCGCAGTTATCGCTGTTAAAATTACCCTGGCAATAACCAACCCGTAGCCAATTGGCCACCAGTGAAGTAAGACGTTGGCGAAATAGCTTAGCCAACTCAACCAATTGATAGGCTTTACCAAGGTTTTGATTAATGTCGCTTTTGTATTCTCGCTCGATTAAATGGGACACTATCATGCTCAACTCTTTTAATGCTCTCGGATGAGCATTACTGCGAGCGCGGCGGGCAAATAACTCTAGCTGACCAACGCGCAAAAAGGAGGGTGCAACGCGAGTTGAAATAGCCACAGGATTGTCCACCAAAATATCAGGGTCGGTGGAGTGGGAGTCTTGAGAATACCAAGGCCGGGTAACAGTCTCAGATTTAGACACATACAGTGTCAAAGAACGCGATGTTGGTACATCTAAGGCGTGCATATAGTCTTGCGCCAGAAACTCACGCACACTTGAACGTAGCACTGCGCGCCCGTCAGCACCACGGCAATAAGGTGTGGGTCCGCCACCTTTCAATTGCATTTCCCAGCGCTGACCATTGATTATTCCTTCAAACACAGATATCGCCCGACCATCGCCATAACCATTCCCAGTACCGAATGGACAATTTTGGATATATTCGTTGCCATAAATCGACAGGGCATAACCCGTCGCCCAGCCCATTTGACGCATAGGCTCATGGGCAGCAGAGATATCACCAGAAAAAACCTGGCGAAATTTTTCATCCAGCACCAGATCATCGCTCAACCCAAGTTCTTTAAAAAAGTCTTTGCTATGAGTTACATATTCTGGTTCCGCAAGCGGTGTAGGTGTCACCGGTACAAAATGACCAGAGAAAACCTGACGGGGACGGTGATCATCACCATCGACCGTGGCATCAGGGTCGGCATTTAAGGTATCCATCAGAGAATAATCCGCCAGTCGCACAAACTCATCGAAGGTAGTTACACAGGGGTCAGCAGATGGTTTAGATCGATACGACATGGTTGCTAACTTATAATTACGTAAATGAAATAGATAACAAAGTATTTATGCTAACTCATTTTAGCTATGAATTATATTAAGCTAGTCGATGGATGGTTTTAAAATCATCAGCCTCTCTTAACCCAATGTCGGGCAGAATTCCCTTATCCTCTATAGGTTAGGGATGAATGCAAGGGCCTACAAATAAACCGCAAAGCGTCCACATTCTATTATCTTGTGCTATACTTTTATCATAAAGTATAGCTTGCGTGAAACCATTGTACAGAGCAGTAAAAGTCCGAATTTATCCAACACCTGAGCAATCTCAAAAACTTAGTCAAGTGATGGGATGCGCTCGTTGGTGGTGGAATTACGCCTTAAATCTGTGCAATGAAACTTATAAAGAAACAGGTAAGGGTTTGAGTCGGGTAGCACTACACAAAGTATTACCAAAGCTCAAAAAGTCAGAGGAAACTGCATGGCTCTGTGAATGTTATTCTCAGGTCTTGCAGTCAACCACTCTAAACTTGACTAAAGCCTTCAAGAACTTCTTTGATAAAAGAGCCAAGTATCCTAGATTCAAGTCTTATCATGGCAAGCAATCCTGTCAATATCCTCAAAACTGCGAGGTAGTAGATAAAGGCGTAAAAGTCCCTCAAGTGGGGATAATTAAAGCTTCTATTCATAGATTATTTGAGGGACAATTAAAGACTGTAACTATTACAAAAACACCGACAGGAAAATACTATGCTTCATTGTTATTTGACACTGAACAAGAGACTCCTGAAGTAGTAGCGAGTGGAAAAGTTATAGGAATCGATTTAGGACTCAAAGACTTCTGTATCACTCATGATGGAGAGAAAACGTCTAAATATACTAATCCTAAACATCTCAAAAAACATGAAAAAAACTTAGCTAGAAAACAGGCTAAATTAGCTCGTAAGAACAAGGGGAGTAAATCAAGAGAAAAAGCAAAAAAGCTAGTAGCTAGAGTTCACGAACGTATAAGCAATGCCCGTCAAGACTTTATACATAAATTATCTAGAAAAATTGTTGATGATAATCAAGTAGTAGTCGTTGAGAATTTGAACATCAAGGGTATGGTTCGTAATCATAACTTAGCTAAGGCTATATCTGATGTCGGATGGGGAATATTTGTCAATTTTCTTGCTTATAAACTAGAGCAAAAAGGAGGTTTATTAGTAGAAATTGATAGATGGTTTCCTTCCTCTAAAACTTGCTCTAATTGTCTTTATCAAATGTCAGAAATGCCATTAGATATTAGGGAATGGACTTGTCCGAGTTGTGGCACACACCACGATAGGGACGAAAATGCGAGCAAGAATATTAGAGCAGAAGGCATCAGGCAGATAGCGGTCGAGGGGCGCGCCATCCCATGGCGCAAGCCCAATCGACCAAGAGGATCGGTCTTGGGAACCAGGACTGCTGCTGAAGGAGGGGAAGTAAGCCCAAAAGGTGGACGCAAGTCTGTCTTGAGGCATTCCCCTGTGAGTTCAGAAGCCCCAACTTCAACGAAGCCTTAGCGGAGTAAGTTGGGGTAGTTCACAAATATAATTAAGCTTATGGGGCTATGAGAGAAAAAGAGTAACAAGAATTGAATTCATCTCAACAAGAAGACGAGGGAGGACAGGATGCAAAAGCTGACCATAACCCAGCCTGATGACTGGCATTTGCATATACGTGACGGGGCAATACTCAAAACCGTGTTGCCCCACACCGTGCGTCAGTTTGCTCGTGCTATCATTATGCCGAATTTGAAGCCCCCAGTTCGCTCAGTAGATGAAGCAGCAGCTTATCGAGAACGCATCATCGCCGCCATTCCGGCTGGCCAACAGTTTGAACCCTTGATGACCCTTTATCTTACCGACAACACAACCCCTAAAGATATTATCGCAGCATTGGCTTCGGGGTTTGTCAAAGCACTTAAGTATTATCCTGCCGGGGCAACCACGAATTCAGACTTCGGCGTGACGGATATTCGTCGCTGCGATCGCGTCTTTGAAGTGATGGAGGAGGTAGACCTACCGTTATTAGTACACGGGGAAGTGACGGATAAAGATGTTGACGTATTTGATCGCGAGAAAGTATTTATTGAAAAATATTTGCTTCCTCTCAAACAACGATTTCCCAAACTGCGGATAGTGTTTGAACACATCACCACTTCAGATGCGGTGAATTTTGTCCTGGAGGCTGAAAACGTCGCTGCCACCATCACGCCACAACATTTATTGTTTAATCGCAATGCCCTCTTTCAAGGTGGCCTTCGCCCCCATTTTTATTGTCTACCCATTTTGAAAGGGGAAGAGCATCGTCAGGCTATTGTTGAAGCCGCTACCTCGGGCAATCCTAAGTTTTTTCTGGGTACTGACAGCGCTCCCCATACTCGCAACAACAAAGAAAATTCCTGTGGCTGTGCAGGATGTTATTCGGCTCTACACGCGCTAATGTTATACGCAGAAGCCTTTGAGCGTGCTGATGCTCTCGATAAGCTTGAAGCTTTTGCCAGCTTTTATGGACCAGATTTTTACCGACTCCCACGTAATACCGAACAGATAACCCTAGTCAAATCGGCTTGGCAGATTCCTGCTCACATCCCACTGATTGAATCTGAACTTGTTCCCCTATGGGGAGGTCATGAGATAATGTGGCAAATTCAGTAGCTCAAAAAGGAATAACGAAGGGGATCTCAGTTTGGGAGATATGAATAAATAAGACCAGTAATGGCACGTTCAGCCCAGGAAACTGCTCGCCTAACAGCACAAGTATGTCACGAGTTGTCGTTTAATTAGAAAAAAATATGTTATGATTATAAACTGGACAATAAAATGCGGACGTGGCGGAATTGGTAGACGCGCTAGATTTAGGTTCTAGTGTCTTTGGCGTGAGAGTTCGAGTCTCTCCGTCCGCATAAAACCCCGTGGTTAAGGTTGTAGGGGTCAACTACCGTTGACCCCTACTTTCGGAAATTGATATTAATAAAGATAAATAGCACCGGTTTTTTGTAAATTAATGGAGCGATGGCCTAAAAAACTGGGCTTATCTTTGACAACGGATACATTAACAATATTATTATCTTCATCCACGTTGACTTTGTAACGTAAATTAAAGTCTGTTGCATCGTTAACTAAGGGATAAATAACAATATTAGCCGAACTACCAAACCCTTTTAAATTTCCGGTTTCTTCTGGTTGTAAAGCCTGGGGGTTCATGGCTTCTATATCTGTTAAATCAAATTCAATCGGGATATCGGTTTCATTAATAATATTAACTTCTACAATGCGTTTTGTATCAAACCTTGCCACCGGTTGCCAATAACCGGGTTGATAAGTCTCCGCCGGGGGATCTTGTGCTTGAGTGACACTAACATTAAAAACCCCTAACGTTAATAACAAAATAAGTGAGATTGATTTCATGGAATTATGGATTCAAAATAATGGTTTATTGTC
This sequence comes from Cyanothece sp. BG0011, assembly GCF_003013815.1. GTDB lineage: Bacteria > Cyanobacteriota > Cyanobacteriia > Cyanobacteriales > Microcystaceae > Crocosphaera. The sequence goes on along the minus strand of NZ_PRLH01000053.1, from coordinate 17,470 downwards.
TACTTTATCAATCAATTTTCAAGACTAAGTTGATCGATGGTCAGTTGTTTTTCACTGTCTACAAAAATAGGGGTCAACCACTGTTGACCCCTAGAACAAGATTAACTAAGTCTGACATTAAGAAGCCGTTGAAGCCGTGGGACGACGACGACGATAAACTTTACGGTTAGCAGTTGCTTCCGAGCGAGAAGGCTGTTCAGGGGTTTGTAACAAGAAGATAACCAGGGGATAACTTCTTAATTCCCGTTTCACTAACCTTTGTAGGGTGTTTTCAATTTCGTCTTGTAAGTAGTCCCAGTCTACCTCTGTTTTACCATTGCTTGAAGCGAAGTCGTTCCAACGGTTCTCTAAAATATTTTCGATCGCCCGAATAATCAATTGTTTGATCAAAGAATATTCCACTTTACTCACCACACCCCGTAAGTCCACTTCAGGAGAAGTTAATAATTTTCCTTCCCAACTAATGGCCGCCGCCACGGTAACTACCCCATCTTGAGCCAGTTGTTGACGATCTTCCATGACGTGTTCGTGAACCACTCCGGCTTGATCAACCAACTCGATCCCTGAGGGTACTGTTCCGGCAACGCCAATACTATCCTCAGAAACCTCAACAATGTCCCCATTGTTAATAATAACGATATTATCGGCCGGAACTCCCATCTTATAAGCGGTTTCGGCGTGTTTAACCAGCATTCGGTGTTCCCCGTGGACTGGAACAAAGAATTTAGGCCGAGTTAAGGCTAACATCAATTTATGGTCTTCTTGACAACCATGACCGGAAACATGAATCCCATGATGACGGCCATAGATCACTTTTGCCCCTTGCATCATCAGGCGATCAATTGTATTAACCACCGCAATGGTGTTTCCTGGAATGGGGTTAGCAGAAAAGACGATCGTATCCCCTCGACGCACTTTAATATGACGGTGAGAACCCCTCGAAATACGGGTTAAGGCGGCTAAGGGTTCCCCTTGTGACCCGGTGGTTAAAATTAAAACTTGTTCATCGGGTAAGTTGTTGGCTGCTTTGAGGGAAACGAAGAGGTCATCCGGACATTTAAGATAACCTAATTCTCTGGCGTGGGCAATGACGTTTAACATCGAACGGCCCACCACTGCCACTTTCCGCTTATGTTTTTGCGCCAGTTGTAAGATGATATTGACCCGATGCACTGAAGAGGCAAAGGTAGTGATCATTAACCTAGCTTCGGCCTGGGCAATAATGCGATCTAAGTTGGGATAGACTGAACTTTCTGAAGGGGTACTGCCGGGTACTTCTGCGTTGGTGGAGTCGCTTAGTAAGCAGAGAACGCCTTTTTCGCCGTGTTCAGCTAATTTTTGAAAGTCGAAAAATTCTCCATCAACAGGGGTATGATCGACTTTAAAGTCTCCTGTATGGATAACCACCCCTAACGGTGTGTGAATGGCTATGGTGAAGCTATCGGCAATAGAATGGGTATTGCGGATAAATTCAACTAAAAAGGAGGGACTGATCCTAACTATTTCTCTCGGACTGACGGTTTGTAGCTTGGTGCGATCGCTCACCCCGGCTTCTTCTAATTTATCCTTAAGTAAGGACATGGCCAACTTGGGCCCATAAATCTTGGGAATATCAAATTGCTTCAAATGATAGGGAATACCACCGATATGGTCTTCATGACCATGAGTGGCAATCATTCCTTTGATTTTATGACGATTTTTTCGTAAATAGGTCATATCGGGTAAAACAATATTGACCCCGTGCATTTCTTCTGTGGGAAAGGCGATACCGGCATCAATGAGAATAATTTCGTCATTGTATTCTAGGACACAGGTATTTTTGCCGATTTCGTGAAGTCCCCCTAAGGGAATAATTTTTAGGTTGGATTGTTTCTTAGTTTGACTCATTTTCCTCCTTATTATTTTAAGTCAATGGGTTAATCGTTAGGTTTAGTTAACTTGAATAAAACGCTTTTGATAGTGAAAATTATGGTTCTAGGTCATTAATTCATTGATTAATTACTTGTCAATCAAAGATAATTCTTGTAAGACAACTTTAACCTCTTCTTTTAACGTTTCTGATAATTCTACTAGGGGAAGTCTCACGCTTCCCACTTGCCATCCTTGTAAGTTTAATGCTGCTTTGATGGGAATAGGATTGGTTGTACAAAATAAGACTTTAAATAAGGGAAAAAGTTTCACATTAATTTCTGTGGCTTGACTCCCTTTATTATTCTCAAATGCTGCGATCATTTGTTGCATTTGTGTGCCAACTAAGTGACTGGCCACACTAATCACCCCTACTCCTCCCACCGTTAACAACGGCAAGGTTAAAAAGTCATCTCCTGCATAAATCAAAAATGAAGGATCGGTCATGCGCCGAATTTTACAGGCTTGTTCTAAATTTCCACTGGCTTCTTTGATAGCAATAATGTTATTGATTTCTGCTAGTTTGGCAATGGTTTCGGGGGACATATTTTGTCCTGTCCGCCCAGGTATATTATACAATATTATGGGAAAATTGCCTACAGTTTCCGCAATTTTTTTAAAATGTTCATACAGTCCTTCTTGAGGGGGTTTATTGTAATAAGGAACCACTTGCAATGAGCCATCTAATCCCATTTTAGCAACTTTTTCGGTCATTTCAATGGCGTGTTGAGTTGAATTAGCCCCGGTTCCGGCTAACACTTTTCCTTTAGAGCCTACGGCTTTTTTTACTACTTGAAATAACTGGGATTTTTCTGACCAACTCAGGGTAGGGGACTCTCCTGTTGTCCCACAAAGTAATAAGCTGTCGCTACCATTATCAACTAAATGAATGGCTAATTTTTCTGCCATTTCATAGTTAACATTTCCCTCCTGATCAAATGGCGTTACCATTGCAGTAATCACCTTACCAAAACTTTGCTCATTCATTAACTTGCTTATCCGTTACAGTTTTATTTTGCACCTAATGATACTTAATAATTCTCCTTATACGTTTAGGGATGATTTCGCTGTATTTAACCAGCTTTTTTCCATTAACAATTCAGCAATTTGCACGGCGTTTAAGGCTGCGCCTTTACGAATTTGATCCCCACAAATCCATAATTCTAAGCCGTTGGCATGAGAAATATCTTGACGAATCCTACCCACTAGAACATCATCTTTACCCGAAGCATCAATAGGCATAGGAAAATAGTTTTTTTGCCAATCTTCGAGTAATTGAACCCCTGGGGAGTTAGCGATAATTTCCCTAGCTTGAGCCACAGAAAACGGTTCTTTAAATTCTAAATTAATGGCTTCTGAATGGGCCCGAAGCACTGGCACTCTAACACAAGTTGCCGTAATTTTTAAATGGGGGGTATTAAATATTTTACGGGTTTCATTGACCATTTTCATCTCCTCTTCACAATATCCTGTTTCGGTTAAGGGAGAGTTATGGGGAAAGAGGTTAAAAGCGAGGGGATAGGGTAAAATTTCTGCTTTAGGGTCTTCTCCTTTTAAAATAGCTTGAGATTGAATTTTGACTTCTTCCATTGCCCTAGCACCGGCTCCACTGGCCGACTGATAAGTTGAAACCACAATACGTTCGATGGGTTGAACTTGGTGCAAGGGGTAAATGGCCACTGCCATTAAAATTGTCGTACAGTTAGGATTAGCAATAATGCCTTGATGGTTAGCCGCCGCCTCTGGGTTGATTTCTGGCACAATGAGAGGAACGTCTGGGTTCATGCGGAAGGCACTGGAGTTATCCACCATCACCGCTCCAGCGTCTACAATGGTCTGGGCCCAAGCTTTGGAAGTAGAACCCCCGGCAGAAGCGAGGACAAGGTCAACGTCATTGAAAGCCTTTGCTTCGACTGCCTCAACTTTAATGGTTTCTCCCTTATAGTTTAAAATCGTTCCTGCTGAACGAGGAGAAGCCAACAGTTTGAGGTTATTGAGGGGAAAGTTACGGCTTTCTAAAAGTTCTAGCAACTCAGTGCCGACGGCTCCCGTTGCTCCTAGGATAGCGACATTGACTGACCTTGACAATCGACTGTTCCTCCAGAATCTGTAGAGTTTTCTATCTTACCATTATACAGAGACAGACTCAGTCGATGAAAACTTATGGGTAAAAGGTTGCACAGGAGTAGGGGAGTAGGGAGTCGGTAAGGTCAATCATCATAACTTTTAACTTAATATCGAGAATCATCAATATTAGTGATGATTTTTAGGTTTCAGGGTTTATTTTTAGTTGAATTATGTATTGCTAAAGGATAGATGTAATTGCTTAAAGGCTTCTGTTTTTTGCTGCATCTTTGAGTAGAGACGACCACAAACTAACTCGCATAACTCAAAAATCATCGGATCTTGAATTTCGTAATATATCGTTACCCCTTGAGGCTGACGGGATAAAATTTCGGCCTCCGTTAACATTTTAAGATGCTTAGATAAATTCGCTTGCCCTAAACCAGTAGCTTTACTGAGTTCGCTGGCATTCATCCCCCCGTCTTTCAAACAACTTAATATTTGTAGGCGACTGGTTTCTGAAAGAATTTTAAAATAATCAGCGATGGGAGCCAGAAATTCCTGTTGCTTGGCTGGATTATTATCAGTAGAGGTTTTTGCCATCGATTAATCAAGTTTCGTCGTTTCTTTTAGTTAACTAAATAATATTTTAACAAGAAAGTGATATAGATCGGCATCTCTCATAACTGTTTAAGCAATCAATCAAGGGCAATGACAAATTATGTCAAGTTTTTTAGGTTGACTATATAGTTAATTAGTTATAATATAAGTCGTGAGGCATAGCCCTCAAATTATGTTTATTTTTAAATAGTTGAATTGAAAATAAGATGAAAACCCTTAATTATGAGGCATTACCCACCATTGATAGTAATACCTTAAAATCATGGTTAGATAAGGATCGCGTTACCCTGGTGGATGTTCGGGAAGTTTCAGAATATGCCGCCGAACATCTTCCCAAAGCGGTATTGATTCCCTTATCTCAACTGAAACCTGATAAAATTCCCTTAGAACAAGATAAGCCCTTAGTTGTTTACTGTCGAACCGGTAATCGGTCTGCTCAAGCAGCACAAAAACTAATGGCGGTGGGTTTTCGAGGAGTTAGTCATCTCGGTGGCGGTATAGAAGACTGGAAAAAAAGAGGATTACCAACCATTGTTAATCGGAATGCCCCTATCAGCTTAATGCGTCAGGTACAAATTATCACAGGTTCATTAGTCATCATGGGGACATTGTTAGGAGCGTTTGTTTCCCCTTGGTTTTTGCTCCTCAGTGGTTTGATCGGAACCGGACTTCTTTTTGCAGGCATTACAGATACCTGCGCTTTAGCAAGATTACTGGCAAAATTACCTTTTAACCAACGGGTGTAAATGCAAGATGATAATTTGGATTATTGGACATTTTTTGGCCATTTGTATCGGACTCAGTTTAGGCTTAATTGGGGGAGGGGGTTCTATCTTAGCTGTGCCGATCTTAGTTTATGTGATGGGACTCGGAGCTAAAACTGCGATCGCCATGAGTTTGGGCATTGTCGGGACGGTGAGCTTAATTGGGGCCATTCCTCACTGGTTACATGGGAATGTTAATGGTCAAGTGGCGGTTATTTTTGTCCCTACTGCTATGTTAGGGGCTTATATCGGTGCAAAAATGGCAGGATTTCCCTTTATTACCGAAACCACTCAATTGATCTGCTTTGCCCTTGTCATGGTATTGGCGAGTCTTATCATGATTCGCCAAGGAAGACAAAGATTGAAAAATCAGAACTTGCTAACCGAAAAAGAGAGCTTTAAAGATAATAATCAAAACAATCGGTTGTTTATCCTTTTAGAAGGATTAGGGGTCGGTATTTTAACCGGATTTGTTGGGGTGGGGGGTGGTTTTGCCATCATTCCGGCCTTAGTGCTGTTAGGGGGTCTTCCCATGAAAAAGGCGATCGGTACTTCCTTAATTATTATTACCTTTAATTCCATGACGGGATTTCTGGGTTATCTTTCCCAGGTAAAGCTTGATTGGACGTTAATGATTTCTTTTACCCTGGCAGCCAGTTTAGGAACCCTGACGGGGGCTTATCTTACTCGTTTTATTGAGGCGAAAAACTTACAAAAAGGGTTTGGTTATTTTGTTTTAGCGGTGGGAATTTTTGTTTTAATTCGCCATTAAATTTATGCACCAAAGGGTTGCTCGTTAGAATCCTATTTTTCTGTATTAATAGCAGAAAATAAAGCAGAATAGTCCTGATCTGATAATCCTAATTCTATTGTTTGTTGAATAATCCTACGAACCCCTTGCAAAACTTCAGTATTTAAGCCATTTTCTTCCGCTTGATTTAAGAATAAATTGACATCTTTTAATAAATGTTTGGTGGGAAAATTAGGATTTTCAAAATTACGTTGCTGCATTCTATCTAACTTTTTATCAAAGGTAGGGGCATATAAAGCACTTTCTCGCAAAATACCCATAAATTTATCAATATCAACTCCCTGCCGTTCAATTAACCCTAAACTCAAGGCGAACCCACTGGTTAAAGCTGCAATTAATTGATTTAAGGCTAACTTTAAAGCGGATGCGGTTCCCACTTCCCCAATATGTTGGGGTTGGGAGCCAAATTGTTTTAAAATTGGCTTATATTCTTCAAATTGAGACGTTTTAGCCCCTACCATCACCAATAATGTTCCTTCCTTCGCTTGAGGAATGCTACCTAATACAGGGGCTTCTAGATACTGGCCTCCTTGTTTTTCTACCGCTTTTTGGATGTTGCGGCTTTCATCGGGGGCGATAGTTCCCATTTGAATGATAGTACGGTTTTGTAGATTATCTGCCGTTTCTGGGCTTAAAATTACCTCGCGGATAGCGTTAGCATCCGTTAACATTAAAATTAGCACCTCTGACCCCTGGATGGCTTCTAAGGGGGTTTGAGCCACCTTAGCCCCTAACGGTTCTAATGGTAGGGCTTTACTGATGGTTCGATTATAGACAATAACGGAATGATCAGCTTCTAACAGTCGTTTTGCTAGGGGTTTGCCCATTAATCCTATGCCTAATACGCTGATCTTCATCATGTTTATAAATTAATTGGTTTGTTTTTAATTGTAACAATAAAAAAAGGATCGCTTGTGGTCAGCGATCCCCGATTCTCAGAACAAGGATTTATTATTTTTTACTCTGATAATATTGTTGAAAACTCTGATAATTTGTTTCAGGATGATAAAGATGACATTGAGTGGTGATCTCATTCATTAACGGCCAAGAAAAGCGAAGTTCACACAAATAATCACCCCAATTTTCCTTTAAACTTTGATGAGCCATTCTTAAATTATAGCTAGGGATTCCGGTAGAAATGTGATGGGGAATGTGAACATTAATGTCATGACACAAAATTTCTACCCAACGGGGATAATCACAATGAACTGTACCGGATAATTGCGCTTGAGCTTCGTTCCACTCTGCTTCTTTTTTAAAAGGAATATTGGGAACCGTATGATGGACTAATGTAAAGGTACTCATCCAAAAATGGAAGACTAACCAAGGTAATAACCAAAACTTAATCACACCCCAGATTCCTAAAGTCGCGAAGGCAAGAGGAAAAACAATGATAGCAGCAACAATAACCACTAAAGCAGAAAAGCGGATTTGTTCTCTGTCTTTTCCTTCAAATTTAGTCCAGTCAAAGTGAATTTTTGCCCAGTGAACCACAGAAGCAAACCACCAAAAACGACCTCTTAACTGTCGATATCCCCACTTTTCAAAACTAGAAAAGGTTTCGTAAAATTCGGGCATAAAGGGGTCCCAAGCATTATCAACATCTAATTTATTAGTATGCTTGTGGTGATGATTGTGAAGAATACGCCAACCATGAAACGGATAAAATAGCGGTAAAAAAACAGCATGGCCAACCAAATCATTGACCCAATTATTATTAGAAAAAGAGCGATGTCCACAATCATGACCAATGACAAATAATCCAGTCATGGCGGTTCCCGTAAATACCCATAAAATGGGAAGCAAGTACCAAGGAGAAACCGCCAAGGCGGCCCATCCTAAAGCGACCATCGAGACAGTCAGAACCACTTTAAACCAAGCTTTACGGGGATTTTTAACAAAGACTTCTGAAGGTAACGTTTTTAAGATATCGCGTAACCGAATATTCTCATCCAATGGAGGAGAAACTGACGGTTGAGACTGTGTGAGCAATGTTGTCATGAATAACTAAGGGATAGTACAAATTGTCAACGAGAAAGTAAGTTATGGGAAACTAGGGTTTGAAAAGCCTCACAATCTTACCAAGACCCCGATGATGGGTCAAAAAAGACAAGATTTTCCGTAACTTAACCTTCATAGTTATATCACATATCCCACACTCCTAGAACCATCGGACGAAGATACTATTTTAGTTATTCAGTTTTTTCTAAAAGATAATATAAAATTGAGGATGAAGAATATTTTTCCTGGTTGTACTTATAAGTTAATTTATAGACGGGATCAATTCGACTATCGATTCTTTCTTTTAATTCAGGAGTTAACGGACGGAGTAATCCATATCTTCCTAAAATTTCACCGTTAGGGGGATAGGGCTTCATTAATTGATATTGCTTTAAAAGTTCTCGATCTGAATTAATTAAATTGGCAAAGATATAATGAAAAATAAAATAGGGATAAACTTTAAATATTTTCCTGACAAACCATGAAGACCAAAATCGGGTTGTTTTATATTTACGATTTAAGAATTTTTCTAAAAACTTAATTCTTTTTTTAGCTATTATCCCACCATGATAGAATTTATTATCACGATAAAAAGCTGTTAAAGTTTGATTCATGCTGACAGTAATGGGGTTAGATGGTTCTGATGCTAAAAACCAATTCAAAATCCATCCATAACCTCTCGTTTTATAAGTAAAAGCAAAAAAACCAGCTTGAGTATAATCTTCTAACCAACTATCTAAGGGGACTCTACATAAGCTAGTAGCATCAGCCCATACTCCTCCATATTTTGAAAGTAACTCCAACCGAACTAAATTGGCTTTTTTGGCACCAGGTAATTGTTTGAACTTTTCTTCTGGTAACATTATGTCTACATAGTTTTTAAAATTATTATTATCCAGACAAATAAGCTCCCAATTAGGGTTATACTCTGACCAAGATTGGTGACATTTTTTAACAACTAATGGAGCTTGTTCCAGTCCCTGAAACCATAAAAACCAGATTTTTTTAGGAATTGCCATTTTTATTAATCTTTTTATGTTTAAAATAATACAAAATCTAGCAAATTTATTCAAAAAAATCAAGATCCTAAAAAAAATGAGAGTCACAAAGAAAAGACTGTCACATTTTTTAAAGAATCAAAGAGACTCAAAACAGTTAAGATAGAAAAAGTCACTCATAATCTGACTGAGCAATATAGAAAGATAAAGCCAGATTAGTAACGCATTTAATATTCATGGCAATGGTCAAAACTCCTGTTTCACCTACTCGCAAAGTTTCCAAACTAGAAAACATTAAAGAACGTAGCAACTTCTTAAGAGAGCCTTTGAAAAGCGAATTATTAGAAGATAGTACCCATTTTAGCCAAGATGCGGTTCAAATACTCAAATTTCATGGATCTTATCAACAAGATAACCGAGATAACCGCGTTAAAGGACAAGAAAAAGATTATCAGATGATGTTGCGGACCCGTAACCCAGGGGGCTTTATCCCACCGCAACTCTACTCAACCTTGGATCGCCTCAGTGATGAATATGGCAACCAAACCTTACGAGTCACCACCCGACAAGGGTTTCAACTTCATGGAATTTTAAAGAAAAATCTGAAGTCAGCGATCGCCTCTATTGTCAAGAGCATGGGATCAACCCTGGGAGCTTGTGGGGATCTCAATCGCAACGTCATGGCCCCGCCAGCCCCCTATAAAAATCGCCCAGATTACCAATATGCTTGGGAATACGCCGATAAAATCGCCGATCTCTTGCGACCCCAAACCAATGCCTATTACGAAATTTGGTTAGATGGAGAAAAAGCCATCAGCGTCGAAGAAGATCCCGAAGTGGTGGCAGCCCGTCAACGGAACGGCAACGGAACCCTGATTAAAGATAGCGAAGAACCCCTTTACGGGCAACATTATATGCCCCGTAAATTTAAATGTAGCGTCACCGTACCAGGGGATAACTCCATCGATCTCTACACCCACGACGTTAGTTTAGTGGTGATAACCGATGATAACGAGGAATTACTCGGGTTTAACGTCCTCACCGGCGGTGGAATGGGACGCACCCACAACAAAGAAGAAACCTTTGCCAGATTAGCTGATCCCTTGGGCTATGTGACCAAAGACGAGGTGTTTGACTTGCTCAAAGCCATCTTAGCCACCCAACGGGACTACGGCGATCGCACCCAACGCCGTCACGCTCGCATGAAATACCTGATTTCTGATTGGGGAATCGAAAAATTTAGGGGGAAGGTAGAAGACTACTTCGGCAAAGCCCTAGAACCCTTTAAACCCCTCCCAGACTGGAAATATGAAGATTATCTCGGCTGGCACGAACAGGGAGACGGTAAGCTCTTTTTAGGGATCTCCATCGAAAATGGCCGGGTGAAAGATGAGGGCAGTTTTCAGCTAAAAACCGCGTTGAAAAAGATTACGGACGAATACGCCCTACCCATGCGTTTAACCGCTAATCATAACCTCATTATCTATGAGATTGACCCAGACCATAAAGCCGGCATCGACAACATTTTGCTCCACTGTGGCATTGTTATCGACCCCGAAAAAATCGATACCTTAACCCGGTATTCCATGGCCTGTCCCGCACTGCCCACCTGCGGATTAGCCATCACCGAGTCAGAACGGGCGTTACCAGGGATTTTAGAGCGGATTAATGGGGTTTTAGACCATCTGGGCCTAGGAGGGGAACCCATCGTCATTAGAATGACTGGATGTCCTAACGGTTGCGCCCGTCCCTACATGGCCGAATTAGGGTTTGTAGGCAGCGCCCCCGGAATGTATCAAGTGTGGTTAGGGGGCGATCCCAACCAAACCCAACTGGCTCAACCCTACATTGAGAAATTACCAGAAAAAGACATTGAGAGCTTCCTAGAACCCTTGTTTGCCTACTATAAAGCAGAGAAAATCGATAACGAGAGTTTTGGGCAATTTTGTCAACGAGTCAGCTTTGATGCCCTGAGAACCTTCTCTCAAAGCTATCAGCCCCAAAAACGTCGCCGGGTTCGCAAAAATCAACACCGGGTCAGCGTTCCTGATGCTATGTTTGCCCGTCTCAAACAAGCCTCCCAGGAGGAAAAACGACCCATGAATCAAATTGTGCAACAGGCATTAGAAGACTATTTTGAGGGGCAATAACTCCTAATAAGGACTGATTCTTTGACCTGGAGGGAATATGGCTAGATATCCCGACTTTTCACAGTACAACTACCACATAGAACAAGTCCTAGGAAAAAACAGTACGGGAGGACGGGTGACTTATCTGGCCTCCCATCTTGATACCCAAAAAACCGTGGTCATTAAACAATATCAATTTGCGAAAATTGGCAATTGGAATAGTTACCAGGCCCATCAATCAGAAATTAAGGTATTGCGATCGCTGAATCTAGCCAGTATTCCCCGTTATCTCGACTCCTTTGAAACCCCCAACGGCTTTTGTTTAGTTCAAGAATATAAACAAGCACAGTCCCTAGGGCAAGTTAAAGGGTTAACCCCCCCAGAAATTAAACAAGTTGCCCTCAATCTCTTAGCAATCCTCATCTATTTACAAAAACAGAATCCTCCTATCATTCATGGGGATATTAAGCCAGATAACATCCTAATTGACCCGAATAATGGGTTAAAAGTCTATTTAATTGACTTTGGCTTTGCTCGCATGGGGGGTTCTGATCTCGGCATGAGTAGTAGCATTCGGGGGACAGTGGGGTTTATGCCCCCCGAAGAAATGTTTAACCGTGAACTCACCACCGCCTCCGATCTTTACAGTGTGGGGGCGACACTGGTTTGTCTGTTGACTGGCACGTCAGCCCACAATATTAATCAATTACTTGATCCTCATGGGTATCAACTCCATTATCAACATTTACTCCTTCACCTTCATCCCCGTTTTAGACGATGGTTAAGGAAAATGACGGCACCGAAACAAAGCGATCGCTTTGTTGATGCCTTAAGGGCTTATCAAGCATTAGAACCGTTGAGCATCGAAAGAAAAACATCTTTTAACCCCATCCTCACTCACTATTCTTTAAAATCAGTCATTTTAAGCATCAGTATTATGGTGGCCTTGGCCTTGATCGGGACGACTGGGTTTATGTATTGGCGAGGGCGCACTGTCAGACTGCTTTTAACCAGCAAAAACTGTCAAGGCTGTTATTTACGTCATCTCAGTTTGCGACAAGGGAATTTAACAGGGGCAAACTTAGCCGGGGCCAACTTAAAAGATTCTAACCTCAAAGATTCTGACCTGACCAATGCTGACTTAAGGGGAGTCAATCTTAGCAATGCTTACTTAAAAGGTGTTACCCTAACAGGAGCTAATTTAGAAGGAGCCAATTTAGAAGGGGTGAATCTCATGGAGGCCAACCTCGAAGGAGCCAACCTTGAAAGAGCCAACCTCGAAGGAGCCATTTTAAATGGGGCTAATTTAACCGAAACTAATTTTAAATTTGCTAACTTACTTAATGCTAAACTAAAATACACAAGACTGATTAAAAGTAACTTAGAAGGAGCCAATTTAGGGGGGGCGAATATGGAAGGTGCTAACCTAGAAAATACCATTTTACCTGATGGTAGCTTTTCTCAGTAGTTCCTAATTTAAACTTATCTTGACATCGTTTCTACTAACATAAAGATTAATTAGAGGTAAACAAATGACTAACTTAGGTAAAATTTTAGTTTGCATGGCCATGGGAATTGTAATTGCTAAACTTGTGGCCTCTTTCTTCGGAAAAGGTAACATTCCTTGGCTCAATAAATTGGTTACCATTATTTTATGTTTATTTATTGGGTTTGAAGTGTATCAGATTGGTCAAATCTTAGTTAATAAACCATAAAAATTCAAGGAAAAATTATGGTATCTCAAGGAATTTATACCCTAGCTAATGATGTCGTTTACGATCAACTCATAGCATTACTCAATAGTATTGAAGTTAATGTCAGTCCTTCACTACCCATTTGTATTATTCCCTATGATAATCGTTTAGATAAGGTCAAAGCGGAGATCAAAAATAGATCGAATTTGAGTTTATTTGAGAATCAATTCTCTATTGATAGATGGGAAAAGTTTGCTCATAAAGTTTGGGAAGCCCATCCTAGAAATAAAGAAAGTAAAGCTAGTCGGCCCAGATGGTATAAGGGGCATTTACATCGTAAATTTGTCGCCTTTGATGGGGAATTTGATCAGTTTATTTTTTACGAAGCTGATAATTTAGCCATGAAGTCTGTTGACGATGTATTTAAGAAGTTAGAAGATTATGATTTTGTCTTTGATGACTGGGAACATCGTAAATCAACGGAAAATGCAGCCCTAAATATTCCTATTATAGAAGCCAGTGGTTGCTATACAGAAGAACAAGTCAGACCTAAAATTCATGATGCTAGTTTTTTCGGCTCAAAAAAAGGATTATTTCCTCCCGAAGAATTAGCAGAATTAGAAGATAAATTGATTAACAAAAGAGAAGTTGAATGGATTAATAGAATTGGCTGGTGGGATGATGTTTTTCTCTATAACTATCTAACTTTACGGTGTGAACGACCCATTTACAACTTTACCCAAAGTTCAGACGGACAAGATAGAACCGGAAATTGTGCTGACGCTGATCCTTTTGTGAACATCGATAATGTCCTTTACAATGAACAAGGATTAAAGCCAATTCATCGTATTCATTATATGAATTATTCCTCAGCATCTTTCGCCCGTTTGTGTCAAGGAGAAGATGCAGATATTAACTATAAAGATACCTTTTTACATTATCGTTTTTTGAAAAATCCTGAACAAAAACCCAGTCAATTAATTCCCCCGACTTCCTTGACGAAAGCAACTCGAAAACTGCAAGGAATTATGGGAAAAATTAAGCGCACTATTTCTTAAAAAATCATGGTTAAAGTCAGTGTTTGTATTCCAACTTATAACCGTTCCCATTATCTTACCTATGCGGTTAATACTGTTCTTAATCAAACCTATTCCGATTTTGAATTAATTATCTGTGACGATGCTTCTCCTGATAATACTTCGGAAGTTGTTGCAGGATTTCAAGACAGTCGAATTCGTTATATTCGTCATGAGAAAAATATAGGAAGAAGTCGTAATATGCGATCGGGTTTTGAAGCATCTAAAGGAGACTATTTTATCAAGTTTGATGATGATGATGCCTTAACCCCAGAGTTTCTAGAAAAAACAGTTAATATATTAGATAAAAACCCTCAAGTTGATTTTGTTTGTACTAACCATTGGGTGATTGATAAAAATAGTAATAGGGTCGAATCTGCCACAAAAGAAAATACAATTCGTTGGGGTAAAGATCAACTTAAAGAAGGCATTATTCAAGACTTAGATTGGCAAACTTTTTATTATCAAAGTTTACAAGTAGGGTCAACATTATTCCGTTATTCTTGTTTAAAAGAAGTGGATTATATGGACCCTAAAGCTGATGGATGTGAAGATTTTGACTTATTAGTTAGACTTGCATTAATTAAGAAAGTAGGCTATTTTTTACCCGACTATTTAATGGAATATCGTTTTCATGGAGGACAAACCAGTTTAGGACAAAATTTACACTTTTTACAAGCAAAATTATATTGTATTGATAATTATAACTTTCAGGATCAAGACTTAGAAGAAAAGCGAAAAATAAAATTAGCCCAAACCCAACAAGACTTAGGACTCAGATTAATTGAACAAGGAAAAACACAAGAAGGAAGAGAACTTTTAACCTCATCAAAACAGGTTTTAGGTTCATCAAAAAGAACAAATTTAGGCTTATTAATGTCTTATTTACCCCTTAACTTACGGCAACTAATTTTAAAACAATTTCGTCAATGGAAACCAAAGGATTATACTGAAAAAGTACGCACACAAACAAATTAGGATGATCAAAAAATGGGATTATTAATTGATGGGGTTTGGCAGGATCAATGGTACGATACCAAGAGTACAGGAGGGCGTTTTGTTCGCCAACAATCTCAGTTTCGTCATTGGATAACCAAAGATGGAAAAGACGGATTTAAAGCCGAAGAAAACCGTTATCATTTATATGTTTCCTATGCTTGTCCTTGGGCCCATAGAACTCTAATTTTTCGGGCAATTAAAGGACTAGAATCAATGATTTCCGTCTCTGTTGTTCACTGGTTTATGGGGGAATATGGTTGGACTTTTAAACCCGGAGAAGGGGTCATTTCTGATCCCATTCATGACGCTAACTATTTGTATGAAGTTTATACGAAAGCAGACGAAAAGTATACGGGAAGGGTAACGGTTCCTATTTTATGGGATAAAAAAAACAATACCATTGTTAATAATGAATCTGCTGAAATTATTCGGATGTTTAACAGTGAATTTGATCATCTTGGGGCCAAACCCGGAGATTACTATCCAGAAGGGTTAAGAGACGAGATTGATCAAGTTAATGATAGAATTTATAATACAGTTAATAATGGGGTTTATAAGGCAGGATTTGCCACGACTCAAGACGCTTATGAAGAAGCCTTTAACCCTCTCTTTGAAACCTTAGATTGGATAGAAGAAAGACTGTCTCATTCTCGGTATTTAATGGGAGATCAATTAACAGAGGCAGACTGGAGATTATTTACCACTTTAGTGAGATTTGATCCGGTTTATGTAGGACATTTTAAGTGTAATAAAAAGCGGATTGTGGATTATCCGAATTTATGGGGATATGTCAGAGAATTATATCAATTTCCCCAAGTAGCAGAAACCGTTAATTTTAAGCATATTAAAGGACATTATTATCAAAGTCATAAAACCATTAATCCGACGGGAGTTGTTCCTGTTGGACCCGATATTGATTTTAACTATCCTCATGGAAGGGGTGTTTAATCGTTACAAGATTATATCAAGCGATCGCTTCCCAAGTCAGTAAAAAAAGCGATCGCAAACTGTCAAGTCTTAAACAAGGAATCTTATCGTATTTCTGATAATTCTTCCCGAAGAATACGACGTAAATCTGCTTCAGTAAGCGATCGTTCAGAAGAAGATTGGATATGTTGCTTTAAAACTTCATTAATTAGGGTTTGGTAGCCAGTTCCTTTTTCTTCTGCTTGTTCTCGAAAGTTAGCTAGAATATCATCATCTAGATAAATGGTAATCCGTGTTTTTCCCGTAGATGGAATAATTGCACCTCGTTTTCCTTTAGAAAAATCATATTCAGGTTTCATAAGTTTTTCTCTCCTGTTTTGTCGCACGACGAGCAGAAATTAATCGGATTATTTCACCTCGTAGGGTATAAATAACCACTAATAGCGATCCTGTGTTTCCCATCCCCACGGCGATAAAACGTTCTTCTGTTAGAGAATCAGGATCGAGATCGTGAATCGCTAGGGGATCAAAAAAGACCATTTCAGCTTCTGCAAAGGAAACTCCATGCTTTTGCTGATTGGTTTTTGCTTTTTGGGGATCATATTCAAAGCTCATACATACATTATATGTATTAAGGAAACTTGAGTCGATAACAAGGGATCATTCCCTGAAATCTTCAACTTATAAAATTACAGTTAATTATCGCGTCTTAATACGGAAACTTCAAAGGGATATAACTTAGAGGGTAAGTCAATCATTTTACCCACTTCCCTCTCATTAGAAACTAATATTTCCCAAGTATAAGGGGCAATATATTCATCTACGGTTAACTCTTTTTCATAGGAAAAGTTGATTAAAACTAATACCGTTTCTGCTTCCGTTTTTCGGGTGTAAGCTAAATGTTCATAAGGATAATGAATTAAACTATGCCAACGACCAACTTGTAACGCTTCGCTATTTTTTCTAGCTTTAATTAACTGTCGATAAAAATTGAGTAAAGAATGGGGATCTTTTAACTCTTTTTCTACATTTTTTTCTGTGTAATTTTTATTAACAGGAAGCCAAGGTTCAACGTCTTTTCCAAAGCTAAACCCGGCATTAACGGAGTCATTCCATTGCATCGGTGTTCTGGCACTATCCCTAGGAGGTGGTGATTCTCCGCTATCGCTTTTAACAATAGCTTGATCTTTAATTTGATCGGGAGGAATATCTAAATTGTCTACCATGCCAATTTCTTGACCATAGTAGAGAAAAGGAGTGCCTCGAATGGTCAATAAAATAGCGGCTGCTGCTTGAGCAATACCTAGAGGATTAGTACATAAACTACATTCAATCCAACGGGATAAATGTCTCGGAATATCATGGTTATCTAAAAAGTAGGTCGGCCATGCACCTTCGGGGGTAATGAGTTCTTTTTTGACAATTTCTCGCTGTAAATAGCCAGGATACCAAGGACTAAAGGGAAATTCAAAGGTAAA
>NZ_PRLH01000097.1 GCF_003013815.1 Cyanothece sp. BG0011 | reverse complement strand
TCTGGAAAGTTGAGATAATTAATGATATGATATGTTTTGTGTTGCCCTGTCATTTTATTGACAATTATCCAATTTGACTCTAACCCTCCTATCCATTTAAGAAACACTTATTACCTTTACTATTTAGGTTTATGCCAACTGTTCAGTAACGTCTCTTACTTAGTTACCCAAATGACTCTTATTGACTCCCAAATCTTTCATAACTTAGCCATCGCCCTTGGTACGTCTTTATTTGCAGCCTTTGTGTTTTGGGCTTTTTGGTATGCGTCTAAAATGGATTAAATAATCAATAAGGGATAACCAATGATTACCCCTTATCATTCTTTATTGAAAGTGGAGCCGAGCAGAGTCGAACTGCTGTCCAGACTGGGTATTGACCTACTGCTCATTCACAAGCTTATCCTTTCTGATCCTCAAGGCGGGAACCGTTCCTTATCCCGAACGGTGGGATGCTCTGGTATAGTCTTGACTTAACAGCTAACCAGAGGTAGCTATTAAGGGCATCCGTTGGGGTTGGTACCTCTAAATCCTTAACGGAGTCAGATCAGAGGTAAGCGACTCTATGAGAGAGTTCTACGCAGCTACTGCTACGCGCTTGAAGCTTACGATGTTATTCGCAGTTACTATTTTTTTTGAGCCTTTGATTTACGAGAGGAGACTCACTCTCGGCTTGCATCACAGTTCGGATTTCGCCAACCTGTCGAAGCCGTTGCGGCCCCATGTGCTTATATATACATTATAGATGAAATTTTCAATTTTGACCACAAAATCAGGGATTCAACTCCCGTCCCTTTGGCAAGCTCAGAACAAGCCTTGAGGACGCACAGTCTTTAAAAGTGTGTTATTTTATCTTTTCTTCCCGAAATTCATCCCGTCAGCTACGCTGACGGGATGAATTTCGGGCAAGGTTTGCTGGTTTTGTGCTAAAATTCCAAATAGCGGTAATGCGCGTAAGATATTAAGGGGATTGGCCTCCCTTACCTCAGATCGTCGGGACAAATATCGCCCTAGCAATTGTAATGGTGAGTTAGCGCGGTCTTGGGGGTTTCCCCCATGAGCGACTAACGAACCCGAAGGGTGACGCGACTGGTATATTAGGTTTAGCTGAAAAGCACAGCCAAAAAACAGAATAGAATTTAGATCCGTTTGCGGTCGGTGCGCCCGTGAACGTGAGGACAAGACTGCCGAGGTGTCCTCGGCAGCTTGATATGTCCGTTAAACAAACAGCCCTGTAATGGCGTTCTGTCGGGGACTTCGGTCTAGATAAGAGTCTATAAGGGAATCCCTCGCTTTGGGCGACGGGAGGTTCAATAGAAAGCTAGTCCAGTACAGGTAGGATTCGTCGGTACTACCGTTAATTGAACGACGTAAAGTGATACTGGTAGCAGAGGCGCGAAAGACCTCTTTAAAAACGTATGGGTTCTACAGAATACCGAAAACCAGAAAAGTAAAAACCTTTTAAGCACAAGTATCCTGGGGCGCAGGAGAACTCTAGATTTATATTCTAGTACGCTTGGGGAGACAAGCCCTCTGGGGCTATCTAAGTTAAACTTGATGTTTAGTAGAATTCTACAGATATTAGATTTAAGCATTGCCGTAAGGATAGATAGTTTAAAGGTGTGTCGCTGAACCAAGAATCTCAGTGCGTTTACGGACTAGAGCGTCAAAACGTTACAAATCATTGAGTATTTACTTCATTTTGACATGAAGGGAAGGCGATCGCTGTACAGTAATTAAGCTAGTCATTATGTATTGATACTTATGTTTCCTATTAACCGTCCTCGTCGTTTGCGTCAAAATGGTCAACTCCGTCGCATGGTACGTGAAACCATATTGACCACTAATGATCTAATTTACCCTTTATTTGCGGTTCCGGGTAGTAGTGTGGCTAAAGAAGTGGTATCCATGCCGGGGGTTTATCAGCTATCCATTGATAAGATAGTCGATGAAGCCAAAGAAGTCTATGATCTCGGTATTCCTGCCATTATTTTATTTGGTATTCCTGAAGAAAAGGACACCGAAGCGACTGGTGCATGGCATGATCATGGTATTGTGCAACAAGCGGCTACAGCAGTAAAAGAGGCTATTCCTGATCTAGTGGTCATTGTGGATACTTGTTTATGTGAGTATACCAGTCATGGTCACTGTGGTTACTTGGAAGTGGGTGACTTAACAGGGAGAGTATTAAACGATCCTACTTTAGAATTATTGAAGAAAACGGCTGTTTCTCAGGCAAAAGCAGGCGCTGACATTATTGCACCTTCGGGGATGATGGATGGTTTTGTGCAAGCTATCCGAGAAGGGTTAGACGAGGCTGGATTTAACCATATTCCTATTTTATCCTATGCGGCTAAGTATGCCTCAGCTTATTATGGACCGTTTCGGGATGCTGCGGACTCTTCCCCTCAATTTGGCGATCGCCGTACCTATCAGATGGACCCTGGGAATGCCAGAGAAGCGTTAAAAGAGGTGGATCTCGACATCGCAGAGGGGGCTGATATGTTGATGGTTAAGCCTGCTTTATCTTACATGGATATTATTTGGCGGGTCAAGGAAATGACTGATCTTCCGGTTGCTGCTTACAATGTTTCGGGAGAATATTCTATGGTGAAAGCTGCTGCTTTAAACGGTTGGATCGATGAGAAAAAAGTTACTTTAGAAACGTTAACCAGTTTTAAGCGTGCTGGTGCTGATTTAATCTTAACTTATCATGCCAAAGATGCAGCCCGTTGGTTATAAGAAGGATAGTTAAGTTGATTTTTAGCTGTTTTTTAGAGCATCTATTGATATGATTTCGTAGATGCTCTTTTATTAAATAATTTTAAAATCAACAATCTTTACAGCTAGGGAAAACTAATTCCGATAATATAGATTAATGTAGAAATGAGTTACTATCCCTGAATTAGCATTTTAACTTTATGGATAAAATCACGAAAGGAAATCTTAAAAGTTTTAAAGAAGAGCAATCCTTAGATATCAATGAAGAATCCATTCTTTTTGAACATTTTTCTAATTATTGTGTCGTGTCTAAAGAATATAATAACTCTTTCGCTATTGACGATATTCATGTAGGTTCAGGTCAAGATAAATCAATAGATGGTATCGCTATTATTATCAATGGAAATTTAATTACTTCAGAACAAGAAGTTGAAGACTTAGCAAAATCGAATAAATATTTAGATGTCTCGTTTATTTTAATTCAATCGAAAACTAGCAGCACTTTTGATACGGGTGATATTGCTAAATTCATGATAGGTGCAAAAGAATTTTTTGATGATCAAAATAATGTACCTCATAACAGCAAAATACAAGAAAAAGCTGAAATCATGGAATATGTTTATCAAGCAAGTTCTTTATTTAGAAATCGAAATCCTAATTTAAACTTATATTATGTTACCACTGGGAAATGGGTTGACGATTCTACCATAAATGGAACAGTTTCAAGTCTTAAAAAAATCTTGAAGATTTGAATATGTTTACAGAAATAAACTTTATTCCTGTTGATGCTAAGGAACTTCAAAACTTATATCGTTCTTCTAATAACAGAATCGTTAAACAAATCAATTTTGAGAAATATATTCCATTACCCCAAATAAAAAGCGTTGGAGAAGCTTATATTGGTATTGTTTCTGCACAAGAATATCTAAAATTGATTATGGATGACTCAGATAATATTATAAAAGGTTTATTTTATGATAATGTTAGAGACTTTCAAGGTGATCAAAACGATGTCAATGAAGATCACAACAATATCATGGGGAAAATGGAATTGAAAAGATTAGAATTGTAGACGCAACTTTACAAATGAGATGTTTTGCGTCTATGTTTCTTGATCAAGCGCATAATGCAGGTAGATATCGTACAAAATTATATGAAAATATAGAAAATAAAATTTTTCAATCATCTCATGATCCTATTGGATATTATGTTAGTTGTTATGCTTTTTTCCAATTAAATTCATTATTTAGAAAAAATAAATTAGATAGTAAATATAAACCATTCAAATACCATTTCTTGAATATTTTTAGAAGGCAAGTATCAGGTTTGAAGCAACCTGATTTAAACTCTAAGAAATTCATTAAATATTGTGAAAAAATAGAAAAAGTGTTAACCAATGATGAGCATTGTCTTGAAGCTTTTATAAATACTTCAAACTTTATTGATCAATTGATTCATGAAAAATATCAGGGGAAATATGATCGTTCTTTTGCTAAAACTGTAACCTTTACAAAACATATTAAAGAGAAACTTTAACCTAGAAGTTGATTCTCAATTGTAATATAGCGTTTCTCGGACTCATGAGGTACACCTAACACCTGCCTTCTGCCTTCTGCCTTCTGCCTTCTGCCTCCTGCCTCAAAGCGATTACTTTTGTATCTCACAAGTATGGGAACTGCTATATATCAATAAAATAGTTAGTAATGTACTATAATTATTAATAAAATAATCAAGTTGAAGTAAAAATTATTAGTGTCAAAAAAACAAATTAAATCAAACCTGCTTTTTCAAAAATATAGTGAGGAGTTAAACTTAAATCAGGTAAGATATCATCTTCTAAAGTCAGAGAGGTTTGAGTTAAAGATTGCATAATAGCAAGATTTACTAATTGATATACTATAGCATTACCCATTATAGTTACCACGCTACGGAGATTCCTCGTTCCTCGGAATGACAGCTAAAGATACAAAAAATGTCCTAATTAATTTTTGTAGTGCTAGATTAATTTATAAATAGTTTATAATATGACCATGCAAAGTGGTATTGATATTTGAAAAGCGTAGAATCAGTAGACGCAAAAAGTAGAAAGAAGTAGAAAAAAGTAGTATTCAATTGTTCACTCAAAAAACTGTCATGTTTCGTGATCAATCCTGTTGTTATTCCCTTTAAAGTTGAAACAGTTGGACATCAATATCGTCATCATAATTATTCATTGAGGGAACATAAACGCTATGAAGAAACAATTATCTAACCAGATGAAAACCTTAATTAAAAGAACAGGATACGGTTTAGGACTGATGGTTCTCTTTTCTGCTTCATCAGCAAATGCTAACCCCCTAGTTGACTTTCTTAGAGATTACAGAAACTATCGCACTTCTGACCCTCAAGATTATGATTACAATGTAGCGCAACAAAGTCCTGACGACATCATTATTGATACGAACCCCCAAACCACTCCCCCACCACCTACTACTACTACTACCAGTTCTAGTAATACTCGTTTTGACTGTCAATATCATGACGGTCAATATAAAGTGATGTATCGTCCCCAATCTCAGTCTATGCAACCTTATCCTTGGGCCATTCCGAGTAATATGGGAGATGGTTGGACAGCAGAACGTCGGTGTAACGAAATTAGTCGACGGTTAGAAATGTATCGACCTGACGGACTCCTAGAATTAAGAAACGGTCGGGAAAATAACTACGATACCATTTGTGTTACCACAGAAGCTGACCCCCGTTGTCGTATTGTGTTAACGGTTCCCCCTGGAAAAAACCCCGAAGTTACCCGTAATCAAATCTTTCAAACCTTAGTCGCAGCAGAAGAAGGACAATACACCCAAGGGGTTAACGCTTTTACGGGGGGTAGTGGTATCACGAACCCACTGGGCCAACTCCTCAACGGAACCATCCCACAAATCGGACAACCCTCGTCTCCTCGTTCTAATGGGATTAACTTGCGTCCTTTCTTGGCCCCTGTCGATGGAGGAACCGGGGAAAAACTAGAAAAAACGCCTACTAATTCTAACTCCCGTCCTTCTGACTCCCGTCGGTTAAACCCTAATCTTTTTCGATAGGATAAAAATAGTCCTCAAGGTCAACTATCTTGAGGACAAAAATAATTTTATCGAGAGTTTAGTGTTGGGTTTCGTTGCCTCAACCCAACCTACGAGGCTATCATCAAGTTGTTAGTCCAGACTCCTACGGTGTTTAAGCTACTATCTAAGAAACCTTGTTTACAAGCATAACGCTGAATTTTACCACTAGGAGTTTTAGGAATACTGGCAGTTTTTAGTAGTACAATGCTATGAATTGATAGTTGATGTTTTGCCGATACGGCTTCATTCATAGCTGTCACCACTTCATTAACATCAAGATGACGTAAATAGGTGCGTTGAACCTCTTGCACAATCACTAATTTTTCCCCTTCTTCACTCGCTACAGAAAAGGCAGCATTTGCACCCATTCTTAAGGCAGGATGACTGGTTTCAACCGTTGATTCGATATCGTGAGGATAATAATAGTCATCGCCGATAATAATCATATCTTTGATACGACCGGTAATATATAGTTCTCCCCATTGGAAAAATCCTAAGTCCCCTGTCCTCAGAAATGGCCCTTCTTTTCCCTCGGATAAATAAGCGTCAAAAGTGGCTTTTGTTGCTTCTGAGTCATTCCAATACCCTTGCGCTACACTGACCCCTCCTATCCAAATTTCTCCCACTTGGTTCGGTTGACAACGAGTTTTAGTTTTTGGGTCAACAATAATAATTTTGTCAAAAAAGGTTTGTCCACATCCCACTAACTTCTGAGTCTGAACCTGATCATTTTGTTCTAATTTGATACAATTTTTTTGTAAAGCGTCAGAATTTACTTTATGAACCACAGGAAGACCTGTTTTTAACCCTCCAGACACAAATAAGGTGGTTTCGGCCATGCCATAACAAGGATAAAACCCTTGAGGACGAAAACCATAGGGAGCAAATTTTTCGGTAAACTTCTCTAACGTTTCGGCGCGAACCAATTCCCCCCCATTAAAGGCCACTGTCCAACTTTTGAGATTAATATCTGAACATTGTTCTGGGGTAATTTTCCGTACACACAAATCATAGGCAAAATTGGGCCCACCACTGGTGGTAACGCCGTAACGACTAATCACCTCTAACCAACGAATGGGCTTTTGTATAAAAGCGTCAGGCGGCATCAAAATGGAGGGAACCCCTAAATATAAGGGTTGAATGATATTACCGACCAGTCCGATAACATGAAATAGCGGTAGCCAACCCCCAACCACCGTTCTCTCAGAATGACCTAAGGCCATTTCTAGCAATCGTTCATTGTTTAAAAGGTTGTCATGACTCACCATCACTCCTTTAGGATGTCCGGTTGACCCTGATGTGTACTGAAGAAAGGCAATGGTATCTTTAGTAATATTGGGCCTTGTCCACTGGGATGCTAAGTCAAGGTTAATGGTTTCGGTGGTTAACCATTGTAGATGAGTCCACTGATTTTTAAGCTTATTAACAAAGGATTCTGTGGTTAAGACGAGGTTAACTTGAGCATCTGAGATAATTGCCTCTAATCTTCTTAAATTTTGCTGAGAATGGGAGGGATAAACAGGGACAGCAATCACACCGGCATAAAGACAGGCAAAAAAGGCTGTAAGAAATTCTGGACCGGGATGATATAACAATAACGCGCGATCGCCGATTTTTGTGCAAGATTGAAGGGTTGTTGCGATCGCTTTGGCTTGGGTTTCTAAAGCTTGGTAGGTTAAACGACTCGATTCGCTTTCCCCATCTTCTAAAAAAATATAGCCGGTTTTTTCCGATTGATGTTCAACTTGATAGGCCAAAATATCTAATAGGGTTGGGAATGGCTGTAAATTTTTTAATTTATACGGGGTATTATAAGAACGGCTTGAAAAATTCATAGTTATTTATTAGCATTAAATACTGTTGTCTAGTTACTGCAAAAATTTACATAATTTTGCTTAACGGAAATTACTGAATTGATTGTTTTCCCCCGATCAATTATTTCTCTCTATAATATACCCATAAGATTACATAAACCAACCAAATTAAATAATAATTATAGAATAAATTAAAGATTAAGATTAAAAAGAAAAAAAGAGCTTTTTTTTAGAGAATTTTAATAAAGAAAGAGGGATAGGTAGTCATTAATTGAATTCGCAGGATTGAGGATTCATTTTTCAAGCAGTTACGAGAGAACGCTGCACGTTATAATTAATCATGGACTTAACCATGTGAGTCCTTATCAGTCTTTATTTCTCTTTAACGATCATGACTTCAGACTCCGCTTCCCCCAAGGGTTCTCAAATTTCTTTTTCGATGGATGACTTCACCAAAGCTCTTGATCAGTACGATTATAAATGTGAAAAAGGGCAAGTTATCCGGGGGAAAGTGATTCAACATACCGATGATGGTGCTTTTGTTGATATTGGCGGTAAATCCGCCGGGTTTGTTCCCATTAATGAAGTAGATTTACAGTCCCGTCCTAATCTAGCAGAAATTTTACCCCTCAATGAAGAAAAGGAATTTCTCGTTATTAGCGAACAAAACGCCGAAGGACAAGTTAAACTCTCCCGTCGTCAACTACAACTAAAAGAAGCTTGGGAAAATGTAGCAGAAATCGCTGAAATGGGTCATTCTGCACAAATGCGCGTCACCCGAACCAATAAAGGGGGTGTGGTTGGTGAAGTGGAAGGGTTACAAGGGTTTATTCCGCGATCGCATCTCATAGAAAAAGAGGATTTAAACTCGTTAGTAGGACAACTGTTAACCGCTACTTTTTTAGAAGTGAACCCTTCGACTCAGAAATTAGTTCTTTCCCAACGTAAGGCGATCGCAGCAGCGAGAATGGATAAACT
Organism: Cyanothece sp. BG0011; assembly: GCF_003013815.1. GTDB lineage: Bacteria > Cyanobacteriota > Cyanobacteriia > Cyanobacteriales > Microcystaceae > Crocosphaera. The sequence continues at coordinate 38,173 of NZ_PRLH01000097.1, read as the reverse complement.
AGAAGCCGGTCAATTGGTGAATGGAAAAGTCTCTCGTATTCAACCTTATGGTGTTTTTGTTGATTTTGAAGGGGTTTCCGGACTCTTACATATTACTCAAGTGAGTGGTTCCCGTGTGGATGATTTGAACCATCTGTTTAAGTATAATCAAGACATTAAAGTAATGATTTTAAGTATTGATGAGTACAAAAATCGTATTGCTTTATCCACTAAAGTTTTAGAAAATTATCCTGGTGAAATGATTGAAAAGTTTGATGAAGTGATGAAGACGGCTGATGCAAGGGTAGAAAAAGCAAAAGAAACAATGGAAAAAGAAGAACAAAGTTAGAATTTTTATCCCCTTTTCTTAAAAAAGATTAGGGGAAATTGAAAAACAGGATAAATTTTTATAAATGGCTAGAAACATGGCAGTTATGGTAGGGGTCAACGGCCGTTGACTCCTACGAAAATATGTAGCCACGTTTTAGAAAATTGGTATAAATGATTATAATTTAAACAATTTTAGCAAAAAAATCATCGATTATTTTCCTATATAAATATCTTCAAGTGAAATTTCTTGCATCATTTTATTGTCAAGATTAGATATTTTTGCTAATCGATTCGCTTGTTTAGCAATAGTTTTCTCAAAAATATTCCTAACTAATCGACTTCAATTAAATGGCCTTTTTTTAGTATTCCTAATTCTTTATAAATTTTACCCATTAATCTTGCTACAGTTGTTTTTCCTGTTCCTGGAGAACCACAAAAAACGGAATGTAAAGTAATAGGAATAGCTGATAATCCCTGTTGTTTTCTTAAGTTTTGAATTCTGATAAAATTGACATATTCTCGGACTTCGTCTTTTAAGCTATTTAGTCCAATTAATTCATTTAAGTCTTTTAAAATAGTTTCTATTTCATTCTTATTATCTGGAGCATTATTGATTATGTTATTTGAGTTAGGACGATTATTGATAGAATTTTGATCAACTTCTTTTTTTAATCTTTCTAACTCGTTATCTATTGAGTCAGGATGTTTATAATAATTAGATAACTTTTTTCTTTCTTCTTCTACGATAGCACCGTAATCTTTATCAAAATCCATATCAAAAACCTCATCTAGATAATAAATAGGTGTTAATGTCAAGATAAGTATTAATAGCAATACAAAAATTAATTAGAACATTATTTATATGTTTAATTGTCATTGCGAGGAAATAAGAAATTTTCTTAATATCCTAATCATAATAAGTCCTGCTATATTACAATCTAGAAGATTGCGTTACATACTATCTCAAGACATAAGGTTATTATTCCCATAACAGACTGAAAAATTAACAAGAGAAGAAAAAATATTTAGAAAGAACTCAATGACACTCAAACTTTATAAATTTGAATTACTCGATTATAATTCAAATTTATCAGTGGTGGGTAATGCTAAATTTCTAAAATAGTTATTATAAAGATGTTTATTAGCATTACCCACCCTACAGTTTTTTGATTTTACTTAAGAAACTGTGTATTACAATCTAGAAGATTGTGTTACAGACTAGAGAAACATAAACTATTCTCATAAAAGTTTTGACAATCAATAAAACAATAGAAAATACTTAACTGTAAGTTAAGAGTAATTAATTAATAGATAATCATCTCTTTCATCTTTGCTCAGGATAAAAAAGTAACACGCTTGATCTACTAAATCTTTTAAATAGTCACGGATTAAAAAAATTAAATAAAACTTCATATTTATGATACATTGATTAATAGTATGACTGACTTAATTAAAGTTAGTCTGCCAAAAAAACCTAGCAAACGGAAGGATAGATATGCCTTTTTCTATAGATTCGGCCCGCAACATTTTTCCGAATACCTTAGCTGCTGATGCGGTTCCTGCAACCATAGCTAGATTCGAGCAACTCAGCGCTGAAGACCAACTGGCACTGATTTGGTTTGCTTATCTAGAGATGGGTAAAAATATCACTGTTGCTGCTCCTGGCGCAGCGAATATGCAGTTTGCTGAAGGTACTCTTAAAGATATCATCAACATGACCCCTTTAGAGCAAAGTCAGGCTATGTGCGACTTAGCCAACCGTGCTGATACACCCGTCAGTCGGACTTATGCGACTTGGAGTCCTAATATTAAGCTTGGTTTTTGGTACGAACTAGGAAAATTAATGGAACAAGGCAAAGTTGCTCCCATTCCTAAAGGTTATCAGCTCTCAGCCAATGCCAATGCTGTCCTCTTGACCATTACTGGCCTAGAACCTGGGCAACAAATCACTGTTCTTCGCAACTGTGTGGTGGATATGGGATATGATCCCAGTAAAATGGGCAATTTCGACAAGGTAACAGAACCGGTTGCTCCCCCCAAAGACTTTGCACAACGGACTCAAGTGAAGATTGAAGGGGTTGACAATCCAACCATCCTTAACTATATGAATAATTTGAATGCGAATGATTTTGATGCTTTAATCGCATTATTTACCGAAGATGGAGCATTGCAACCTCCCTTCCGCCGTCCCATTATTGGTAAAGAAAACGTACTGCGTTTCTTCCGTGAAGAATGCCAAAATCTTCAATTAATTCCCAAACAAGGGGTAAGTGAACCGGCTGAAGATGGTTTCACTCAAATTAAAGTCACAGGAACCTGTCAAACCCCTTGGTTTGGTGGTGGTGTTGGTATGAATATCGCTTGGCGATTTTTACTCGATCCTCAAGGTAAAATTTTCTTTGTAGCCATTGATTTACTTGCTTCTCCTAAAGAACTTTTGAACTTAGCTCGCTAATTAGATAGATTTTTGCTATATTTTTAGAATTAGTAAACAAGTAAAAATCACAGATTATATGAAAAATACGCTCTTATCCATAGAGCGTATTTCTCTGAGTTCAAAACTACGATATGAAAACCAACACACAACAATGGTCACAAACCGATCAAAAAATTGCTCAAGAAGCATTAGGCAAAGCTTATGCTAGGGAAACAGAGGCACTGGTGGCTGAAATCAATCAAAAAGCCAGCCAAATTACTCAAATCAACGACATTTGGGCTTTAAATGACTATCTGAACAGTAAACGATACCATATTGATGGTAAGTATTACTCTAACGATACAATCTCTATGTTTGTATTGGCTCAATTAGTTAAAGAAAAATGGTTATCCCTCGATGAATTGAGCGGTTTAACCCCTTCTACAAGAGCCAAAGTCGCTGCTCTAGCAAAAATGTCTTAATGTTTAATGGTGCTAATGTTGGCATTTATCCCTAAATCATAGAACGTCAGGGATGAATCTCAGCTAACCAAACTTACCGTAACAACCTGAGTTCGGTTTTAGGAGTTATGGTTTCGGCAACGAAATCATCAGGGTTTGATACTGATCGGTTTTGCAAGTTATCTATAATTTCTTTATGTCGAACTCAGGTTAAAAATTGTTTTAACTATTAACCAATAAGGCAATATCTTCAGGTAATATTTGCTGCATCGTGTAAGGGGTTACATTGGGAATAGTAACTAAGCGATTTGCCTGTTTTTCAATGGTCTTTTCAAACATATTTCTAACTAGACGACCATTACCAAAACTTTTATCACGATGATCATATAATTCCTTAAATCGAGTTAGTAATACTTCTTTTGCCGCTTCAGTTAAAGTGTAACGATGTTGATCACAAAAAATATCAAAAATAGCTAATAATTCTTCTGGGGTATAATCTTCAAAATAAAAATAACGACTAAAACGGGATTTTAACCCAGGATTAGAATTAATAAAGCGGGTCATTTCATCCCCATAACCTGCCACAATAACTACTAATCTATCTCGATAATCTTCCATTCTTTTTAATAACATATCAATAGCCTCCTGACCGAAATCATTACCAGGATCGAGAGGTTTTAAGGTATAAGCTTCATCAATAAATAAAACCCCATCTAAAGCAGAATCAACTAATTCATCTACTCTTTGTGCCGTTTGTCCTACATATCCGGCTACCATTCCCGATCTATCTGTTTCAATTAAATGACCTTTTTTGAGAATACCTAATTGTTGATAAATTTGCCCCATGAGTCGTGCTACTGTTGTTTTTCCGGTTCCTGGAGATCCACAAAAAACGGAATGCAACGTAATAGGAATGGGTTGTAAACCTTGTTTTTCTCGTAACTTTTGAACTTTGAGAAAATTGATATATTGACGAACTTCTTCTTTTAAATGATTCAAACCAATCAGTTTATCTAGTTCTTTTAGTTTGTCTTCAACTGTAGTATGAGGAGAGGAAGAGTAACTAGGGGAATAAGAAGGGGATGATGTTTTATTTTGTGACTCTTGTTGTCTAACTTTTTGTTGATCCCATTGGATTTGCTGTTTACGTCTTTGTTCTCTATTAAATGTTTCTTGTTTAAGTCTTTCTTGTTCTGCTTTTATTTCTTGTCTACGTTTAATTTCTGCTCGTAACTTAGCCTTTTCTCGTTCTAATTCTCGTTGTTTTTTTTGTAATAATAGATATTCTTCTTCTTGCTGAACTAAACGGCGATCGCGTTCCATTTCTTGCTGTCGTTTCGACTGTTTTTCAAGTTCTTGTTGTTTCAATTTTTCTAAATCTTCTTGGATGCGATCGCTATAATTGGGAAAATCTGACATTTATTTAACTCCAAAGATATTGAATTTTTTTTAAATATTCCTTAAATCAGATTATCATGACTGTTAATCATAAAATATTTCTAAATTTTTCCTCGATTTTTCATTAAGTTGACCCCCAAACCCTAGACATTCGATAGACTATACGGGAGTGTGTGTAAGTATTGTTCATAAAATGACCTATTTGTCTGGTAAAGTCTCCTATCGTTCTTTAATGATCCCTTTATTTTCCCTAATGTTGGGCCTAATTGCTTTTCCAGTAAAAGGACAACAAAACATTTATAATCCCATTCCCATCAAATCGAACGGAGCTATCTCTGATCGTCTGTCGGATCGAGATATTCCTACAGGAGAAGGTGGGTTTGCCAAGGATTATGAAATAGATTTGGAAAAAGGGGATCAAGTGGCCATTGACCTAACCTCTGATGAGTTTGATAGTGTGGTGTTATTATTAGGGGCTGATGGGACCACCATTGCTGAAAATGACGACGGACCCGATGGGAGTACCAACTCCTTATTATTTTCTCGCATCACGGAAACTGGCCGCTATATTATTCGTGTGCGGGCCTTTGGTGAAACCGGAGGTGGTAACTTTAACCTCAAAGTCACCCGTTTACGACCGGTGGATCGATAATAGACAGAGCATCAAGGTTTCGGTCCATTCCACCACGGCCCCGTAGGTGTCTCCGGTCTGACCCCCAAACCGATGATTAAACCAAGCACCTACCCCTAAGGCGATCGCCATTCCTATCCCCGTTACCCTTAACCCTAACTGCCATAATTCAGGGTTCAATGCGATAAATACCCCTGTCATCCCCCATAAACCGACTAACCCTCCCAATAAGTCTTGAGGACGTTTGAAATATTGTTTATGAAAGGCTCCTTTTCCGGTGGGTTTCAGGTAGGGATAAAAGGCGATCGCACTCACTTGTCCCCATCGTCCCCAACCAGCAACCATCATGAAAACCCAAGCACGATGGTTAACAATGGCACTCAAAGCGACGATTTTGAGCAAAATGACAATTATGCCGGCCATGACCCCGAAAGCTCCTGTAACGCTATCCTGCATCACCTCTAGGCGTTTTTTGGGGTTGATTACGGCTAAACCATCGGCACTATCGAGGACTCCATCTAAATGCAATCCGCCGGTGAGATAAATCCCTAAACTGATTATTAAAGCACTGCTGACGGTGATGGGAAATCCGACTAAGCTTAATAATGTATCAATGATGCTTAATAAACCCCCGATTCCTAGGCCAATAATGGGGGACCACCGAGCAATGGATTGAAAATTTTTGGGCCACTGATCAGGTAAAGGGATAATTGTATAAAAAGTAATCCCTCCTAATAGGGATGTAAAAGAATCTATCAAGTTGTTATAAATTGTATGGAACATTGAATATTTAACGACATATATGTAGAAAATTTAAGATCCCAAAATTACATCACATTCTCTTGAGACTTTAAGAAATGCTCAGGGAATATTGCGGTAACATGATGTTAGATGGCAACTGGCTAAGGGTATTTTCAAACGCTTGGCTAATTTTAGTCTTGCCTTAACCTAAATGCCTAATTTTATCTCATCTAATCATGCTACAGGACAACACACCAAAAATGTCCCATAGCATGGATGATAAGTCGCCTTTGATAATTGTTTCTCTGCTCCCATGAAAGAGAAAAGCTTCATCTAGCTTTATCTTTCCACTCCTACAGTCTTTCGACTGACTACCAATCGTTGTGCTTTCAGGCAATTTCTTATGAGTCACCATCACCCCTCACACTCGTTCCCGGCCCCTTGTATCATTGATTTTGGGATTATTGTTAATGCTGAGGACATGAAACGTATTCTCAACGATCTCGGAAGGGTTCGTTACATTCATACCCTCGATGGAAATATAGAAAGCGAAGGGGAGGGATGGATCGTTGAAGTCTTTAATGATCCGAGTCAGGCTACTATCGTGGTTAATCGCTCCTTGTACCTCAATGTTCAAAGTTTCGATTATTTACAACTTCAGCGATCGCAACAGCAAGAAGCTTATTTTGATTTAATTCAGGATCGTCGTTGTTTACGTTTGATTCCCATTACCTATTCTTCTCCTATTCCTGACAATAATTCTAACCTTGATTCTGCTGCTCTAGAAGCTATGGTAACTCAAGTGTTAGCAGCCAAATGGGATATGCAGTTAGATGATGAGGATGATTGTCCTTTTTAAGGTTTTTACGCAAAATTTCTTCTTTTATAGAGGGCTTCTACTAGAATAACGGTAGAAGTCCTTTCTTTCTATAAAAATATTCTTAAACTGACATCTTGCACCTTCGATAACCTGCCCCTAACCCCCCCATTCCCTAACCCCCCCTGCCCCCCTTATAAAGGGGGGTGTGGGGGGTACGGAATGGGGAATAGGCAAGGGTTCTCCCCCTCACAAAAGGGGGAGTTAGAGGGGGTGGCAATAGTGTTTATTTTTGACTGTAACTTATTGAGAATTGATTCTCTCTAGTCTTTCGGTTAGTTTTTATGTAGGGCGTGAAAGATGTCAGTTAAAAATAAAATTGATTCCAATCCCCTTGAAATACGAAGTCGGTGAAGGGTTTACGACTACGGGGAGATAATTGTCGTTGTTGTAAATCTTCTTCTAATTGCTCCACATTCCCTGGATAACCAACGGCGATCGCTGCAACGGGTTCATAGTCTTGAGGTATATTGTAGAGGTGGGTGGCTTTCTCCACATCAAATCCAGCCATTTGATGGACAAATAACCCGAATGATTGAGCTTGTAGGGTTAAATTACCGACGGCTAAACCGACATCGTGGAAAGCATGACGATTGGGTTTATTATTACGTTCAAAGGATAATTTAGCTACGGATAACATTAAAAGGGGAGCATTTTTTGCCCATTTTTGATTAGCTTCTACGAGACAACTAAAGAGTTTTTCGTATTCTTCGGTATTATCTTTAGTCGCAACAATAAAACACCACGGTTGTTCATTATAACAAGAGGCTGCCCATCTGGCGGCTTCTAATAAACTAGCAATTTTTTCGGGTTCAATGGGACGATTATCAAAGGCTAATGGACTCCAACGCTGTTTAATGAGTTCATGAATGGGATATTGATTATTAGCCGGTTTTTCCATGAATTTTCCTCAATTATTTCTAGCTATTAATACTAGATAAATGCTGGAATTTATTATACTTGTTCAGCAATCCATAAAACAAACGGTAAGGTCAAAAAACTCAGTAAAGTGGTGACAACAATAGTCCGAGCAACTTTAAGTGCTTCTCCTCCGAATTCTGTTGCTAAAACCACTGTATTAACTGCAGTTGGCATCGCACTTTGTAAAATAAAAACTTGTAAATCTAGGGGATTTAATTGAATAATTTTTCCGACTAATAAAGCAATTAAAGGAGCTAAAATCAGTCTAAAATTGAGAGAGATTATTTCAAATTTAGTCACTTTAAATTGTGTTGTCACCAACTCCATTCCTAAGATCAATAAAGCAACAGGAATGGCAGCCCTTCCTAATAAGTGTAACGCTTCTCCTAAATTAAAAGGAAGCTCAATTTGAAGAATTCTTAAACTTAATCCTGCTAACATTGCCCACATTAAAGGTAATTTAAAAGTTACTGTTAAACTATGTTTTAAACTGGTTCCTGCTAGGATAGCCGGAGCAACACCAAATAATAAAATACTCGAACCAATCATATAAATAATCGCCCTTTCTAACCCGGCTGCTCCTAAGGCAAAATCCACTAAAGGTAATCCCATATTACCATTATTCGGATGTAATGAAGTGGCAATTAAACTTTTGCGAGTAATAGGAGGCAATTTTAAAATAGAACTAATAATTGAAACCAATAAATAAAGAATAAAAGCGACAATAAACACTCCTAATAATAATTGGGCTGCATTTTGGGCCGAGATGGTAGTTGTATATAAACTATCAGCAACTAATGCAGGAGCTAATACATAAACAATTAATTGAGATAAAGTTTGTTTATGAATCTTTAATGTTTTGCCAACAATGACCCCTATAATAATAATAAAAGCAACGGGAATAATCGCGGGTAATAAAACAGTCATTTAGCTTATTATTGATGATTTTTTTGATTATAACAAAGACTAATTAACCAATAAAAGGATACCTTGTATCTTTGATTACCAACTCCCAATATTTTTCTAATTTAAGTTGACAATTGAGTTTATCCCTCTTATTATGTGCTAAAGCTGCTTGTATTAGATAATAGGTTAAATAGCCTCCTTTTAAAAAACCGTTGAGTCCAAACGGCAAAGAATGTTGTAAGAATAAATTTAAGGTTATTAATGGCCAATGGCGATGGCGAAAATACATCCACCAATTAACTTGATACTGTGCAATACTGACGGGAATGTTAAGGATAGTTTCTACTTTCAAAAATTTATCTTTAACTTGATTATAATATTTTTTTTCCGCTTCAATATTATTATTAATTCTCTTTAATTCTGCATAGTCCGATAATTGATAAGCTTCGCTAATTAATTGGCCTACCTCTAAAGATTGTTGAGAAGAATATCCTAAACTTTGATAGATTAAACTCGCATTTTTAGCTAAATCCTCAAAATTTTCTTGATCATGTAACCAATAAATATTACTGTGTTTTTCTGCCAATTCTTGATATTTTTTATTTTGATTCATAACTAAACTATTAATAAAAGTAAGGTGAGAAATACTCACCTTAATAACACAAAAATTTTTCAATTTTTGTTAACAAAAGCTAAATTTCATCCCATCCTGTTACCCCAGAAGACATAACATAACTGGTTACAGTCGCTTCAAAGAAATTAGCCTTAGTATGAGCTTCTTTTTTAGTATCAGAAAAACGCTCCAAATGAGTATAAGGACTCTTATTATATTTGGGTTCAGGATAAAGGGGTTCTAAACCAATGGAACGTAATCTAATATTAGCCAAATACTTCGTATATCTTTCCGTACTCGACTCAGTAATTCCTAAAATATTATTACCCACAATATGATTGGTCCAGCGACATTCATAATTAACCGCCATGTCAAACATTTCATAAATTTGTTCAACCGAATGGGGAAAGACTTTTCTAGCTTCTGGAATCAATTTTTGATACAATCTAACATGACTTAACTCATCGCGGTTAATCATTTTAAAAATATCGGCTGAACCCGGCATTAACATCCGAGAGGCTAAATTATAGAAGTAAATAAAGCCATTATAAAAATACAATCCTTCTAACAAAAAGTCAGCCATCAAAGCAATAAAATAGTTTTCTGGGGTAGCATCATCAACATATTTTTGATAAAGTTTAGCGATAAATTCGCAACGATCTTTTAACACTGTATCTGTACGCCAAAACTCATAAACTTGAGTTCTTCTTTCCGGTGGGATAATGGTTTCAATTAAATATTGATAACTTTGGTTGTGCATTCCTTCCTGGGAAATTTGTTCGGCCATACATAGACTAATTTCCGGGGCAGTAATGCTACTTTTTAGATGAGGAATATTACAAGTTTGAACAGAATCTAAAAACGTAAGATAGGATAAAATTCCATCGTAAGCATAGCGTTCGTCATCGGTTAAATTAGTATAATCCGTCACATCTTGAGTCACATCAAGCCTTTGAGGAATCCAAAAATTTTCCCTCATTTGTTGATATAAACCAACAGCCCAGGTATAACGAACATCATTTAATTGCATTAAATTTGTTGTATTACCAAACCAAATGGAACGGTTTTCAATGGCATCATCTCCTTCTGGGTTAAAGATAGGATTGATGGGCATTTCTTTTTGATTACTGACAACCATCTATTACTTAAAAATCAATGTACATCACCTAATTATATAAGATTTTTTTTGAGTAGTTAGTCAGCCTCAATTTTTTAAAGAAAAAATCAATAAAGTCCCTAATATTATAGTGATCAAGTCATCAAATTATGGTAGGGTGGGCAAGGTTTCTCCCCCTGACAAAAGGGGGATTTAGAGGGGGTGGCAAGGTTTCTCCCCCTGACAAAAGGGGGAGTTAGAAGGGGTGGCAAGGGTTCTCCCCCTCACCAAAGGGGGAGTTAGAAGGGGTGGCAATAGTGTATTTTATCCTATTCCTTATTCCCTATTCCCTTGACAAGGTTTTTTAATCTTCAGCAAAAACGTAACGATATAAGTCTTTGGGATCAGGTTCGGGACTTTCTTCAGCAAATTTAACCGCGTCATCGACTTTTGCTTGAACCTGTTGCTTAATCTCGTTTAACTCATTTTGATTAGCTAAGTTATGCTCAGTTAAATAGGCTTCTAATCTCTGGATGGGATCTTTGCTGCCCCAAAACTGTTTTTCATCAGACGATCGCAGTTCATCGGGATCAGCCAAAGAATGGCCTCGGAAACGATAGGTTAACGCTTCGATCAAGGTCGGTCCTTCTCCTGCCCTGGCCCTAGCGATCGCTTCTTGGGCCACTTTTCTCACCGCTAAAACGTCCATCCCATCCACTTCTACCCCCACCATATCAAAGACACTGGCTTTTTTGTAAATTTCCGGTTGAGAGGTGGCGCGGTTATGGGCCATGCCGATGGCCCATTTATTATTTTCTACCACATAAATAATGGGTAATTTCCAGAGGGCGGCCATGTTCAAACATTCAAAAAATTGGCCATTATTACTGGCCCCATCGCCAAAGAAACAGGCCGTCACTTGATCGGCGCTATCATCTCCCATCGCTTCCCGTCTATACTTACTTTGAAAGGCTGCCCCAGTGGCCACGGGAATGCCTTCGGCGACGAAAGCGTAACCCCCTAACAGACGGTGTTGTTCGGAGAATAAGTGCATGGACCCTCCCCGGCCCTTACTACAACCGGTCTGTTTCCCAAACAACTCCGCCATCACTTCCCGGGGAGGAACCCCACAACTGAGGGCATGGACGTGATCCCGATAGGTACTCGCCACATAATCTTCATCGGGCCGTAACGCTTTAATAATCCCCGTAGAAACCGCTTCTTGTCCGTTGTAGAGGTGGACAAAGCCAAACATCCGACCCCGATAATACATCTCCGCACACTTATCCTCGAATAAGCGTCCTAACGTCATATCTTCGTATAACATCAATCCTTCTTCTTTGCTCAGTTGAATTGACGTTGTATTAAATTCAGGTAAAGTACGTTCAGAAACCATAACAATTCAAACAATAATTAAGAACAATTGAACTAACACTGAGGGAAGCCGACCAAGAATGAAAAATATCGCTACAATCGTATATCGAGGTAAGCTATCGTAATCCGTTTTAGGAAAAACTAATTTCCTTCTGTTCTAGTTTAAACTGAATAGGGACACTGAGGTTAAGTGGCCATGTTTACCATAAATAAAAAAAACTTTTACTAAAATGAATCTTTAAGTTACAATCTTGCCAATCCTTTATTTTTGATGTAATAATCAAATCCCCTAACTTCTATAGATGATTCTTTATCATCATTCTTGTTAATTATAAATATATAAAGTTAAGTCACCCTGCTCTGAGGAAGTCAACCGTGCGCATACCGCTAGACTACTACAGGATATTAGGAATATTTCCCCAAGCGACAGATGAACAACTTCGCCAAGCGTATCGCGATCGCAGTGTTCAGCTACCCCGCCGAGAATATAGTAACCAAGGGATTCAAGCCCGCAAACAGTTACTAGAGAAAGCCTATAGCGTTTTATCCAATCCTGCCCAAAAAGCCAAGTATGAAACACAGTTTTGGCAAGACCAAGCTGCTTACCAAGAAGAAGGGGATAAGGCATCTGTTGAGTCACCCACCGAAGGAGTCGGGGAAAATGCCAGACCAACCACTTCAGAAATCGAGATTGAGCCAGAGCAAGTCCCAGGTAGTCTCTTAATCTTCCAAGAATTAGGAGAATACGAGTTAGTCATTAAGTACGGTGAAAGTTATCTTCAGACCCTTCCGACCTCCTCTCTGTCCTTAGACATTGATAATACAGCGACCCAGCAACGGACCGACACAATCTTAAGCATTGCTTTAGCTTATTTAGAAATTAGTCGAGAACAGTGGCATCAAGCAGCCTACGAGGAAGCAGGCCAAGCAGGAAGCCAAGGGTTAAGCCTACTAGAAAAAAATAGTCTTTTTCCCTCCCTCCAAGCAGAAATTAAAGCAGAACTCCAGAAACTGCGTCCCTATCGCATTTTAGAATTACTAGCAGCCCCTCTGAAAAACAAAGTCCCCCGTCAAACAGGCATTGAGTTATTAAAATCAATGTTAAACGAGCGTCAAGGCATTGACGGCAGGGGAAACGATCACTCTGGATTAGGCATTGATGACTTTTTACGCTTCATCCAGCAGATTCGCACTTATTTGACCGCAGCCGAACAAAAAGACATTTTTATCGAAGAAGCTCAACGGCCTTCCTCGGTGGCGGCTTATTTAGGGGTATATGCCCTCATTGGCCAAGGGTTCGCCCAAAAACTACCCTCCTTAATTCTAGAAGCCAAAACAGTGCTTGAAGGGTTAGAACCTCGCCAAGATGTGTCAATAGAACAGGCCATTGTCTCCTTATTACTCGGACAAACCCAAGCCGCCGCTCAAGCTCTAGAGCGATGCCAAGATCAACAAGCGTTAAACTTTATCCGCGAACAGTCCAAAGGGGCTCCGGATCTCCTGCCAGGGCTATGTCGTTATAGCGAGCATTGGTTACAGGCGGAGGTTTTTGCCCATTTTCGAGATTTGAAAGAAAAAACCGCTTCTTTAAAAGAATATTTTGCCGACCCAGAGGTGCAAACTTATCTCAATCAACTCCTCAGTCCCCCTCGCCCTAAACCCCAAGTAGTGACGACCCCTGAAAAAACCCCACCTTCTCGTAGTCGTCTCTCTAATCGTCGTTATCCTAGCTATCAACCCCTAGAACAGGGTAATGCAGCCTTAGATCCGGTTCCTCTACCGGTTCGTTCTCTCTCTCCGGTGGATATTCGGGATGTCCGTCGTCGTAAGCGCAAACAGTATTCCCAAAAACTTGACCCCAAGCCATCCACGCCAACCCCGCCAGAAAAATCCCCAAGTCTCCAACCTTCACCCGTCCAAACGGCTCCGGTTACGACCCCGACACAGGTTCGTCCCCTCAGACGGACTTACAAACCCACTCGTCTCACTGTGGTGGCTCTTTTAGGCGGGGTCGGATTAATCGCTTTAGGAGCCACTTGGATGTATAAGGCCAATTCTCCCTTATCCGCCCTCGAACAAGGACAATATTCCGTTTCCCTCCATCAACCTCTGATTGAGATTCCCCCGGCTGATGCTCAAATGGTAACCGCCACAGGAATGTTGACCCTAGAAGGGGCCCAGCAAGTGGTAGAAACCTGGTTATCAAGTAAATCTCAAGCCTTCGGCCAAGGCCATAACATCGACGCTTTGAATGAAATTTTGGCCGATCCCCTCCTCTCTCGATGGAAACGACGCGCTCAACAATTACAACAAAATCAAAATTACTGGACCTACAAACACGCAGTGACCGTTAATTCCTTTAAACCCGATAGCAATAACGCCAATCAAGGGGTAGTCGATGCCAATGTTCAAGAATCCGCTCAATACTATCAAGGCAATCAGGTGAGTCGTTCTTATAACGATAATTTACGGGTTCGTTATGATGTGGTTCGTCAAGGCGATCGCTGGTTGATTCAAGACATTAATGTCATAAAATAATGAGAAGACTAATCATAAGCTATACTAGATAAGTTGAGAAAATGTGCCTCAATAAGCTTTAATAAAAATAAGGCTTGTCAGTATTATGGCTGACCCCAATTAACTTAAACAAAATAGGAGGTGTAAAGTTAGATAATGACCCAAGTAGTTGTTGGTCAAAACGAACCCATTGAATCTGCGTTACGTCGATTTAAACGACAGGTTGCTAAAGCTGGAATCTATACAGATTATAAAAAGCACCAATTTTTTGAAACGCCACAAGAAAAACGCAAGCGCAAAGAAGCAACTCGGCGAAGACAGCGATCGCGTCGTCACTAAAATAATAAAAATTCTTTGCTCATAGCGATATGCGAACTCATATAATAATCCTTTCTCTAATTCTTTAGAGAAGGTTAAAGGGCCCTAACCATAACAACAACGTTAGGGCTTTTGAATAGGGAGCGATCGCCCAATTCTGAAATAATGATAATTGTGTTCGGTTTGGAGGGTATCCTAGTGTATAGGATCTTTATGATTGGTTGTCGCTAAAGCGTATTTCTCAATGACTTCTTATGCCTACAATTTTACTAGCCGATGATAGCACTGCTCAACGTGAACTAATTGCTGGTTTACTCATAGATAATGGCTTTTCTGTTACCACTGCCATAGATGGGGCTGAAGCTTTAGAAAAGTTAAAATCCCTCGCTCCGGATCTGATTATTCTCGATGTTGTTATGCCTAACCTTAATGGTTATCAGACTTGTCGAAGCATTAAAAGTGATCCGAAAACCGAACATATTCCTGTTATTCTCTGTTCAACTAAAAACACCCAAGTTGATAGTTATTGGGGATTAAAACAAGGGGCTGATGCTTATATTGTTAAACCGTTTCCCCACGAGGAGCTATTAGGAACAGTGAAGCAATTGTTAAGAAATTCCTAAACTATTTTTTATTATTCATAATGAGTTCGATTTCTTGAGAACCATTAACTAAAGTTAATAAAGACCCTGTTTGTTCCGTTCCCTTAACACTCAAATCACTGTGACAGAAAATAACTTTTTCTTCTACTCTCCCTAATAAATCCCTCAGAATCCGCTTTAAACGTGCTTGATCCGCTTCAAATTCATCTTCAGGGGTTAGGGTACGTCCTGACCATTCTCGGAGGAATAAGGGGGCGCAAAATAGCACTGAAGCCCCGCCTTTTTCCCATAAATTCGATGAGATATCGAGCCAAAATTGCCAACGGTGAGAAGTTCGTAAAGACCGATATTGGAAAATAGTGGCTAAAGTAACATAACCAGGTTCTTGTCCTAAGTAATACATGGGACGAGGATTGGCTGTAATGGTTCCCCGTTGTAATAATTGAATGAACTCCATTAAGGTTTCTTGCCGAGATTTGGGGTTAGGATCGTATTGTCGTAAACGGCGATCAATTTCCCAAAAATGTTGTGTGGTTTCGGTTAACTCCCTCAGAGCGGATAATTGTTGATAAGATAATTTATATTGAGTTTCTATTAGGTCTTGAATGGCTTTATCTAAGACGATCATCGGACTCAAAAATTGCTCTTGGTTTACTTGTTTTTTAGTTTCTTTTATCCAATCAACAAGACGATGATAAGCTGCGGTTGCTTGATGGCCAATTCTATCCCATCGGGGGTAGGTTTCAATGGGTAGTAATTGAGGGGTTTTTAACTTAACTTCATAACAACTATCAGCAATTAAACCGGCTCTGACAGGGTCAATAATGGCCATTGTTTGGTCAGCATTATAAGTTAATGTGGTGAGCATTTGAGCAATATCATCTCCTCTAAAACAATCACCCAACCCAGGATAAACCAGTCCTAAAATAGTTAATAAGGCTTTAACTAAAGGGAAACTGATTAAAGAACGTTGTTCATTTAACGGTTTGATGGGAATATTAGCAGCGGATAAAATTTCAATGAAGGTATAACGAGCAATTTCGTCTAATCCTGGGGCAATAATCGCCACATCTTCGGGATTAATTTGTTTGTTTTTGATGGTATCAACAATAAAATTAGCGGTATTTCGTAAGAGTTCAGCACGGGAAATCGTTTGAATGGAGGTAAAACAATCCGGTAAACTTTCTACCGATAAAGGATTCGTGGATAATTGTACGATTAAGTCACCGTAATCACTCTGAATTCGAGGATAGTTTGATAAGATTTTTAGCTGACAATGGGATGATAATTGATATAAATAGTCAGGATCTGCATTTAATCCTAAACGCACTTGTCCATCGGGGTTATAGGTAAAAACGCCAAAGGCGTTATGATCTAAGAAAAACTGAAATAAATCTTTAGTAATTCCTGGATAATCATCGAGATCATCAGCGAAAATTCCTTGATAACGAGTGATTAAATGGTGTTGATATTGAGGTAAGGGTAATAAATATCGCCAATATAGAGTATAAATTAAGCCATAAGTTAAGAAACCTCGTTTTAAACACCAATCTTGCCACGCTAAAATAAAATCACCCCGAAGTTGAGGTAAAACTGTCTCCTCCCTCTGTGAATTATTTAACTCTTCTAAAAAATGTTCCCCTGCTTCTAAACCATGTTCTAGAATGTAGGGGATATGTTCAACCATAATTCCACTGGCACCGGCCAACTGTAGCAAGTCCAAAGTTTGACGGATAAAGCGAAACTCGCTGTTTCCGGTTAAGACGACTCCAGAGTGGTTTAAGTGGGATCTCTCCTGGGTCGTACAAAAAAACCGCCATAACTGAGTGGCTAGAAATTGCTCCGTTTCCGGACGTAATAATAGGGGAAACTGTGCTTTTAAAGAAAGTTCCTCGAACAAAAGCGGCCAAAACAGGTTGATTTCATCCCTCATCCATCCTATAGGAGTTTTACAGTGAATAGGGTAACTCCCGTTGACAGCTAAAGAAAGTCGATCAGCTAAACGACGACGATTATCATCATTAGCTGAAAAAATCAAAACTGATGACGCTAGATTTTGGGTAACTGATTGAACTGAGGAGGTTATCTTATCTTGACGTTTGTTTTCAACCCAATCACAAAACTCTCTAACCAATTGGGTTGTTTTTCCGGTACGGGTCGTTCCTTCAATCCACAGAGAGGTTCGCTTCACGGACATTCCTCAAGTAAATAGGTTAACATACAATTATTTTGCATTCCTTTGTTCTGGTTTCTCTCTCTATTTTATTTTTTCTTTGTTGCAGGTAAGTAGCAATTATTATGAAATTTAGGTCCTTAATTAAAAAGACTTCTAACTGGTTAACAGCTACCCCAGAAAGATCCTTAGATAACGCCTATAAAGCAGCTTTAAAAATAAAAGAAATTGAAGATAACCATTTTGGTGGTAAAAAGGTGTCAAAGGAGAACGCTGACTATGGTGACAGTGTTATCTCTTATTTTAAAACAGAAGTCAATGGTTATTTACAAAAAATCAATATGGGATTAGGGGTATTTAAAACCAGTCGCCTTTTCCTCAATATCTCTAATTTAAAGGAATTTCCTGAAGACACGATACCCCCAGGAGAATTACGAAAAAATGCCACCAATGCTGCTATTATTTTTGAGAAATTAGAATTTATTGACCAAGTGGCTTCTAAATATCAAGTGCGTGAGACAGAGGACGTTTATAACGGTTCTTTGGTATTGACAAAAGAAGCTTCACCCAAGAAAGAAACAAAGCCATTAGATAATACATCTACCAATGAAATTAACCCAAAAATAACCAATAATAACCAGACTTATTCCCCCGGAGAAAATGCCCGTCGTTTAGAATCTGCTTCTCAAAAAACAGGTGTTTTACCCCGATCTTTTATCAATACCCTCAACAGAATTAAACAAGAAATTGATCCAAAATCAGGAGAAAGCGAAGAACAAGTTCTTAATAAATATCGTAAATCGCGTTTAAGGACAGCCCTCTCTATTAAGTTTATTTTGTTGTTAATTATTGTTCCTTTATTGACCCATCAATTAACAAAAACTTTTTTATTGACTCCCATTATTAATCAATATTTCCAAAATCATGAACGAGTGGTTTTTATCAATAAAGATTTAGAAGAAGAAGCGTTTGAAGAATTAAGTCATTATGAGGAAATTTTGCGCTTTCAGGGGTTAATTGGTTTGAGAGAACCCTTGACAAACGAAGAAATTGAAGAAAAAATTCAAGAAAAAGCCCAAGAAATTACAGAAGATTATCGCGCCCAAGGAATTGATTCCATTGGTAATATTTTTGCTGATTTATTTTCAGTCACAGCGTTTATTATTGTCATTGTAAGTAGTCGTAAAGAAATAGAAGTCCTTAAGTCTTTTTTAGATGAAATTTTATATGGTTTAAGTGATCCGGCCAAAGCTTTTCTAATTATTTTGTTTACTGATATGTTTGTGGGTTTCCACTCTCCTCATGGTTGGGAGGTGATTTTAGAGGGAGTGGCTCATCATTTTGGCTTACCGGAAAACCAAGAATTTAACTTCCTGTTTATTGCGACGTTTCCAGTTATTTTAGATACGGTTCTTAAATATTGGATCTTCCGTTATCTTAATCGTATTTCTCCCTCTGCGGTGGCGACTTATAAGAATATGAATGAGTAATTGAAACATGATGGTTTTGATTGAGATAAGTAGAAAACGTTTTTGGGTCTAACCGAAGGAGAGGAAGAAGGATTGAGAGGGGAGTCAACCCTCTACCTTGTGAAGAAAATTGCCATCATTATTATACTACTACGCACCCTTAGAATAGGGAATGGGCAAGGGTTCTCCCCCTCACAAAAGGGGGAGTTAGAGGGGGTGGCAATGGTTGATTAGATATACAGTTTCAACGTTAACCAGTGACAAATACCTTTTGTGTACTGCTATAATATAATCCGTTACAAGCCCCTTGCCGTTTGACCTCCAAGGTCAATCCTTTTTCTTGATGGCTATCAATGCAGAGCCACCCATGAAGACAATTCCGATTAAACTTGAAGGCTCGGGAACCGTAGGGGTAGTAGGAGGGGTAATAATTTCTTGACCAACAAATTCAAAGTCAGCATATAATTGATTAGATATTAAAGTATTAGAGTCAATTGTGTCTAAAACCCAGGGACTATTGGGATTTTCATTATTATTAGTCCCCTGAATGTAAGTGATGCTACTGACTCCATTAAAACTAAGAGGAATTCGATAGAAGTTTCTCCTGTTATCTAAAGGTGGAAAGGGAGGAGGAGGGAGGGGTGGAGTAAATTCTCCTGCAATATCTCCTGGAATCGGCATCATATCATTAATGGCATTATTCATCTCGGTTATGGCTAAACTTGCTTGGGTTTGATTTCCCCAAAAACATAAACCATTATTACAAGAACCCATAAAACCAGGTTGAGTAGGGTTACCAAAAATATCGTTAAATGAACCGAGTGGAAAGTTGACATTGTAAAAGTTAATAACTTTATTTTCCGTTAGGTCTTCTGGTGCTTGGGCGCAAATTTCGGCACTACTAATACAAATTTCAAGGTCACTAATACTAACCACGTTACCATCACCATCGAGATTAACGACTGTTGCCGCTTCAACAGAAGAACCCATAGCAAAGCTAAGGGGTGCCAAGACCCCAGGAATAATTTGCTTAAGTTTTAGCATTATTTTTGAAGGAATAATTCATCAATACTTGTCCTTTTCTTATAGCATTACCTCTTAGTTAATTCCCTCGGATAGCTGATTTTTTTTATATTTGAATTTGTCAACAAACTAAAGTAAAGATGTTAGTAAATCTTCTACAAATAACTACATTTTTAAATATTAAAAACGACAAAAAAAGAAACTATAAAAAATATAAGTATAAGAGTTTTAATAATAGTTATACTAATCTTTATCTAATATCTATAAATTGAAGCAATTAGTTACTTTCGTTAAGACAGTGCAATAACTTGTTAAAAAAGAGCAAAAAAATTAGTCACAAATAACCTGTAATGCTTCATGGTAAAGGCTTTGAAGCTTCGTAACATTGCTTAATACTATGGAAAGAGCGAACTTGATTCTTCTGCTAACTATCGCGCTATGGTAAAATCGCGGAAAATTTAATAAAAATTTACTATTTCGCTACAGTCCCCAATGATGAACCAAAAATCTTTAATCCAACGTTTTGGCCTCTATTTATTATTAACGGTGATAGCAGTCGCCATGTTGTTTCCCTTACTATGGTTACTCAGTACCGCCTTTAAATCTCCGACAGAAGATGTTTTTACCACTTGGTTTCCCACTCAACCAACCTGGGAGAATTTTGGCGTTGTTTGGCAAACCTATCCATTTGGAAAATATTTAGCCAATAGTACCTTAATTGCTGTGTTAACAGTGGGGTTAAATCTCCTGTTTTGTTCTTTAGCAGCTTATCCTTTAGCAAGACTTGATTTTTGGGGACGAGACAGTATTTTTGCTGCGGTGATTGCTACGATCATGATTCCTTTTCAGATCGTGATGATCCCCTTATACATTCTCACCGTACAATTAGGATTACGGAATACTTATTTAGGGGTGATTTTTCCTAGTTTAGCCTCAGCGTTTGGAATTTTTCTTTTGCGTCAAGCCTTTCAAGGGGTTCCCAAGGAGTTAGAAGAAGCAGCAAGAATTGATGGTTGTTCAGAATTAGGAATCTGGTGGCATATTATGATACCGTCGATCCGTCCTGCGTTAGTTACTTTAGCTATTTTTGTCTTTATTGGTTCCTGGAGTGACTTTTTATGGCCTCTGATTGTATTAGATCGGCCTGAATACTATACGTTGCCTTTAGGGGTGGCTAAACTAGCCAGTGCGTTAGACTTAGATTGGCGACTAATTGCTGCTGGATCAATTATTTCTATTGTTCCAGTTGTCCTTTTATTCGTCTTTCTGCAACGCTATATTATCCCCACAGAAACTGGAAGCGGTGTTAAGGGTTAAGGTACAAGATAGGAGTAGATGTTTGCTAAAATTTTGATAGGATAAGGATACTATTTTGTCTTCAACGTCAAATCTATGCCTAGAACCCAACGAAATGATAATTTTATCGATAAAAGCTTTACTGTAATGGCAGATATTATCCTCAAAATACTGCCAGCTAATAAAAAGGCAAAAGAAGCCTTTGTCTATTACAGAGATGGGATGTCAGCCCAAGCAGACGGTGAATATGCTGAAGCCTTAGATAACTATTATGAAGCCCTCAAGTTAGAAGAGGATGCCAACGATCGCAGTTATATCCTCTACAATATTGGTATTATCCACGCCAGCAACGGGGAACACGCCAAAGCCCTCAACTATTATGAGCAAGCAGTAGAGTTGAACCCCCAGATGCCCTCAGCGTTGAATAATATTGCTGTCATTTATCATTATCAAGGAGAAAAAGCTAAATCTGAAGGGAATATCAACGAAGCAGAAGCCCTATTTGATAAAGCGGGAGAGTATTGGAAACAGGCTATCCGTCTGGCACCGAATAACTACATTGAAGCCCAAAACTGGCTAAAAATTACGGGACGCTCAGAAATGGATGTCTTTTTCTAAACTCATTTACAGGAACCTTTATTTATGTTAGATCGTCAAGAAGTCCAGAAGATCGCTCATTTAGCACGTTTAAAGATTACCCCAGAAGAAGAAGAGCAGTTTGCTGGCCAGTTGAGCGACATTTTAAACTATTTTGAGCAGTTGAGTGAATTGGATACGGAAAATGTTCCCCCCACCACTCGCGCTATCGAACTCAGTAACATCACCCGTCAGGATAGTTCCGAACTGTATAGCGATCGCCAAGCTTTGTTACAAGAAGCCCCAAGCCCTGAAGGGGACTTTTTTAGAGTTCCACAAATTCTCAATACTGATGAGGAATAATTATCGTTAAGATGTTTTTATGTTATGATAGTAAGTGACTCGGACTTACGCAATTACAACGCCCAAACCTTGTCAGGACCGGAAGGTAGCAGCAATACGGGATGCTTGTGATAGGCGTAAACTCCGAGTCTTTTTATTGCGTAAAAAAATTTTTAAAGTTTTATTATTACGGAAATTATATAGCATATCACGAAATATTTGTCAAGTAAGTCAAACAATGACCCATAAGGAAATAGACCACTAACATGGCCGCGGCTGCTAAGGCCACTAGGGTTCCTGCTAACATCAGGGAAAATTCTTGCTGTTCAATGGCTTCCTGCATCAAATGCAGGGACCAAGCAACTAGGGCAACGTCGAATATTAGAATCGGTATCAACATATTTTAAAAAATGTTAACTTTTTTTTCTATTCTAATACACAATCCCTAGGTGACAACGTCTAAGTTAGAAAATTAAGGTTGTCTAAAGGTGTCGTCAGGGCGACGACGGACGGGAATTTTGCGATCGCTTAGGTAATTTTTGACCTCAGCAATGGTTAATTGTCCATAATGGAGCAAAGAAGCTAGTAAAGCGGCTTCTGCCTTCCCTTGGGTCAATGCTTCGTAGATATGCTCGCAGTTTCCCGCCCCTCCTGAAGCTATCACTGGAATTTCGACTTGTTGGGCGATGGTACGAGTTAAGTCTAAGTCATAACCGGCCTGGGTTCCATCCGCATCCATACTGGTAACTAACAGTTCTCCGGCCCCTCTTTTTTCCATTTCTACTGCCCATTTTACCGCATCTAAGCCCGTATTTTCCCGTCCTCCGCGAACATAGACATCCCAACCAGGGTTTTTAGGGTCATGACGGCGTTTTGCATCGATTGCCACCACAATACACTGTTTTCCAAAGCGATCGCTGGCCTGATTAATAAAGTCAGGATTTCTGACAGCCGATGAGTTAACACTCACCTTATCAGCCCCGGCTCTTAACAAAAGTTTAATTTGTTCTAAGGTTGAAATCCCTCCCCCGACTGTCAAGGGGATAAACACCACTTCGGCGGTACGGTAAACCACATCAATAATGGTGTCCCGTTGTTCATGGGTAGCTGTAATGTCTAAAAAGACTAACTCATCTGCCCCTGCATCATTATAAACCTTCGCGAGTTCCACGGGGTCCCCTGCGTCTTTAAGGTCGACAAAATTGATCCCTTTAACCACACGGCCGGCATTAACATCTAAACAGGGTAAGATTCTTTTAGCTAACATTGATTAGGTTTTTTTGGCTTATTTATCTCTTTTTTTATGTTGCCACAAATTGGTAACACCCCTGAAAAAATTTCTATTAATTTTAAGTTTAATTCCTTAAGAATGGGACTTTTTTTTATGTTTTTTATGTTTTGACTCAGATAATAAAAATGAGTCCCCTGGATGGACTAAAAATCGCTCACGAACCGCTTCTCTTCCTAATAACATCCGAAACCCCATCACATCCCGATTGGTTAAAGTTAATTCAATATTCCACACTTGTCCTCCTATTTCTACAGGGGTTAAAATAACTGGACGATATTGTTTATGGCCACCGGAGTTTTTAACATTACGCCATTCTAATAGTTTAGCTTCACAATGAACCGTGGTTTCTTTATCTTTTTGATAGGGATGGACTTGAAAATGAATCATTCTTTTGCCATCTTTTTCAACTTCTTTGATATGGAAAGCGTGTAACGCTGATGATCTTGCCCCTGTATCTATTTTAGCTTTAATTTCAGTAATGCCTAATTCAGGTAAATCTAACCATTCTCTCCACCCAATAATCCCTAAAGCGTCGTTCTGTTTTTTGTGATGTTTATGTTCCATGAAAATAGACAACTCATTAACTTCTTTTACTCAGAATACAGCAAAGGATGACTTTCAGGGAGTCCCCAAAATAAGCTATTCATCATTTAAACTGTTAGTCAAGACTGGGTAGAAAGGAGAGGAAGAATAGATATAATAAAAAGACGGTGGTGTTTGTCTTAAGAAACAAACCATATTCTTTGAGTGAAAAAATGATGAAAGTGATTGATTGTTTAAAAGAAACCCAAGCTTTACGAGTGAGTGATGGTAACACCGTTCCTATTTTAACGAACTGTCAATCCTACTCTCGCTTATTAGTTATCATTTGGCCACAATTAGGGGATTTTGATACCCTTGAATATGCTTGGTGGTTAAATCAAAAATCATCAGACATTGCAGCCCATAATATAATCGTAAAAGCCATTGGTATTGGTAACCGCGAATCAGGGTTAAAATTTTGTGATTATACCCAGTTTCCTCAAGAAAACTTATTTGTTGATCCTGATGGGAATATTCATAAAAAATTAGGGTTATATCAAGGATTATCCTGGAATATTCCAGGACTAAATGATAGTCAAAAGGCTTGGGTTAATTTAATGTTAATGTGTGCAGGAATTGGCAGTCAAGGGACCTTAAAAGAAGTATTAAGAGGATATACAGGAGATAAAAAAGCCCCCCAATTAATTGCAGATAAAGAAGTGGTTGACACCAATATTTTACCCCCTCTTAAAGGCTCATTTTTTAATTTAGCAGGGGGGAAAGGACATCAGCGGCCTTTCGAGTTAGCAACCTTAAGATTACGGAATATGACTGAGGTATTAAGTAACTGGAAAACCTATGTTCCCAACGCGGCTTATTTAACGCAAAGAGGGGCAACCTTTTTGTTTGATCAACAGGATAATTTATTATATGAACATCGAGATCCAGGAATTCTGGGTTTTGCTGAAAATATGAGTAATCCTTTGTCATTTTTATCCCTTGATTCTGAGCAAGTTTTGACCAATCAAACTTAAGATAATAGAGTAGAGATCAACTTTTTTAAATCCCAATAATAACAGACGGTTATGGTGAATCAGAATCATTAATTTTATATTTTTAATCTAGCAATTTTTGTTAAAATAAAAATACCATGAGCAACTTAACATTCATCTTATGTCTCAACGTCCTATTTATTTAGACTGTCATGCTACAACCCCGATGGATAAACGGGTATTAGAGGAAATGTTACCCTATTTTACCGAACATTTTGGTAACCCTTCAAGTATTAATCATCTCTATGGTTGGGAAGCAGAAGCCGCCGTAAAAAAAGCCAGAGAAACCATTGCTAATGCGATTAATTGTAGTCCAGAAGAAATTATTTTTACCAGTGGAGCAACCGAAGCCAATAACTTAGCAATAAAAGGAATTGCCGAGGCTTATTTTAGTCAAGGACAACATATTATTACTGTTCAAACCGAACACCGCGCCGTTTTAGATCCCTGTCATTATTTAGAAAAATTAGGCTTTGAAATCACCTATCTTCCTGTCCAAAAAGACGGTTTAATTGATTTAGACTTATTAGAAAAAACCATTCGTCCCGAAACTATTTTATTGTCAGTTATGGCAGCAAATAATGAAATTGGAGTGTTGCAACCCTTGCCAGAAATTGGAGCAATTTGTCAAAAACATGATGTTCTATTTCATAGCGACGCAGCCCAAGCTATCGGGAAAATTCCTTTAGATGTTCAACAAATGAACATCCATTTACTATCATTAACCGCCCATAAAATTTATGGGCCAAAAGGGATTGGCGCGTTATATATTCGTCGTCGTGATCCTAGGGTTAATATTGCTGCCCAATTACATGGAGGAGGTCAAGAAAAATCAATCAGATCAGGGACATTATACACCCCTCAAATTGTTGGCTTTAGAAAAGCCATTGAATTAGCATTGCAAGAAATGGAAACAGAAAATAAACGTCAAAGTCAATTGAGAAATCAACTTCAAAAACAACTTTTGACCCTAGAAGACGTTTATGTCAATGGACATTTAACCCAACGGCTACCAGGGAATCTTAATGTTAGTATAGAAGGGGTAGATGGAGCAGCCTTATTATTAGGTTTACAGTCAATTGTTGCCCTTTCTTCCGGTTCTGCTTGTACCTCAACCACAACCAAACCCTCCCATGTTCTCAAAGCATTAGGACATTCAGATAAACTGGCTTATGGATCTTTGAGATTTGGCTTAGGACGGTTTACAACCAGCCAAGAAATTGAAATTGTCGGCCAACAAGTGGTTAATACAATTCAATCTTTACGTCAAGCTACTGTTAATTATTAGATAAGGGCTTAATAATATTAAGCCCCTACTGATTTTTAATAAACAAAATTAGCCGGATCTTGATCCCGTCGATGTTTGACAGGAATGGGGATACCTTGGCGATCGCCCACTAAACTCGCAGTGCTTTCTAATGCTTCTCGTAACCGTTTCCCTGCATAGATAGACATATCCCGTGGGACATTAATTCTATCCCGTAAGTATCGTAACGCCACATCCGAATCTTTTGGGGGTTGACAAGTTTCCCCAGTCATCAAGGTAGTTAAAGCACACCGTAACGCTTCGTCGAACACCCGATCCTCTCCAGGGTTGACCCGAATAATATTATGACGGTGTTTGATCACCCGTTTTAGGGCTTCTTGACGGGAGGTTTCTGGTTCGGGATACATGACATCTGGCAAGCCAAACCAAGGGCCGTTATCCACCCTATCTTGATTAATTTTCCTTTGTGGGTCCGTGTTACTGTAACATCCACCCATTTGTGGGGGTAAGTCGTGGACATGGGTGTGAAAGTCGCTTTGGGTTCCCCGATAAGTTGAACGGGTTTCCATGGCCTCAAACCACTGACCGAAACGCTCATTTTCTTCCCGTAAAGAATAACCCTTATAGTAGTATAAACTGGCGTTCATACGCTCTACATAGGGAGTAAAAATAACATCCACTGTGCCAAACGCCTCTAGAAAATAGGGACTTGGGGTGTCTCCTAAGGCTTTTTCTACCGCCGCCACCACCTTAACGAACTGTTCACGATTTTGCTGTTCTTGTTTTTGTGACCAAGTGGGATAACATAACCAAGTACACCAGGCCCGAAACAATAACCTTTCTAACTGTCGCAAAGGGATAACCTTTGCCTCGGTCATACTATGGGTTAAAGGCCCAAAGGTTGCTTCTAGGGCCAACAAAATATCATCACTTTCGGTTATTAAACGTCCATCTAATTCAACCGCCGGCAGCATTCCTGAGGGGACAATTTTCTTATACCATCGTTCTTTTTGTCCGTAACAAAACATGGTCACTTTTTTGATACGGTAGGGAATTTGTTTTTCTTCTAACCATAACCAAACTTTTTGACAGTAGGGACACCAAGCATGGTTATCACGGTAAAGGGTGACTCTAATATCACTTTCTTGATGACCAAAAAGCCGTAAAATTGCTTGGGCGTTAGTCGGACCGTTAATATTATCAATAGTCCAGTTCGTCAGGGTTTCCAGTTCTGTCCAGCTTAAAGGTGCAGTTGTCATTTTATCAATTAATGAAGTGATTTTTTATCATAGTAGTTGTTGATAATATAACATCAAAAACTCGTAGAAATGGCCTGCACGGGACAAGCAGGAATACACTGTTCACAAACCACACAAAGCGATCGCCGAAAGGTTAACTTAAAGGTTTCGCGATCAAGGGTTAACGCCTCAGTGGGACACACCCCCGTACATAACCCACAGTCTACACATTGCTCTTCATTAATGCTAATTTCACGACTGGCTAAGGATACCCCAATATCTTGAGCTTGCATCCACTCTACGGCCGCTTCAATGGCATCAATATCCCCCAATAATTCTAAGACTAATTTTCCCACTTGATTGGGGGCAACTTGGGCCCGAATAATATTAGAAGCAATATTAAAATCTTTAGCTAAACGATAGGTTAACGGCATTTGTACCGTGCGCTTAGGAAACGTCAGAGTGACTCGTTTTTTCATAATTTAACTCAAGGGACAACCTGAAATTTAACTTCAAAGAAAGGTAAAATATTATAGAATATAGAAACAGTAAAAACGTTTTTCTTTAATCCCTTATATGTCTGAAATTGTTAATGTTAATCGTATCAGAAATACTATCATCGCTTTTGCTGCCATTGCTCTTAGTATAGCGATATTTTTTGGCTTTCAAACTCAAACCGGTTCGGTTTCCTTAGAGGCCCAAGCCAAGGAGTCAACCCCCATCGAAGTGGCCATGAACAACGGAAAACCGACATTAACAGAATTTTACGCTGATTGGTGTACCAGTTGCCAGGCCATGGCTCCAGAATTGGCTCAATTGAAGCAAAAATACGGAGATTCGGTGAACTTCGTCATGCTCAATGTGGATAATAATAAATGGTTGCCCGAAATTCTCCGTTATCGCGTCGATGGTATCCCCCATTTTGTCTTTATTGACGACCAAGGAAAAGCGATCGCTCAAACCATCGGGGAACAACCCCCATCCGTCATGGAAGCCAACTTAAACGCCTTAATTGACCATGAAACCCTACCCTATGCTGCGTCTACGGGTCAAACCTCTGAGTTAAAACCAACCAGTAACCCCACCACTGATCCCCGTAGTCATAGTTCCCAAGCTAAGTCCGGGTAAGTTAGGAGTTAGGAGTTCGGGGTTCAGGGTTCGGGAACACTATTCATATTGTCTCCCCTACTCCCCTGCTCCGGCGCTCCCTGCTCCCCTGCTCCCTACTCCCTCTGCTTCACTCTTCGATCCAATGTTTTGCCCGTTCAACGGCTCTGGTCCAAGTCAAAAAGTTCTCTTGTACTTCCGAAGCATTTTTTCCGGGTTCAAAGACGCGATTAATTTTACGACCGGCGATTAAATCGTCATAATTATCCCAATAACCCACCGTTAGCCCGGCTCCAAAGGCTGCCCCTTGTGCAGTGGCATCTAAGACAACAGGGCGTTCGATGGGAACCCCTAAAGCATCCGCTTGAAACTGCATCAAAAAGTTATTTTGAGAGGCACCGCCATCCACTTTCAACCGCGCTACCGATAAATCTGAATCTTTATTCATGGCATCTACGACTTCTTTTACCTGATAAGCGATCGCTTCTAACACGGCTCTCACCATGTGTTCTCGTTGCACACCGCCAGTAATACCGATATATAATCCTCGTGCTGACATATCCCAGTGAGGTGCGCCTAACCCACTCAAAGCCGGGACAAAATAAACCCCATTGGTATCAGTGACTTGATTACATATCGCTTCGGTTTCCGCGGCGCTGTTGATCAGTTTAATGCCATCCCGTAACCACTGAATGGAAGCCCCGGCGGTAAAAATTGCCCCTTCTAGGGCGTAATTCGTCGATTGTTCCTGAGTCCAGGCGATAGTAGATAATAAACCATTGGGAGAGCGCATCACTTCACGGCCTGCTTGGACAATGAGAAACGCGCCGGTTCCATAGGTGCATTTGAGTAACCCCGGACGACTGCAACCATGAGCAAATAAAGCAGCTTGTTGATCTCCGAAAATAGCAGTAATGGGAATTTCGACCCCCAATAAGTCAGCATCCGTATGACCAAACATCCCCATACTCGGTTTAATTTCGGGCATAATATGGGCAGGAATGTTGAATAAATCCAGTAGGGTGTCATCCCAGTTGCGAGTATCGAGATTCATCAACATAGTCCGACAGGCGTTACTATGGTCGGTGGCGTGAACTTTTCCCCCGGTTAGGTTCCACAACATCCAAGTATCAACGGTTCCAGCGATGACGTTATCAAAATTGGTATCGGGTTTATGTTCTTTTACCCAGTCTATTAACCAAGCCAACTTTGTGGCAGAGAAATAGGGGTCTAACACTAAACCTGTCCGGCTTTCGATCTCTTCTACCTTACCCATTTCTCTCAATTGACTACACATGGGGGAGGTGCGTCTATCTTGCCAAACGATCGCTTTATGAAGGGGTTTTCCTGTGGTTTTATCCCACAATAGACAGGTTTCCCGTTGTACCGTTAAACCGATGGCAGCGATATCTTTACCAGCAATACGGGTCTTTTCTAGCACTTGTCCTAGAACACTTAAAGTATCTTGCCAAATTTCTAGGGCATCGTGTTCTAGCCAACCGGGTTGGGGATAATATTGAGTCAATTCTTTGTAAGCTTGGCCAACCATTGCACCTTCGTGATTAAAGATAATCGCACGGTTGCCAGTGGTTCCTAAATCAAGAGCTAAGATATATTTTGTTTTATTATCTGTCATTGGTGATAACACCCTGAATTCTTTTCTTTTTATGCTTGGTAAACATTTTAATCAAATAATTGAACCATAGATAAACAATAAAGAATAATCTTTAATAGCTTGGTGCAACAATGATAGAGCAACGTGCCGATTATGATAATCCCTGGAAAGAAGCGTTATCCCTGTATTTTCAACCGTTTATGGCGTTCTTTTTCCCAGAAATTAATGGCAATATTAACTGGAGTCGAGGCTATGAATTTCTAGATAAGGAATTTCAACAGGTGGTTAGGGATGCAGAAATAGGTCTTCGAGAAGCGGATAAATTAGTTAAAGTCTGGCGAGGAGATGGGGCTGAAGTTTGGGTACTGATTCATGTGGAAATCCAGAGTCAGGCGGCTTCTGACTTTGCTGAACGGATGTATGTCTATAATTATCGTATTTTTGATATGTATCGGCGTTCTGTGGTCAGTTTAGCGGTGTTAGCGGATAATCAAGATTCTTGGCGACCGAATCAATATAACAATGAACTTTGGGGATGTGAGGTTAATTTTCTATTTCCTACGGTTAAATTACTAGATTATCAGCAGAGAAGCGAGAGTTTAGCTGATAATAACCCTTTTGCGGTGATTGTAGCCGCTCATTTAACCACACAGCAAACCAACCAAGACCCAGATGGACGTTATCAAGGAAAATTAAGAATCGCCAAAAGTTTGTATCAACGAGGATATAGCAGACAAGATATATTAGAGTTATTCCGATTAATTGACTGGATGATGAGTTTACCAGAGTCCATCGAAAGTCAGTTTAAACAGGAAATTATGAGTTTCGAGGAGGATTTAAAGATGCCTTATGTTACCAGTTTTGAACGGTTAGCACGCCAGGAAGGAATATCTGAGGGTATTTTACAAAGCAGTCGTGAAAATGTCATTGAGGTGCTAGAAGTTCGCTTTGAGGTGTTACCCTCAGATTTAATTGAAAAAATTAACCAAATTGAGGATTTAGAATTATTGAAAACGTTACATAGACAAGGAATTACTATCGGTTCATTAGACGAATTTCAAGAACTTCTTGAAGGTAGTAGTTAACAGTTACCAGTGACCAGTGACCGGTTAACAGTTACCAGTTCACAATAATAACGGAGGATTTAAATTGGAAAACAATTTTAGATACAATTCGGAAAAAGAGATTTTGTACCTTTTAATGTATTAATATTAAGCTAAAACCCCATGCAAAAATATATCGGCAATGCCTTCTGCCATCTCCTGTAAGGCTTTAGGTGTCGCTTCTGGGGCGATAATGGTGTCTGAAGAAAATCCAGCGATCGCAAACATTCCTAAGAAAACTTGAGCAACAATTTTAGGATTCATCCGACGATAAATGCCTTTTTCCATGGCAGTTTCAAAGAATGCTTCTGCCACATCTGTCATTTTTATAATCACTTCTGATTGTATTTTTTCCCTTAATTCTTGATGAAATTGAGCTTCAATAAAACAGACTTGTAATAAATCCTTATTTTCCTGCATTCTTAACACCCGTCTTCGCATTACTTGCGCTACCGCTTTATAGTTTCCCATTTCACTTAATTCGGTTAATAAGTCGGTTAAAATTTCTATCCATCCTTGGGTGGCGACTTCGATTAAAATGGCTTTTTTATTAGGAAAATAGCGGAATAGAGTGCCTTCTGCTACTTTGGCTTTCTTGGCCAAATCCTTGGTTGTTGTGCCATCATAGCCTTTAGCCGCAAATAAACGTAAGGCTGCTTTAAGAATGCGCGATCGCGTATCTTCTTCTACATTAGAAGCACTAAGGGCTTTACGGGCTAAAGTTGAGGAAAAACCGGACATTACCATAATAATAAGCATAACAACTCAGACCATTTTCTCCTATGATGGATCAAATTTTTAAATATCTTCACAAAATGTTGTTTTTTGACTCCCTCAACAAGAGATAATAAGAAGATAGACTATCAACTCACTGAGCATTCTTTTCTTATTATGACTAACTCAACCACAGATTATATGTTACCTGATGATTTCACCACCACCGAAGTCAGCCATCAAGAAGCAATAGAAACCGTCATCGATAGTTTACAACAAAATGATAGTGCTATGGTGCATCATGATGATCAAGGACATCTCTGGAAGTTTCAATATGGCAGTGTTCAAACCTATGTTCAACTAACCGGGGAAACGGAAGAAGATGTGTTAACAGTTTGGGCCCCTGTGTTAACCCTTCCTGCTAAAGATGAACTGGGTTTAATGCGAAAATTATTAGAGATGAATGGAGAGGAAACCTTAGAAACTCGCTTTGGAATTATGAATAATGAAATCGTGGTGTTAAGTCAGCGCGCTGTTGCCGATTTATCTCCTGGCGAAATTTCTCGCGCCATCACTTTAGTGGCTACCATTGCTGATGATAATGATGAAAAATTAATCGAAACCTACGGGGGAACGGCTATTACCAATAGTTAACTTTAACCCTTTATCAATTAACGGAATGTATCAGGTTAAACAAGAAACCTTATCCTTAACCACACGGGATGGAATACGTCTCGATGCTGATGTTTATCGACCCCACAGCACCGAGTCTTTCCCTATTTTATTAATGCGACAACCTTACGGTCGAAAAATTGCTTCTACTGTTGTTTATGCTCATCCCCTATGGTATGCTTCCCAGGGCTATATTGTGGTTATTCAAGATGTAAGAGGACGAGGAACCTCTCAAGGGGATTTTGATTTATTTGCTAATGAAATAGAAGATGGTTTTGATACCATAAATTGGCTTTCTCAGTTGCCAGGTAGTACAGGAACCATAGGAATGTACGGGTTTTCTTATCAAGGAATGACCCAATTGTATGTAGCATCGACTCAATCAAAAGCATTAAAAACCATTTGCCCTTCTATGGTGGCTTATGATTTATATGAGGATTGGGGCTATGAAAATGGAGCCTTTTGTTTACAAACTAATTTAGGTTGGGCGATACAATTAGCAGCCGAAACAGCTAGATTAAAAGGAGATAGTCAGGCGTTTCATCAATTGTATGAAGTGTCCCACAAATTACCGTTATTTGATCCCATTCCTGCTTATCCCAATTTGATAAAAGAGGTTGCTTCTAATTCTTTTTATCATGATTGGATTAATCACCCTTATTCTGATGATTATTGGCGTAATTTATCCCCGAAAAGTTTCATTGATAAACTGGATTTACCCATGTTACATATTGGGGGATGGTTTGATCCTTATTTACGGGGAAATATTAACCTTTATAACGCCATGAAAACCCAGAGTAACTATCCTCAAAACCTGATTATTGGTCCTTGGGGTCATATTCCGTGGGGGTCAAAACTAGGAAGTCAAAACTATACAAAATTAGCGGCTAGTTTCATTGATCAATATCAAATTGATTGGTTTGATCATTTTCTCAAAGGTAAAGAGATTGATCATTTATATTCTCAACCCATATCATTGTTTGAAATGGGAACTAATCAATGGAAATATTCTAAAAGTTGGGTTAATAAACAAGAAAAACATTACTATATTTTCAGTCAAGGTTTAGGTAATATCAAAGAAGATGACGGTCAATTAATTGATACAATTCCTGATACTAATATTCATGATATCATTGTTCATGATCCCTGGCGGCCTGTTCCATCTTTAGGGGGCCATGCTAGTATTCCATCCGGGAGTTTTGAGCGATCGCAATTAGATAATCGTTTTGATATTCTAACTTATACCTCTGAAACCTTAACCGAAGATTTATCAATTAGCGGCATACCTTTTATTGAACTTTATTGTACTGCTGATGCAGAAAGTTTTGATATTTCTGTTATTTTGTCCGAGGTTAAACCCGATGGAAACGTTTATAATTTTAGTCAAGGATATTGTAGAATCAACTCAGATACATTACCGATAAAAATTCCGTTACAACCCACTTGTATTAAAATTAATCAAGGGAACTGTATAAGAATAAGTATCAGTGGGGCCTGTTTTCCTGCTTATGCTTTAAATACAGGAACAGGAAAATTACCCAATGAAGAAAAGTTAATTGAGGCTCAAGTTATCACAATAAAACTATGGAGTCAACCCGATCAACTATCAAAAATAATCTTACCTATTAATTAGTTTTGTGAATCATAACTGATAATTTTTTGCCACTCTTCTAAGATAAAATAAGGAATTTTGATGCTGCTAGAATCACCCTCTTTTAAAGGAAGTTCTAAGATCCAAAAATTATTACTTTCTAGTTGATTTAAAATGGGTGTAAAGTCATATTGCCCCATATTAGGCGCAAAAGATGCTTGATCACTCGCAAATACATCAGGAACTTGTAAGGTTAAATTGTCTCGAATTTTAATAATTAAAGGTTGAGGATGGGAAAATTCATATAAATCAGGAAATCCGACTAAACGAAGATTAATTGTCGGTTCCTTATCCCCTTTGATTTCTTTGAAAAAAATAACCTGCCAGGGATTTTTAGACGTATCTCGCCAAGTTTGTATAGACTTATAAAGGACAGTATTCGGGGGAATTTTGCTTTCTCTAATCACAGCATAAGCAGGTTGTAGAAATAATAAACACATCAACCCTAATAGTAAAATCGATTTTAAAACTTTCTTGGTCATGTTTTTTTAGTAATACTATTTTCATTAATTTCAACTACAGATTTTTATATTGTAGGGGTCAACGGCCGTTGACCCCTACCCTAGGAAATTGGTGTTTACTATTCAAATCTTGCCACATTTTTCGTTAGCAGGAACCGCTTCCATCATCTTTTGAGGTAATGGTAAATTAAGATTATTCATATACGTGATAAAATTAGGGCGATCTCGAAGAGATCCGCTTTGCGGTGCGCGTCCCACAAAGCGAGGGTTATATTGTTTTTCTTCCCCAATAGTAGAAACCGTGTGACCCCGATAGTCATGGCCGGGATACACTAAGGTTTCATCTGGTAACGTAAACAGTCGCTGGGTCACTGAGTCGTACAATATCCCTGGGTCTCCACTTTGAAAGTCGGTCCGTCCGCATCCGCGAATAAATAACGCATCCCCCGTTAAAATAGCTTTCCCATTGACCAAATAGGCAAAATGACTGTCGGTGTGGCCAGGAGTAGCGATCGCTTCTATGATTACATTTCCTAACTGTAACACTTCCTTATCTTTCAAAAAGCGATCAGCGCAAGCAATCTCGGCATTTTCTGGGACAATCCCTAAACATCCCGTGATTTCTCGTAATTTTCCCGTTCCTGTGATGTGATCCGCGTGAATATGGGTTTCTAAACAGTATTTTAACGTTAATCCTAACTCGTTTAGAAGTTGGCGATCGCGTTCTACTTGTTCTAACACCGGATCAACTAATAAAGCTTGTTTGAGACTACGATCGGCGATTAAATAGGTATAAGTCGATGAGTCTGCATCGAACAATTGACGAAAAAGCATAATTTTATCTCAATTTTTTTATACTTCTAATACAATTTTACCCACAACATGGCCCCTTTGGCTGTAAGTATGGGCCGCCCTAATTTCTGATAGTTGATAGACCCTATCAATAATCGGTTTAACTTTTCCTTGTTCAATGAAATCTTTTAATTCAGCTAAATCTTTAGCTTGAGGTTTAACTAACAGGAGTTTGGATTGTTGACGAGAGAAAAAGGCAAACACTCGATTAATAATAAACTGTAAACTGGGTGTTAAGGTAACATAAATCCCTTGAGGCTTTAAACTTTTTTGACATTTCCTAAAAGAATAATTACCCACAACATCGAAAATAATGTCATATTGTTTTTCATTTTCGGTAAAGTCTTCTTGAGTATAATCAATGGTCTTATCGGCCCCTAACTCTGTCACCAAAGGAATATTTTTACCACTACAAACCCCTGTGACTTC
The DNA here is from genome assembly GCF_003013815.1 of Cyanothece sp. BG0011. Classification (GTDB taxonomy): domain Bacteria; phylum Cyanobacteriota; class Cyanobacteriia; order Cyanobacteriales; family Microcystaceae; genus Crocosphaera. The sequence goes on along the minus strand of NZ_PRLH01000097.1, from coordinate 2,140 downwards.
TGCCTGGTATGCCTTAGCAATTTGTACCGCAAACGTACCGACACCGCCCGATGCACCGTTAATTAAGACCGTTTGACCTTTTTTGACCTTTCCTTTGTTTCTCAAGCCTTGTAAAGCCGTAGAAGCAGCCAGGGGAACCGTAGCAGCTTGGGAGTGGGTTAAATTGTCGGGTTTATAACTAATACACTGAGGCGTTGTGACAATATATTCTCCGTAAGCGTTACCCGAACCTGGACTCAGGAAACCGTACACTTGATCTCCTACTTGAAAATTCGATACTTTTGCCCCGGTTTCGACGACTTCCCCAGAAAAATCACAACCCAAGGACAACGGAAACTTTTTTCCTGTAATAACTTGTAACATTCCGCGACGAATTTTCCAATCTACGGGATTAACACTACTAGCGAAAACTTTAATTAGTAATTGTTTCGCCGTGGGAGAAGGTTTCGCCACTTCTGTGTATTCTAGAACATCAGGAGACCCATATTGATTAAAAATAACACTTTTCATAACAGCCCTAAAAAAAGATCCTGACTGTGTTAATTTTAGCAATTTTTTGGGCATTCTAGAACCATAAGGAGCAAGCCTCTACCGCCTTTTTTATTCTAGTTAATCCCATGCTAAAAATTAAGTTATTTAATCCGCAACATCCCCTAGAACATCAGGAACTAGAATTAAGTGATCATCGCCTCAAAGATGACGGGTGTTTAATTGGGAATTCTCCCAGTTGCGGGTTAATGCTGCCTAGTGTCAAAGTACAAGAAATACACGCTAAATTTTTTACTGAACAAGGGAAATATTACTTTCAAGATTTAACAGAAAAAGGAAGCAGCCAATATAATGACGAAGCAGTGAATAATAATCAATCTTATCCTTTAGAAACCGATGACATTATTCGCATTGGTGAATTTGTCTTAATTATCGATGGCTTACCCATTAGAAAAAAATCTAAAATCAGAAAAAAGCACAAATCATAAAAAAGGAAAATCCTCTAACAAAAGAAGTTTACAAAATCTTAAAGCATTAACCCGAAAAAATCGTCGTTCTACCGACAAAAAAACAGAAACAACAGAAAAATCAAATCAAGTTATTATTGATCCTAAAACAACTCTCAATAACTATCAACCTAACCCAGTTGCTACACCTTCTAGTTCATCGAATACCTCGACTATCTCTCCTCCTTTACCCACCACCAAAACAGAAAAAAAAACAGCCTCAAAACCTCCAGAAAATACCCCTAATTCTTTTCAATCTCAACCCCCGACATTAGAAGGGATTAACTGGTGGAATAAAGGTAAAATAACCGTTCGTTGCATCAATATTATTGAAGATACCAATGATGTTAAAACCTTTCGTTTTGTTGGCACATCACCCACCCTATTTAACTATAAACCCGGTCAATTTATTACCCTTAATCTAACTATTAATGGTAAACCAGTTAAAAGGGCTTATTCCATTTCTTCTACCCCTTCTCGTCCCCATACTTTAGAAATTACCGTCAAAAGAGTTCCCCCACCGGCTGATATTCCTGACGCGCCTCCTGGGTTAGTTTCTAACTGGTTACATGACCATCTTAAGGTAGGGGATGAAATTACTATAACTGGACCATCAGGTAAGTTCACCTGTGTGGAAAATAACGCAACTAAACTATTATTTATTTCCGCTGGAAGTGGCATTACACCCATGATGTCTATGTCTCGCTGGGCCCTAGATACTGTTGCCAATAGAAACATTACTTTTGTTCATAGTGCCAGAAGTCCTAGAGATATTATCTACCGAAAAGAACTCGAAGCAATGGCAGCTAATCATAGTAATTTTAATTTAGCATTAACCATTACACGGCAGACAAAAGGTGATCCCTGGTGGGGTTTTCAAGGACGGTTAAACGAGGTTTTATTACCTGCTATTTGTCCTGACTATAAAGAAAGAATTATCTATGTTTGTGGTCCAGATAGCTTTATGAAAGGGGTTAAAACCTTAGTCGAAACCTTAGGATTTCCCATGGAAAACTACTATCAAGAAAGTTTCGGAAGTTCTAAAAAACAATCATCAACTAAAGCAAAAAATGATAATTCATCTATTGTCACACCTCCGAAAAATGTTACCAATAATGGTCATTCTACTACAGAACAACCTGTGG
>NZ_PRLH01000092.1 GCF_003013815.1 Cyanothece sp. BG0011 | reverse complement strand
AAAACTTTTAACTAAGGTAACTGCGATCGCTGCCCCGGTAGGCGTGACTAATTCTTTCTCAATCTTGTTACTATAAATAGGAACTTGTCGGGACTCCCATAACTTCAATACTGCAGGCACCGGCACCGGCAAACGGCCATGGGCTGCCCACACTGTCCCCCCACCAGTGGGTAACGCAGAACAATATAACTCATCTATGTCTAAATAATCTAGCCCCAGACAACTGCCGACAATGTCCACGATGGCATCCGTTGCCCCCACTTCATGAAAATGTACCTTTTCCGGTGAAATCCCGTGTACAGCGCCTTCTGCTACCGCTAAACGACGAAATATATCCAGACTCCACTGTGTCACCCGTGAGGGTAAGTTAGCCTCTTTGATGATCCTTTCAATTTCAGGAAGATGACGGGCAGGGGTATGATGGTGATGGTGATGGTGATGCTCATCAGACTCATCTTTAAGCAACTTAACATGAACCTTAGTAGCCTGTTGTCCCTTGCGTTGTACTTTTTCTTGACTTAACGTATATTCGTGGTCAATTTTTAACCCTTTGAGTTGCTCAATCAAGTATTCTAAAGGAACACCGCTATCGACTAAAGCCCCTAAACACATATCCCCGGCAATCCCTGTTACACAGTCTAAATAAGCTATTTTGGTCATAATTATGGCTATTTTATACGATCTTCATCCCGAAAACCCTCAACCCCGTCGCATTGACGAAATCTGTGATTCCCTAAAGAAAGGGGCAATCATGTTATATCCTACCGATACAGTGTATGCGATCGGTTGCGATCTTAATAGTAAATCAGCCGTGCAACGGGTACGACAATTAAAGCAATTATCCAATGATAAACCCTTGACCTTTTTATGTTCTTCTCTGTCCAATATTTCCGAATATGCCGGGGTAACAGACGAAGCTTATCGTATCATGAAACGGGTGATTCCTGGCCCTTATACTTTCTTGTTACCGGCTACTAAAGCTGTGCCAAAATTAGTGATGAGTCCTAAGCGGAAAACCACAGGTATTCGAGTACCGAATCATCCCATTTGTCAAGCTATTTTAACAGAATTAAATAATCCGATTATTTCGACTTCTGCCCATTTACCGGATGAAGAGGGAGACTTTCCCACCATTGGTTTAGAAAAAGCAAGATTGTTTGATATATTAGAAAGTCAGGTTGACCTCATTATCGATAATAGTTTAGAACCTGGTTTTGAAGTGTCTACCATTTTGGATATGACTTCTGATCCCCCTTCAATTATTCGTCAAGGTTTGGGATGGGAAGAATTAAAAAATTGGGTAACAATGGAAGTATAATTCAGTTATCAGTTATCAGTTATTAACTATGAATGTAATTAAAACAAAAATTCCTGATGTTGTCATTATCGAACCCCGTGTTTTTGGTGATGATCGTGGCTTTTTTTATGAAAGTTATAATCAAAAAAGTTTCTCTGAGGCAACGGGAATAGAACGAAATTTTGTACAGGATAATCATTCGCGATCACAAAAAAATGTCCTGCGAGGACTTCATTATCAAATTCAACAACCTCAAGGAAAATTAGTTCGGGTTGTGGTGGGTGAAGTGTTAGATGTAGCGGTGGATATTCGTAAAAGTTCCCCCACTTTTGGACAATGGGTAAGTTGTCTTTTAAGTGCAGAAAATAAACGTCAGTTTTGGGTTCCTGAAGGGTTTGCTCACGGGTTTGTTGTCTTATCTGATGCTGCTGAATTTCTCTACAAAACCACTAATTATTATGCTCCACAACATGAAAGAAGTATTTTATGGAATGATCCCGATCTTGCTATCGACTGGCAGTTAAAAGGAGAACCCAAATTATCTAAAAAAGATCAAGATGGTTTACCTTTTAAAGAAGCAGAAGTCTTTGAATAAAATGGTTTATGAACTCAGCTAAGCAGTTACGCCAACTATTAGATAACCCTGGAATTATAGCAGCCCCGGCTGTTTATGATTGTATCGGATCTAAGTTAGCCCAAAAAGCAGGATTTTCTTTGATTTTTACCAGTGGTTTCGGTATGTCTGCCTCTTTATTGGGACTTCCTGATCTGGGTTTTTTAACCGCAACAGAAATGTTAAATCAAGTCAGAAATATTATTAAATCTGTTAATATTCCTGTGATTTGTGATATCGATACGGGGTATGGAAATGTTTTAAATGTACAAAGAACAGTAGAAGATATTGTTCATTTTGGGGCAGCAGGAATTATCCTTGAAGATCAACAATGGCCTAAAAAATGCGGTCATTTTGAAGGGAAAAAAGTGGTTGAAACAGAAGAAATGGTTAAGAAGATAAAAGCAGCCGTAACAGCTAAAAATAACAGTGATTTAGTTATAATAGGTAGAACCGATGCACGGGCTATTTATGGATTAGATGAAGCCTTATATCGAGGGAAAAAATATCAAGAAGCCGGTGCGGATATTATCTTTATCGAAGCCCCTCAAACCAGAGAAGAATTAGAAAAAATTAGTAATTATTTTCCTGATGTTCCTTTATTAGCCAATATTATAGAAGGAGGAAAAACACCCTGTTTATCATTAGAAGAGTTAGAAGCAATGGGCTTTAAAATCGTTGCTTATGCCCTATCAGGTTTACTAAGTTCGACTAATGCTCTGCTTCACTGTTTCCAACAATTACAAGAAAAAGGAAGCACAGATATGACTAATAATACCTTTCAATTTGATGATTTTAAAGATTTAATTGAAGTTGAAAAATACAACAAATTGACAGATTAAAATGAGGCAGTAAATCAGTATAAAGAGTAACTTAAACCTTAGTCAGTGAGGTTCTCTTATCATGGGATAACCATACTAAGAAGTTTCGATGTTTGTTCTGTTTTCATTTGAAATGATATAAAGCTTATCTTTTATTGATTTTGGTGAAAATACTGAACCAGAAACGGAATAGAATTAGCTCAATTTCTATTACTCACATCTTGCACCTTTGCTAATCCCCCACACCCCCCACACCCCCCACACCCCCCTTTATAAGGGGGGCAGGGGGGGGTAGGGGGCAGGGGGGGGGTAGGGAATAGAGTTTATTGTTTAGTTTTTATGTACTGGGGTAAGATATTAGTATTAGTTTTAGTGATTCAAAGCAATAGGGAACTCGGTTACATTTCATTGGGATCGATCCCTAATTCTCTTAACTTTGCAGCCAAAATATCAGCCCGTTGCCGTTCAGTTTCAGCCCGTTGCCGTTCAGTTTCAGCCCGTTGTCGTTCAGTTTCAGCCCGTTGCCGTTCCATTTCTGCCCGTTGATGTTCAATTTCTGCCTCTTCCCTGGGTAATAAGACTAAATTCCCTTGTAAATCGTAAAATCTTAACCAAAAAGCGGACTCATTTAAGACCTTACCTTCCCAAGTCCCTAAATATAACTCTAACGTCTCACAAAATAACCAACCCTGTTGATCGGCTACAATCTCACTATAGGTTTGCTGACTATTTAATCGCCATCCTTGCAACGATGTGGCATCATAAGGATCGTAAATATAATATTCTCTAGTCTTAAAAATTTGCTCATAGAGGTTTTTTTTGTCCGTTTTATCAATATTTGCTGTAGAATCAGACATTAATTCCACAATAACATCAGGATACCGCCCATTTTCTTGCCAAACAATCCAAGCCTTGCGGTCTACAGTCCCATCCACATTCAACGTAACAAAAAAATCAGGCCCTCGAAAATCTCGATTCATCCGTTGCGTGGCACTATAATAAACAAACATATTACCCCCGGCAAAAAAGTCCTCACGGGGTAACAATGCTTGATAAACCGAGTCAATTAAAACATTCATTGCAATGCGGTGGCGGTTCGTTTCCAAGGGTTCTCCGTCATCATAAATGAGTTCATCTTTGGGTAAATTAAGATAAGGGGAAAGGGTTTCCATAAAAATATTATCATTGCACCTTATAATTATAATAGCAGAATGATTTATTGATAATTTAAAGTAAAAATATTGATGAAAATATTAATTGTTGAAGATGAAATGGAAATCGCTAAGCTCATTCAAAGCACATTAGAAAGAGAGTCTTTTGAATGTATGGTCGCTTATGATGGGTTAACTGCTTTAGATTTATTCCAAAAACAAGAACCGGATTTAATTGTTTTAGATTTAATGTTACCTAAACTTGATGGGTTAGAAGTTTGTACCCGTATTCGTCAACAAATAACCGTTAAAGACCCTTATATTTTGATGTTAACGGCCAAAGGAGAAGAAATTGATCGAGTCATTGGTTTATCAACCGGGGCCGATGATTATTTAGTTAAACCCTTTAGTCCCATCGAATTAGTGGCTAGAGTTCGCGCCTTATTAAGACGTAGTTTAAGACATGGGGGAAATCAAAATAATGTTTATGAAAGTCCCCATTTTATGGTTGATTTAGATAAACATTCTGCGATTAAAAAAACAGATAAGAATAAAGAAGAACCGTTAGAATTAACCACCTTAGAATTTAACTTATTATCTACCTTTATGAGTTATCCAGGGAGAGTCTGGAGTCGAACCCAACTAATAGACAAATTATGGGGTAATGACTTTTTTGGAGATGAAAGAGTGGTGGATACTCATGTCAGAAGATTACGTAAAAAAATTGAACCTGACACAGCTAACCCTACTTTTATTAAAACCGTTGTGGGAGTAGGCTATAAATTTGAAGATGAGGGTTAAATTAAATCTAGAGCAATTGATAAAGCTTGATTTAATTGTTTAATTATCTGATCTTGAAGCGTTCCTCTCAGACGTAGAAAACGAGTTTTTGATAATACTCTAACTTGATCTGCCATAGCGATAGAATCATTCGTTAATCCACCTTCTCCGGCTCTAATTAGCACTTGCGTCGGATAAATTCGTTTATTGTCTCGATAAGTTGTGCAAGGAACAGCTAATACCACCGGACTATAAGCATTAATAGCATCACGACTGACAATAATGACGGGGCGAGTTCCCCCTTGTTCAGAACCTTCGATGGGTTCGAGACGAGCATCATAGAGTTGTCCTCGTTGCATTAAGATTGTTCCCCTATCTCCCAAGCTTCCCAGCTTCCTGGGGCAAATTCCGTTTCCATTTGCAATACTTGGGCTTGGTACTCAGGATCTTGAGCCATTTCTACTAATAGACTGTCAATTTCTTCTCTTTTTAGCTGTTCTAATGCTTTTTGTAGGGCTAATGCAATGAAATCATTGCGATTTTTAGCTTTACCTTCTTTAACTCTTATATCAGTTTCTTCTAGTAAACTTTTAGGCAAAGTTACTGTGGTACGAATTAGAGATTTTTCCATCATTTTTAATGCCTAGTTTGATGTCGTAACTAGCATTGATTTTAACATATAAGAATATAACAAGCTCACCCCTAAGCGATCGCCTTTCTATTCCCCCAAAGATTCCATTTCATACCTCCAGAGAACAAACTTGATAGCAACCGTCAACAGACTTGCTCCCATTACATTCTCCAGAAATTGTATTTTATTTCCCTAAAGACTAAATGGAAAAATTTAACTTAATCATTTTCTTTGCTGAATAAATTAGAGTTTATGATTCAATTTTTTTTTGTTCAAGAAAACTCTCAAGGTCTTCAAAATTCAACTTATCTAACCATTGATGGCGTTCTTTTGTATAATCACCATAACCTACTTCTAGTTGTTGTAAAAATTTAATGGCTCCTACTACTCCTAAAGCTTCAATCAAAGCTTGATAACCTTGCTGTCTAAGTTCACTTAATTTCATCATTATCTCCCTGCAATTGTAAAAGATTGATTAACCAACTTACGGGATTATCCACTGGTATCTTAATTATACTACTATGCTGTTTGGCTCTGCGGAATAAGCGATCATCTGTTGTTAGGAAAATATCTGCTTCCGCTACTTCAGCAAAGGCAAGGTGTAATGCGTCATAGAATTTAAAATTTAGCTTCATTAAATCTTTCGCTCTTGATTTAATTCTTTCATTTGAATTAATGTAAATACTGGCTAATGATAATATATTTTTTACCTGTTCTATCTTAAAATTATCAATATTCTTGCTTATTTCAAATTCAATGGCATCACTATTAATTAAAATTAATAATCCATTTGCGCAGTAATTGAGAATCATATTAATTGCTTCTGCTTCTAGTTTAATCCTTTCCTGTGTCAAATCATCCAACGGGCGATTAAGACAGCAAACATCAAGATAAACTTTCATAAGTCACTTAACATATTTTTATTTCTTGTTATCTTAAATCAATAAAACCGTAAGAGTCAACGACCATTGACTCTAAAAAAATCTGAAATAAAAGCGATCGCCTTTCTATTCCCCCAGAGATCGTGTACTTTTTCCCCCCATTAAAATAGTAATAAGAAGGTAAGTTGAAAAGAATGATTGATCTATCAGTAAACATACTTAAATTATGTATTTTTTCTGATTGGGTGATCGGTTAAAGAGAAAATTTGGGTATCTTAAGTCCGTAGATATGTAGAGCATTTATTGAGACGACTCTAGAAGACATCAATAATTCTCATACAGTTAAGCATATCTTTGAAAATTTGGGTCTTTCTTGGTCAGAAACTCTTGAAAAAGCTGTTGGTAAACCTCAAGATAATTCTTCTTTTCTTAAACCTAATAATGGAAGTAACACCATGACTAAAACCATAAATGAATCGAGTTTATCCTTTAAACATGGTAATAATGTAGTTCCTGTTAGTTTCCCTAATTCGGGAAATGCTCAACACCATATTACTAATATATTGTCAGGACAAGATTATCCTGTTTTACATTGTCACTTTCAACCAGATTGTATTATTGATATTGGGGCGAATATCGGTGCAACTGCTTTATTTTTTACGGATGTTTATCCTAATGCAGATTGTTATTGTTATGAACCCTGTCCCTCTACCTTTACTTATTTACAGAAAAATACTAGTTTTCTTGACAGAATTAAAATATTTAACTGTGGTTTAAGTAATGAATCAAGGGAACTGAAATTATATATCGGAAATGCTCAATGTTTACAAAATTCTCTTTACTCAAGTGTCGAAGTTACTGAAAACTTTGAAATAGCAACGATCAAACCTGCATCAACTGAATTGAAAGAGATTATGAGTGGGAAACGATGTGTGCTTAAAATTGATACTGAGGGTTGCGAAGTTCCTATTCTAGAAGAGATTAAGGACTATTTAGATAATGTTGATATCTTCTATTTAGAGTATCACAGCGAAGAAGATAGAAGGGCAATTGATAATTTAGTTGCTCCACAGTTTAGCCTCTGTTGGTCAAAAGCTTCAATGGTACATCGTGGCAATCTTATGTATCTATCTCAGCGTCTTTTATCAGAGTTACCTCAGTTAGATGCAATGGCCATTAGAAGATAGTTATATTAATTCTCAAAAATAGCTAGAGTAGGGGTCAACGGCCGTTGACCCCTACAAACATATTGATTGTTTTGTAGAGACGTTTCATGAAACGTCTCTACATAGATTAAGATTCCTTAGCTTGATGATCTTTGACTGCTTGCTCATAGAAACTTTCTAAAGCATCCATAGCCACTTGATCCTCATAAAGTCGATGATGATTAGCTTTAATGTTTTCTCTGAGTTCTTTTCGCCATTGGGGATCATGTCCTAATTTGATTGCCATAGCGATATAGTCTTCTTCTGAATAGGTAATCGTTTCTTCGACTCCGAGGGTTTTTAAAATAGCGTAAGCATGACGGCCCCGCATAAACTCCCCTGGACAAGTCACCACCGGTAAATTACAGGCGATCGCTTCTAAAGTAGTATTACCCCCTGACCAACTTAACGTATCGAGGAAAACATCGGAAACGAGATTGAGGGATAGATACTCATGACGATTCAACCGAGGCACAATAACACAATATTGTTCACTATCGAGGCCCACGTCAGCAAATGCTCGTTTAAGGCGATTTTTAAACTGCTGAGTGATTTTAGGACTATTACTGGATTCTAAAAAGGCAAATTGAGCATTAGGAACCTCTAGAGCAATACGAGGAAAAATATAATCGTATTGGGGTAAATATTTGTAGAGAGACTGACAGGATAGATAAACCACCGCTTCATCAGATAGATTGAATGTCTCTCTAGGATTAGGATGATCAGGAATAGAAGGCGTTTCGTAAGCAATACTAATATTAGGTAGTCTGATCAATTTCTCGGTATAGTGATCTTCTCCATTTTCGGGTTCCATCAAATCCGAGGTTAAAAAGTAATCCATCGTAGGAGAACCGGTGGTGATGGGATGGCCCCAACTGACGCATTGAATCGGGGCTAATCTTAACCCTGCTAATAAAGTCATCATGGGAGTCATACCCACATCAGGAAAGACTAAAATATCCAGTTTATCTTTCAGAATGGTCTCTGCAACTTCCGAAAGATTGTAATAAGTGGGGATATGATGAAAACTGTCACTTAAAACTTGGAATTTCTCTGTTTGAACATCACTGGTTTTATTGATGGCATAGCTATGAATTGTAAATTTATCTCGATCAGCTTGTTTGAGCCAACCTAAAAAGAGTCTACCCACAGTGTGATAATACATTGAGGCTGAGAGGTAACCGATCCTGAGTTTTCGATTTGGTAAACCAGGTTCTAGGGAACGGGGTTGAACATATTGAGGAAAGCGTAAACTAAGCACTTTGTGTACATATTCCCCATATTTCTTTTGTATCGGTTTGTCGTCTCGGCCTTGGTATTGTAAATAAAAGTTGGTGTGTTGTGCTAAAGAGTTAGTCAGTTGAGCTATTTTTTTTGTGGTAAGTTGTTCCGGTTGATCAATTCCTGAACTATCAATGAATTCATAGAGATGATCTGTAAAACGCTGACGATAACGCTCTATTTCGTCAGGGGTATCGTAGATAATAGGCAGAAGCCATTGTTTGAGTTGTTTAATTAAACTATTCCCTGGTATGGCTTCTTCTGCTTTAGCAATGATGGTTAAGGCTGCTTCTATATCTCCCAAGGAATGATATAAATAAATTAAAAGTTTATACATTTGATGAGACTTAGGCTCTAATTCAATGCCTTTTTTGCCAACTTCAATGGCTTGATCATAATTTTTCAGTTTCTCATAAGTTTTAAATAAATCACAATATACTTTCAAGTTATGCGGATCTTTCTGAATATATTGATGGTAATAATCAATGGCTGATTCATAGTCACCACAGATAAAAGCAGCATCACCAAAATGTAATAACGCGAGTTCTTCTTCTTGAGCTAATTGGTAGGTTTCCGCTAATCCTAAGAGAACAGAATGATCATTAGGACTAAGTTCTAAGGCTTTTTTATAGTAGTTAATGATATCTTTAAACCGAGTGGGGGGACAGATATTTTCTAATTTGGCTTGCTCTAGAAGAAGATTGCCTAAGTTTAAATAACAGCCAAAATGATCAGGAATATTGGCGATCGCCTGTTGATAAACTTGTTCGGTTTCTAACCATCTCTTTTCTCTTTTTAACATCCTCCCTAAACAAATATAGGTATCAAGATGTTTGGGATCAAGTTCTAGGCATTTTTGATAAGCAGCAATGGCTAATTCAGTTCGGTTTACATCTTCAAGAATTAACCCCAAACCATAATAATAAACAGATTTATTCGGGTTTAATTCAAGAGCCTTTTGTATGGCTTGGTAAGCTTGAGGATAGGCTTCTAATTGATAATAAAGCATCCCTAAATTATGCCAAACATGGGGCAAATTATCATCAAGTTCAATAATTTCTAAAAATTTCTGTTTCCCTTCTTCTAAATTCTTCTCGACAACCGCTAATAATCCTTCTTCTAAAAGCTGTTTGACTTGGGATTGAATGGTTATAGTTAACTTTGAATGTTCATAGTTAGGATCAATTTCTTGGATCACTTGTTGTAAACGTTTTCCTGTAATTAAATTCCCTTGGGAACAAAGACGCTCAATAGCACTGTCTAAAATAATAATTAACTCTTGTTCCCAGTGAGGATGATGGTCTAATTCTCCCGATAATAAAGGCATCATCCACGCTTCTTGCGCTTCTTCTTCTTGTTTGTTTAAAAAGTAGGCTAACCCTAAATACCAATAATCTTCTAAGCGATCGCTTTTGGTTTCTAGACATTGATGATAAAGAGAAATGGCCGCTTGATATTGCTGTTCATTTAAAGCTTGTTGTGCTTCTATTTCTAGGGAGGTTAACTGTATAGACATTTTAGAATACCATTACAACTTAGAGCGAGTTTTGCAATTAATAGAGTCCGTTTCAAAACAAAGCTTTTCTGCACAAGTTCCTGACTGACTTGTGTAAAAATACTTATTCATTTCCTTGAAAACTCCTACGGATATTCATATAGTACCCGCATTTCTCCTGAAACCTATCACTTAGACATAAAATTCTAGTAGTCAAAGATTGATTAATAGCGTAGGGGTAGTTTTGTTGTTAATTATTAGACCAATTAATAAATAAAATCAATCTGCCCTCATTCTAGCTCAATTGATCATAGAATCAGAATAGAAAATTATGTTATAATAATTATTGATATGTATTAATAATAGTGTTTTAAAGCAAAAATTATGGCAACACTTAATTTAAACCATATCCCTGATGATATGATGAGCCAAATTCAACAGTTAGCAGAACAAAACCATCAATCTGTTGACGCACAAGCGGTTTTTCTATTAAAACAAGCTTTACAAGCTCAAAATATTATCCTGAATTCTCAGAAAGAAAACGAAAAAAATATTGACCCTGAAAATGATCCTATTTGGGATTTGGGAAAACATCCGGTAGAAGATACGATAACAGATGCGTCTGTCAATCTTGATGGTTATCTTTATCATTTTTTAATCATTAGTTTCAGTTAATTTCGATTTATTTTGAATCAGAGTTTCAAATTTATTGACGATTTCTTGTGTTAATTCACTTTCTGGTTTTACTGATTCTCGCTTCGATAAAATTTCTTTTATTTGAGTCGTCGATGTTTGACCCAATTCAACTAATAAATCTTTGAATTGTTGCTCTTGTTTCGCTTTATCTAGTTCTGATTTGATAATCATTGTATAGTTAGAAGCTACTTGATAAGTGAGAGCAGAAATGATGTATTGATTAAGAGATACCCCTTCTTTTTCTGCTAAATTAATTAGTTTTTGATGCAGAATTTCTGGCAACTTTAAAGTTAACTTATTCATATTTCCTCACTCTACTTTACTAATTTATTGATTAATTCTATAATACTATAGGTAAATATTATCATTTTAAACATCATCATTAAACCAATGAAAAGCAGTATTATCAATATTACTTATGAAATTGAAATTCAGCCAGGAGAAAAGTTAACTTTGCCCTCTTCTTTAGTAGATAAAATAGGGGCAGGAAATTGGGTGATTACCATTCAGCCAAAATCAATGGAAATGGACACGATTCGCAGTCATAGTGCTTTTCTCAATGGTTATTCACCAGAAGATGAGGGGTTATACGATGACTATTGAAGCAGGTGAGTTTTGGGTGGCGAAAATTCCTTTCACTAATGGAATTAGCACTAAGAAACGTCCTGTTCTTGTATTGTGGTGTGATGGCGAAGATGTGGTTGTTGCAGTTGTCACCTCTGCTTCTCCCCGTTCTCCAACTGATGTCTTGATTCAAGATTGGTCGATTAGTGGGTTACGAGTCCCTTCCACAGTTCGTTTGTCTAGACTGGATTGTTTAGAAAAGTCCCTACTGTTAACAAAAATTGGTCGTGTTTCTCAAGGTGATGCTCAGACAATTAAGAAAATATGGAGTCTATACATTAGACTTGAATTTTAACCCCAAAAAACACACCCCCCAAAAACAATTAAAACAGGTGGCAACCGTAACGAACCACCTGATTAGTACACCCTAAACCTACTTAACTTCATCCGTTCTACTCGTCTGACAAGCAGCCAAGGTCGGTAAATTAGTAACACCGCCACTAAGAATACCATTGGTAGTCCCTGTAACTAATTTTGGGTTCGTCCCATCAACACTGACAATACTCAGTCGGTATTGAGTAGGTCTTTGGGCAGCATTGGCTCGACAAACCACAGAGGAAAAAGTCCGAGCTTCATCATCGTAGTTGACAGCAGAAGAGTAGTCACGGGTTCCATTTTGACCATTGGCATCTCCATTAAAACTACCATCGATTACGTTACTGGTAGCCGGATCTCGGTTAATACCAGCAGCCCCCATAATTCCTGGGGTGCTAGTATCAAGAAAAATACCATAAAATTTCTCATTACCCACAGGTACTTCTAATTCGTTTAAGTTCTGAGCAAATTCACCTCTTTCAACAAAAACAGTTTGTTGGGCGCGGTTCATGGCACCGAGGGTACTTTTAGCTTCAGATTCACGGGCCTTCCCCACTTGTCCTAAGAGGTTGGGAAGAGCAATAGCTGCTAATACCCCAATAATAATCACAACCACTAATAATTCAATTAAGGTGAAACCCTGGTTACCTTTTTTGGTGGCGAGGGTTTTGACCAGGTTGGCTTTAAATAGGTTATTCATGGCTTTAAAATTCTGATGGTTTATTTTACAGTTGCGTAGGGGTCAACGGCCCTTGACTCATATCTTGCACCTTCGCTAACACCCCTAACCCCCCCTGCCCCCCTTTGAAAGGGGGGTGTGGGGGGTGTGGGGGGTAAGGGGCAGGGGGGGTAGGCAAGAGGCAAGAGGCAAGAGCGGTGAGACCCCGCGCCTTCGCATCTGCGCAAGGGAACGCTCACCAAGACAGGCAAGAGCGTTCAATTTTGATGCTAAATTATTCACAATTGACTACCTTGTCATAATTATTAAGTTTATTTGTTTTGGTGCAAGATGTGAGTTGACCCCTACAATGTCCCCTAATAAAAACAGGTGGCAACCCTAAGCAAACCACCTGAAATTATCTAAGATTACGTCAGTGTTAACACAGCCTAGTCTTACTTGACTTCTTCGGTGATGCCTGTGTCACAAGCTGCTAAATCATTAGCATCGGTGACACCACCACTGTTAATACCACCAACACCAGCGGGATCGATGACTTTACCATTAGCAGTGGGACTAGTATGAATAGCATACTGATTAGTTTGGTTACCATCAGAATTATTAGCCCGGCAGACAACGGTGGAGAAGGTACGAGCTACATCGTCGTAGTTGATGGCTGCAGCGTAGTCACGGGTTCCATTTTGACCGTTAGCAACACCACCAACGTCAGAAATGGTTCCATCATCGTTTCTGTTAATACCAACGGCTCCCATAATTCCACCTGTGGTACTATCCACAAAGATACCGTAGAATTTCTCGTTACCCACGGGGACTTCTAACTGAGCGATACTGTCAGCAAATTCGCCTCTTTCTGCAAAAGCAGTTTGTTGAGCGCGGTTCATTGCACCGAGGGTACTCTTCGCTTCAGATTCACGCGCTTTACCCACTTGACCTAAGAGGTTGGGAAGAGCGATGGCGGCTAATACACCGATAATAATAACAACAACTAATAATTCAATTAAGGTGAAACCTTTATTACCTTTTTTGTTAGCGATAGTTTTGAGTAAGTTCGCTTTGAAGGTAGAGTTAAATTTGTTATTCATTGGTTTAATGTTCCTTTTTGGTAGAGGTTAGTGTGTTTTTCGCTTCTAGATAGAACATACCCACCTCGATCACGAAACATATCACTTGGCTGAAAAATTTTTTTTTATTTTTTTTTGAGGAGGGTTGTGATCCCCCCTAACCCCCCTTTTTGAAAGGGGGGAATGTTTGTTGGTGGGTTGATTGGATTGATTGGTGAAAAGCTTTAAAGTCTCCTTTGGAAAGGGGGGAATGGTTTCACTTGTTTGTTATTTGTAACTCAAAAACTCATCAACGGTGATTCCTGCTTGTCGAATGAGACTTCTGAGTAAACCAGGAGCTAATTCTTTATGATTGGGGACTGATAAGGTTGATTTTTCGGGATGCCAGAGAATTATATGACTACCAGTTTGATGGTCTTGAATATAACCCAACTTCTCAAACATCCTAATGGCTTTTTTCCCGGATATGTTGGACAATCTACCCATTAAATCACCACTTCTCCCACAAATGATTGAGATTCAACAGAAAAACTATAATTACCATGCTTTTCTTCCACATAAAGATAACCTTGAATGGCATCTTTTATATTGGCGATCGCTTCATCCATCGTTTTACCTTGACTAACGCAACCGGGTAAGGATACGGCTTCAGCAACATAACCTTTATATTCTGGATCGTAAGTAAAAATAACCTGAAATTTCATTAAAAATGCCCTCACATTTCTTGTAAATTTATCATAGCTAATTGATTTTTATCTGAGTGAGTTGAAAAACACAGGAGAATAAAGGAATGGCGAAAAACCTCGAACATATCATGCAAAACCTATCTCAAGAACGTCAGAAAAAAATTGAAGTGCGAACTCAAGAACTAATGATAGAAGAGATGACCCTTCGAGATATCAGAAAGGCCAGAAAGTCCCCAGAAAAGAAATTAAGCTTGCCCTCAAACGGGCTGAGGAGATTGAAGAATGACTAAAATTTCTCAGTTACACCAGAAATGGTTAAAAGATCCAGAATATAAAACTGCTTATGAAGAAATGGCCATGGAGTTTGAAATAGCGTCAGCCATTATTGCAGCAAGAACTCAAGCAGGATTAACTCAAGAAGAACTTGCTCAACGAATGCGCGCTAAACAGTCCCAAATAGCTCGATGGGAAAGCGGAGAACAAAATGCTACCCTCAGAACACTAAAAAGAATTGCTGAGGCCACCGGCACAACTCTCAAAATTTCTTTTCAAGAAGAAAATCCGTTGAGTGAGCAGTAAGAAGCAAAAACCAGCGATCGCGATCGCTGGATACCCTAATAAAAATATTGTTGTTGTTTTTCGAGGAAATCCGGTAGCACGTTCCCAAATTGGCTAACCAGTCGATTTCTATAGGTAGATTGTAACATCAAGCACGAATTTTTGTAAATAAAATTTAAAATATTTGTCTCAATCGTGATTTTTTAGATAAGATTGTATCTTATGTGGTTTTCCCCAAAGCACCCGTTCTCGTTTATAAATAACCATTCCAGGTTTAGCTCCTTTGGGTTTATAGACGTATTTGGGTTCTGTGTAGACCACGGGAACTTGTTCGCTTTGACGAGCGCGACTATAATAAGCGGCCCAGTCGGCAGCACAATGAAGATCCGCTTCGTTGGGAACGGCACCGGGTTCGAGTCTTAATAAGACGTGACTCCCTGCACTTTCTTGGGTATGAAACCATAGGTCATAGTCTCCGGCCGTGCGAAAGGTCAAGCGATCGTTTTGTCGGTTATTACGACCAATCCACACTTCAAACCCGGATGGGGTTCGATGTTGATAGGGTTGGGACTCATCAGAATGACTTTGGGTGGGTTGAGAGGGAGAAGGTAAATAATTTTGTTGTATTAATTCTTCTTTGATTTCTTCTAGGGTTTGTAAGTCTTCTGGGGACTGATAATCATCGATTTGTTGTAAGCTATCTTCGACTTGTTCTAAATAGTTAATTTCTGCTTGAACTTCGTTTAATAAGGGTTCCACTGCACCTTTTGCCCGTTTTAGTTTTTGATGTTTTTTATAGAAAAGTTGGGCATTTTGGATGGCATTTTTTTCGGGGTTTAAAGGAATTTTTATGGGTTGTTGGGTTTCAAAATCTTCTAAGGTTATAGACTTCATACCGGGTTCCCATAAATAAGAATGGGCCATTAATAAATCCCCTTTTTGACGATAGTCTTCTGCTTCTGAAGATTGTTGCATTTTTTCTTGAAAGTTATTCGCTTTACTCGATAGTTTTTTCAAGGAAGATTTTAGTTTTTGTTGCAGTTGATGTCTGAGTTGTTTAAATTTTTCTTGATTAATTTTATTGTTATAATAATCATTAATTAGGGTTTCTATATTGATAGGTTTATCAATTATTCCCCAACCTAAAACAGTATAACCCTCTTCTGTATAACCCGGTTTAAACTCTTTTGTGGCTAAACTTTTAAGCCAAAATTGCCAAAGGGAATATAAGTTATCCCAGTCTTTTTCCGTTAGGGTTTCTGTGGATTGTTGTGGATCTAAACCCGTTTGTTTAACCATAGAAGTCGCAACCACAGGACTTAAACCCCGATAACTATTTAATAATTGCTTTTTAACAGAACCAGGGATTAAACTAACTCTTTCTTGCCATCTTTCTTGGCTTTCTTCTAATTTTGGAAATGTCCCAGTTAAGGCAGGGGGAAATTCATAGGGTTGACCGGTTTGTACGGTTCTAACGGTGGATTGATTGGCGTTAACTTGATGGGCGACGGTGACAATTTGTTGCTTATTATCCGTTAGAATAACATTACTATATTTTCCCATAATTTCTACAAAAAGATGCCAAACCGGGTCATCTCCCGGACGTTTAGCAAATTGTAAGTCTACTACCCTTTCCCAAGGGGAAATCATCTTTAAATCGATGAGAGCAAAGCCATTTAATTGATGACGTAATTGATCACTAAAGGTGAAAGTATCTGGGGTTCTGGGTGGGGGATCTCCTATACATAATCTAGCCGCTTGAGGATGCCAAGAAAGGGTTAACCAACTGCGTTTTTTTAGGGTTCGTAAAGCCATAAAAATGGTATAGCGATCGCGTTGATAAACTTGTTCAACTTTAGCCGGTATCCAATGGCTTTGTAGATCATGACAAATGGCGGTTAAGGTGGTGACATCAACGGATTGCATAGGAGTTAAGAGATAACTTATTATCTTTTATTTTATCTTAAATGTTAGCTTAAATTAAAGATAAGATACTGTTTTTTTATTTGCGCTCAGTGGGAATGAATATTAGGGTTATATTTTCTCCTGATTCATCCATTTCTAGATAATTAATAATATTAATCTTATCCTTAGATAAATCGTTGGTATTTTCTCTGTCTTCAGAGTCTGACTGTTCAGGAAGGGTTAATAAGGCTGTTTTTGCCCCTTGGAATAAACTTAAATTAGTCATAGGAATATTTTCTAGGATCGTGGGTTCTTGGGCTTGATTTTGATTAAAAGGAACTTGACGACATTGAGGATTGCTTCGTTGACAAATTACCGTTTCATCAGCAGGAATTAAGACTTTATCTTTAAACTCAATGGATTGAATGTCAGTTAAAGGAATCCCAGTGGTATAACCTTTAAAACTAACAATTAAACTACGGTTATTTAAATCGATAAAGTTTCCTGTGGTGAGATTTCCTGATTTTAAAGACACAACAACAAAATCAGGAAAAGCTACTTGAATTTGTTGTTTAAGGGTCTCTTGTTTGTCTTGCTGAGACAGGAGTAAAGACGCTAAGATTGGAGTACCTAAAGCCATGTTAGGAACGGTTACAATGGCACTCATTAGTATGGTAGATAAAAGGGGTTTCATCATAAAAACGCCTCAACAACAACAGAGGATGGTGGTATCAATGATAATACTATAGACTTTAAATGTGACGGCTAAGCCAGTATCAGTTCCTCACAAAATTACTTTGACAGCCGACCATTGCCACCCCCTCTAACTCCCCCTTTCGTGAGGGGGAGAACCCTTGCCACCCCCTCTAACTCCCCCTTTCGTGAGGGGGAGAACCCTTGCCACCCCCTCTAACTCCCCCTTTCGTGAGGGGGAGAACCCTTGCCCATTCTAAGCGTGCGTAGCACTAGGGAAAAAAAATTTCTCAAAACTATTGACACAGACAAAAACCCTTGTTATATTTATAAAGGTCTAGAAAAAACAAGCCCCCATCGTCTAGTGGCCTAGGACACCTCCCTTTCACGGAGGCGACAGGGATTCAAATTCCCTTGGGGGTACTCAGAGGAGCAAGTGTCAAAGCTTGCTCCTTTGTCATTGAGAAATTAAGGATAGGTGTTTTGATAACCTATCCTCTTTTTAGCTTTACTTCACAAAGTGAGGCATCACCTCAGCAGAGGTAAATAAACCATGAATACCGCGACGATGCAAGGATAACCCGGCTTTGAGATAACCGAAAGCTGGACCGCAAACATTGGCTGCCATGCTAGTTTCATCCCCTAATGTAAAGGTATGGGTGGATATTTTCCCTTCAAAGGTGCGTCCGGTAATTTGAACATTTGTACTTAAAGGCTTTTTCGGGTTGCGAGTATCAACCACACCCCCAACGGTAACGCGATCGCGGGAACAAATACCAGCCAACTCTAACATAATATCGTCGGCGTGTTCCATATTTTCTAGGGTGAGAATGCCGTCAGTTTTATCGAGGAAAGCTTCCACTTCAGCGTCACTCATGGCTTTAGCCTTATCCACGGTAAACCCTGGTAAATGGGCAATATCTTCTCTAATGGTAGCGCGGTAAGCTTCCCAGTTGGCAATACCCACCCCGAAGGTAATTTTAACACTATGGACTTCGTGATAACTTTGGGCTGCCACTGCTGCGGCTGCGGTTAATAAGCCAGGGGTGGCACCACAACCGGTCATGTAGGTGATACCGGCAGCTTGTAAGTCTCCCTGTAATTCTAGCAGTTGTTCAACGGCACTGGTCCGCTTGAGGGCATCTACTAACACCCCTTTCCATCCAGAGGCAATAAACTCTCTGGCCACATCGGCCATGAAGGTGTTAGGAAGGTTAGGAAGGGCCAGAAAATAACCATCTACCTTGGCCGTTTCCAGGAGGTCTTTGATACTATGGTTGCTAAGGGTTCCGTAGGGGTCTAAATATCCGATCGATCCCTGTTGGCCATAAGTAGCGATCGCCGTTTGAGGGTTTAATCCTGTCTCACAGTAAGCATAACCTTTGAGATCGGCTGCTGCAACCCAGGTCATTTCTTGTTTTGGGGCGAGAAGTTTGGTGGCTGCTTGTCCGAGTCCTCCAAAGCCTAATATACCGACTTTCATGGTCTGATGACTACTCATTGGTCAATATCTCTTATAACTATCTTTTTCTATTATGAGAGGTTGTGGTAACAAGAAATATAAATTTTCATCAATCAATTAAATTTTTTGGGGATCAATTAATATATAAATAGATAATAAATTCTAAAATAATTATCAATGTTATGTTTCAGGTTGGGGATATTCTCTGTAAACGTTATCGACTTCTAGAATCTTTGGGAAAAACCGCTATTGGTCATCAAACTTGGTTAGCTGATGATTTACTTTCTCCCATTGACGTATACGCTGACAAAAAAAAGCAACTCCCTTGGTTAAAATGGTTTTATCATCTCAATCAGGTATTTCAGCCTAATATTTATGAAAAAGTAACGGTTAAATTATTGGCATTTAATCCCCAACTATCCTGGGAACAATTTAAACTGTTTGAACGAGAGGCTAGAATTTTACAAGGGTTAGATCATCCTTTTATTCCTCGTTATCGCAACTATTTTGAAATTCCTCAAGAACTCGGTAATGGAGTTCCTTGGTTTGCCTTAGTCGAAGATTACATTCCAGGGAAATCATTACAGGATTTATTAGAACAAGGAGAGCGATTTTCGGAAGCTAAAATTCGTAAAATTGCCCTTAAAATCCTCAAAATTTTAATTTATTTACATGAATTAAATCCCCCTGTATTACACCGAGATATTAAACCGAGTAATTTGATTTTAGGGGAAGATAATAACATTTATTTGATCGATTTTGGGGCAGTTCAAGATCAAACTTCAGTCACTAATATTAGTTTTACGGTGGTAGGAACCAGTGGTTATACTCCCCTAGAACAATTTTGGGGTAAAGCGGTTTTTTCTTCGGATTTATATGCATTGGGAGCCACATTAATTCATCTTTTAACCGGGATTTCTCCCACGGATTTACATAACCAAGATTATCAAATTGAGTTTGAAGATGAGGGAAAGATTAACCCTGCTTTAAAGGATTGGTTAACAACATTAACCCAAATCAAACTATCGCAACGGTATCAAACGGCACGGGAAGCCTTACAAGCTTTACAAACGGGGAAAATAGCACAGAAGAAAAAGCGAAAAAATCATTTAATTAAATCAAGTAAAAATAATGAATTACGAACAAAGCTTAAATTAAATAAAACAGAGCAATCCTTACAAATTATTGTTCCCTCATCTCAATTTAAGTTAATGAAAAAATTGTTGAAAATGGAAACAAATTTAATTAATCAAGGTTTAGATTTTAATAAAGTTGTTCCATTAATGACTGTTTCTGGACTGTTTTTAATTCCCTTTTCTTTAATTATTACGGGAATGATGGTTAAAAATCCATCCTTTATTATGGCATCTTTAGAAATAATGGGAGGAATGAGTTTTACAACAATTTTAATACTATTATTAGTTTATTTCATGAGTAGTATGAGTTCAAAAACTCATTTAATCTTTGATAAAGAAACATTAAAAATACAAGAAAAAATCTTTGGTTTCGAGTATCATCAAGAAGAAGAATCAAAAAAGAACATCCTAGGAATTTTTATTCATGAATTAAGTCATCGCTATAATGTTACCCTTAATACCAGAAAGATGATTTATCATTTAGGGAATAAATTTACAGAAGAAGAAGCACTGTTTTTAACAAAAGAGATTGAAGACTGGTTAAATTAACTTAGTATAATTATGTTTAAAACTGACGATATTATTGTCGAGAAATACCAACTTAAACAAAGATTAGGAAACACCGCAACGGGCCATCAAACTTGGTTAGCTATTGATCAACTTACCCAAGAAAATGTTACCCTAAAACTCTTAGCTTTCAGTCCTCAAATGCAATGGGAAGAGTTAAAATTATTTGAAAGAGAGGCAGAAGTGTTACAGTCTCTTGAACATAAGAGAATTCCTAAATATAGAGACTATTTTGACTTAAATAAAGACTTAGGGGGTGGGATAGCTTGGTTTGGGTTAGTACAAGAGTATATTCCTGGTTCATCCTTACAAGACTTAGTCGATAGAGGCAAGATTTTTACTGAAAAAGAAGCCTATAATATTGCTGTAGAAATTTTAGAAATTTTGATTTATTTACATGAATTAAACCCTTTAGTTATTCATCGAGATATTAAACCCAGTAACTTAATTTTAGGAGAAGATAATCATATTTATTTAATTGATTTTGGCGCAGTACAAGCACAAGGAGCGGTCACTGGTGTAACCTTTACCGTGGTAGGAAGTAGTGGTTATGCTCCCTTAGAGCAGTTTTGGGGTAGGGCCGTTCCTGCTTCAGATATTTACGCATTAGGGGCAACTTTGATTCATTTATTGACAGGAACCTCCCCAGTTAATTTACCTCATAAAGACTCTCAAATTCAATTTTCTGATAAAGTTAATCTTCCTAACTATTTTATCCATTGGTTAGAAAAAGCCACTAATATTTCTATTGAAAAACGCTTTTCAACCGCGAAAGAAGCTTTAGAAGGGTTACAAAAGAAACGGACAATTATTCAGTCCGAAACATTTAATAAAAAGTTACTGCAACCGACTTATAGTCGTTTCCTGCTGACTCAAAGTGAAAATAAACTATCTTTATATTTACCGCCTAAAATCACTTATAAAATGGGAAATACTAGCTTATTTGTGACACTTTTTATTATCGCTGCGGTAACTTTAACCTTTTTTCCTTTTTCTCTGTTAGTTTTATTATTTGTTTATCAATATTGTAAAGATATGAGGGTTATCTTTTTAGAGAAAGCTTTTAAAATTCAGCGTACTATTTTCGGATTAACTTATCAGTCTATAAATGCTCCCAATGACGACATTGTTGGCGTTTTCTTATATGGCAGTTCTAATAATCATCAAGTTAAAATTAGAACGAGAAACAAAAGTTATATTATAGGAGAAAATCTAAAAGAAGAAGAATGCGCTTGGTTGGCGAAAGAAATTCAAGATTGGTTATATTATCATCAGTAAAGAGAGGCAACAGGCAACAGGCAACAGGCAACAGGCAAAAGAGATTTTACGTTAGTCTATTTTTAACCATAATTAATAACTGGTAACTGCTCTAAAAAAAAGTAGGGACTAACCAATGTTAACCCCTAGATCATTAACTTTATCAATTTTTCAGCAACTAATTAAACAGTGGTCATAGCCTCTGCTTCTTTAGCTTGCATTACTTTCATTAAATCTAACATCCGAGACGAATAACCCCATTCGTTATCATACCAAGAAATTACTTTAAAGAAGTTAGAATTTAACTCCATGCCGGCTTTAGCATCAAAAATACTAGAGTGATAATCTCCTTCAAAATCCATAGATACCACGTCTTCATCAGTGTAGCCTAACACGCCTTTTAACTCACCAGACGCGGCTGCTTTCATCGCTTCACAAATGGCCTCATAACTGGTAGCTTTTTCGGTTTTAAACGTTAAATCAACCACAGAAACATCGGGAGTGGGAACCCGCAGGGCCATTCCGGTTAACTTACCATCTAAGGCCGGGATGACCAGAGTTACCGCTTTAGCTGCCCCTGTGGAAGCCGGAATGATGTTTTGAGCAGCACCCCGTCCAGCCCGTAAATCTTTCTTGCTAGGCCCGTCTACGGTGGGCTGAGTGGCTGTCATGGCGTGGACTGTGGTCATTAACCCTTCGGCTAAGCCAAAGTTATCATTAATCACTTTGGCAATGGGGGCTAAACAGTTAGTGGTGCAACTAGCATTAGAGACAATATAATCTTTGTTGGGGTCGTATTGGTCATCATTAACGCCGACAACAAAGGTATTGACCCGATCAGGATCTTTGGTGGGAGCAGAAATAACCACCCGTTTCGCTCCAGCAGTGAGGTGTTGACTGGCGGTTTCGTGGGTGGTAAATAGACCGGTGGACTCTACCACATAGTCGACTCCGAGTTGTTCCCAGGGCAATTCTTCAGGGTTACGAATGGCAAAACAGGGGATAAATTTACCATTGACAACGATCCCATCTTCTCTTGCTTCGACGGTTCCGTCAAAACGTCCGTGAGTCGAGTCATATTTGAGTAAATAGGCGATATTCTTGGCAGGGACAAGATCATTAATGCCGACAAATTCAAAATCAGGGTTATGAATACCTGCTCTGAAAACTAATCTACCAATACGGCCAAAACCGTTAATACCTACTTTTATTTTTGCCATGAGAGAAACTCCTTAAAAATCAACAATTCTCAACTAGAAGGGAAAGAAAAAATAATGTTTCTTTATTCTCTGCGATATTCCCAGAACATCTATCCCCTTTAGGGAAGATTAATTACTCATATGCTATGATTTTTTCTGCTAATTCTCTCAATATCAACAAAGTTTTTAGATTGTTCAATGTTTGTTGACGGGTAACTGTATGGGGCATCTTAACTTAAAACAAACAAAATAACAATTAAAAAAATCTTAAT
The DNA here is from genome assembly GCF_003013815.1 of Cyanothece sp. BG0011. Lineage (GTDB taxonomy): Bacteria > Cyanobacteriota > Cyanobacteriia > Cyanobacteriales > Microcystaceae > Crocosphaera. Next base: position 84,625 of record NZ_PRLH01000092.1, on the reverse strand, counting down.
TTTACGCCATTAATCGTTTCTGTTCTCAGAAGTTTTTCTTATGTTTTTTTAATTTACTATAAATGACAAGTTTTTGTCAAAAGCTTATAAAAGCTAATGGGAATAAAGATTCTAGTCATCTATCAATAGAGATAAAAATATTTCATTCAGAAGAAAGAGAAAGAAGAACAGAGATATTTTTTTTCTTTTTTTCATCCTTGGTGATTAATATAATAAAATAGGCATATATTAATTGATTCCTTCTCATTATGTCTTTAATTGCTTTACCCCAACTCGCTAGTTTTAAAACATCCCATTATGACAGTGAGCAACGTTTAATTCTAACGGGTATTTCTTGGGAAGAATACCAACAATTTTTAGATTCATTGGGAGATGATGCAACTTATCGAACCATTTATTTAGAGGGAGTATTAGAAATTATGTCACCCAGTCGTGGTCATGAAGTAAGTAAAAGAAATATAGGAAGATTATTAGAAGTTTACTTAGAAGTAGCAGAAATTGATTTTTGGGGACTAGGTTCAACAACATTATGGATAGAAAAAGGACAAGCCGGAAAAGAACCTGATGAATGTTATTGTTTACAAACAGATAAAGAATTACCCGATCTCGCCATTGAAGTTATTGTTACCAGTGGAAATATTAAAATATTAGAAGTTTATCGTCGTTTAAGAATTAAAGAAGTTTGGTTATGGCAAGATGAGAAACTTGAGATTTATTGTTTAGAAAATGATCAATATTCTCCCCAGGAAAACAGCCAACTTTTACCCAGTCTGGATCTTAATTTACTCTGTCAATTTATTGATCATCCTAACCCTCGTTTAGCTATGAAACAATTTAGAGAATTAATTATTAATAATCAATAATCTATGGTTTATCAATGAATTACCCTATTTTAATCATTTTCAGGCTGTAAAATAAAGTTTAAGTCCAAGTAAAGAAATAATGATTAGCTGAATAAGAATTATGGACATAATCTATGGGTATAATATCAACAAATATAAATATAAATTTGCAGTTACTAATTTTAACTATTATAATAATTGGCAAAGTCTCAAATCTGACTTTATTAAACAGGAAAAAACCTCGTAGTGAATCCTGTTATTAAGTAAAAAAAGACGCAATTGGAGTTATATTAAATGGTTGCCACCCCGGATAAACCCAAAGTTGAGCAAACGCCCTTATCTTCAGAAGAATTGAGAAAAATTCATGCTTATTGGTCTGCCTGTAATTATTTAGCCGTTGGCATGATCTATTTACAAGATAATCCCTTACTCAAAGAACCCCTAAAAGAAGAACACATCAAAAACCGTTTATTAGGTCACTGGGGGTCAAGTCCTGGATTAAGTTTCATCTACGTTCATATTAACCGACTCATCAAAAAATACGATTTAAATACTATCTATATTGCTGGTCCTGGTCATGGTGCGCCTGGGGTATTAGGACCCGTTTATTTAGAAGGAACCTATTCCGAAATTTACCCCGATAAAAGCGAAGATGAAACGGGAATGAAAGCCTTTTTCAAACAATTTTCTTTCCCTGGCGGTATTGGTAGCCATTGCACCCCAGAAACCCCCGGATCAATCCACGAAGGGGGAGAATTAGGCTATAGTTTATCCCATGCGTACGGTTCTGTGTTCGATAATCCGGATCTCATTAGCGTTGCTGTGGTTGGCGACGGAGAATCGGAAACCGGTCCATTGGCCACTGCTTGGCATTCTAACAAATTCCTCAATCCCATCCGCGATGGTGCGGTTTTACCTATTTTGCACCTGAATGGCTATAAAATCGCCAATCCTAGCATTTTAGCCCGTGTCTCTCACGAAGAATTAGAATGTCTCTTTAAAGGGTACGGTTATAAACCCTATTTTGTCGAAGGGTCTGACCCTGAACAGATGCACCAAAAAATGGCCGCTACCCTCGAAACCGTGATTTCCGAGATCAAAGCCATTCAAAAAGAAGCCCGTGACAGTGGGGTAGCCAAGCGTCCCATGTGGCCCATGATTGTGTTACGCTCTCCGAAAGGCTGGACAGGACCTAAAGAAGTTGACGGCAAAAAGACCGAAGACTTCTGGCGATCGCACCAAGTCCCTTTATCGGGAATGCACAACAACCCCGAACACCTCAAACTCCTAGAAGAGTGGTTAAAAAGTTACAAACCCGAAGAACTCTTTGACGATACAGGCAAACTCATTCCTGAGTTAAAAGACTTAGCCCCCACCGGAAACCGTCGCATGAGTGCCAACCCTAATGCTAACGGCGGTTTATTACGAAAAGACCTCCGACTGCCCAATTTTCGGGACTATGGGGTAGAGGTAGACCAACCCGGCGCAGTAGAAGCAGGAAATACCCAACACTTAGGGATGTTTTTACGGGATGTCATGGCCAATAATATGAACACCTTCCGTGTGTTTGGCCCCGATGAAACCGCTTCTAACCGTCTCAGTGCCATCTATGAAGCGAGTAAAAAAGTTTGGATGGGTGAGATTATTGATGCAGATGCCGATGGGACAGAAATCACCACCGATGGCCGGGTGATGGAAATGTTAAGCGAACATACCCTACAAGGATGGTTAGAAGGCTATTTATTAACCGGTCGTCACGGCTTTTTCCACACTTACGAAGCCTTTGCCCATGTGGTTGATTCAATGTTTAATCAACACGCAAAATGGTTAGATATTTGTAAACATGAAGTGCCTTGGCGCGCCCCTATTCCTTCTTTAAATATTCTCCTTTCTTCGACAGTTTGGCGACAAGATCATAACGGATTTTCTCACCAAGATCCAGGGTACGTAGACGTAGTAACCAATAAAAGTCCTGAAGTGGTTCGGGTTTATTTTCCCCCAGATGCTAACTGTTTATTATCCGTTGCTGACCACTGTTTAAAAAGCAAAGACTACGTTAATGTTATCGTTGCCGATAAACAGAAACATCTGCAATATTTAAGCATGGAAGAAGCCGTTCAACACTGTACCAAAGGGATTGGTATTTGGGAATGGGCCAGTAACGATGACTGTGGGAAAGAGCCGGATGAACCCGATGTCATTATGGCTTCTTGTGGGGATATTCCTACTAGAGAAGCATTGGCGGCCACGGCTATTTTACGGGAGGAAATTCCGCACTTAAAAGTCCGTTTTATTAACGTAGTAGACTTGTTTAAATTGCAACCCGAATCAGAACATCCTCACGGTTTATCTGATAAAGATTTTGACACCTTATTTACTACTAATAAGCCAATTATGTTCAATTTTCATGGCTATCCCTGGTTAATTCATAAGTTGACTTATCGTCGCACTAATCACCATAATCTCCATGTTCGTGGCTACAAAGAAAAGGGCAATATTAATACACCTTTAGAGTTAGCCATTAATAACCAAATTGATCGCTTTAACTTAGTGATAGATGTGATTGATCGGGTCGATAAATTAGGCTCAGCAGCAGCTTATGTTCAGCAAAGAATGAAAAATGCCATTATTGAACATAAAGCCTATGCTTATGAACATGGCCTTGATAAACCCGAAATGTCTAATTGGAAATGGCCGTTATAGATTCGGTTAATTAGTGACAGAAATTCCTAGGGGCATCATCTGCCCCTATCATTATATAAGGCTCTTTATTTTCTATGAATAATACTCATGCTATTTTCATCACAGAAAAAGAAAAAATGCTTCGAGGGGAGTATTATAACGCCTTTGAAAAAAGTTTACTTAAAGATAGAAAAAAAGCTCAAAAATTATGTAAGAAATTAAATGATATACCTGATGGTAGTCACAAAAAAAGATTAAAAATCCTTCAAAAATTATTGCAAACGAAGAAAGACATTTGGATAGAATCCCCTTTTAGATGCGATTACGGTTACAATATCATGATTGGTGATAATTTTTATGCTAATTTCGGCTGTGTTATTCTTGACTGTAATCTTGTAAAAATTGGTAATAATGTTCAGTTAGGACCCAATGTACAAATTTATACAGCTACTCATCCAATTCATATAAAAGAAAGAATTTCAGGCAAAGAAATGGCCTATCCTATTACCATCGGTGATAATGTATGGATTGGGGGAAGTTCTATTATTCTTCCTGGGATAACTATTGGTAATAATAGTGTGATTGGTGCAGGAAGTGTTGTTACTAAAAACATTCCTAACCATGTTGTGGCAGTGGGAAACCCTTGTCGTGTTATCAAACAAATTTAATAACTGATAACCCTTAATTAATTAACCTAATAAAGTTGACATTTACAATAAGTTTGTTAATAATATATAAGGATGATTGCTATCAACTAATTTTTAACTTTATCTATTATGAAAGTTGCTGTCTTTAGTACCCGTTCCTATGATCGTAAATTTCTAGACCGTGCGAATATAGCTGCTAACTCTCCCCACGATTTAGAATACTTTGAAACCAAATTAAATGACAAAACAGCCCCTTTAGCTGAGGGATTTCCTTGTGTTTGTATGTTCGTTAACGACACAGCCAATGCAGCCACTTTAAAAAAGTTAGCCGAACAAGGAACTAAATTAATTGCCCTACGTTGCGCTGGCTATAATATGGTTGATCTCGAAGCAGCCGAAGAATTCGGGTTAAAAATTGTTAGAGTTCCTGCTTATTCTCCTTACTCAGTGGCAGAACACGCAGTGGGTTTAATCTTGATGTTAAATCGCAAATTAAATAAAGCTTATAATCGCGTTAGAGACGATAATTTCACCCTAGATGGTTTATTAGGATTCGACTTACATCAACGGACTATAGGGGTCATTGGTACGGGAAACATTGGCACTATTTTTTCTCAAATTATGAAAGGGTTTGGTTGTCATTTATTAGGATATGATGTTTATCCGAATGATGAATTTGCAGGGATACCAGGGGCTAAATATGTGGATTTACCAGAATTATTGGCGAAGTCTGACATCATTTCTCTTCACTGTCCTTTAGTTCCCTCAACTTATCATTTAATTAATCGAGACACCATCGAACAAATGAAACCAGGTGTGATGTTAATTAATACCAGTCGGGGGCAATTAGTAGACACTCGCGCGGTGATTGATGAGATCAAAACCGGTAAGATTGGTTATGTCGGTTTAGATGTCTATGAAGAAGAAGATGATCTGTTTTTTGAAGACTATTCTGACAATGTTATCCAAGACGATACGTTTCAATTATTACAATCTTTTCAAAACGTAGTCATTACCGCTCATCAAGCATTTTTTACCCAAGAAGCGTTGACCTCCATTGCTCAAACCACTATCACTAATATTACCAATTGGGAACAAGGGAATGAGTTAAATAATGAAGTGAAACGTTCGTAACACGATCAATATTAATAACCCATAGGATCAATTTCCTATGGGTTAATGTTGAAAATTGTAGGTAAAATTCATAACCAACGGGCTAATTTTTCTTGAGATTGAGCGTCAAGACAGTTGAATAATAAACGGCCTCGACTCCGTTTATTACTGCGTTGTTTGCGTTTCACTTGGGAACGAGAAGATTCGATATCTTTGGCTAAGACTTCTACTGACATCCATTCTGCACCATAACCCATGGCCGTTAAATATTGATCTCGGTCCGATGTGGCCACAATAATACGATTATGATTGATTTGTTGACGACGGAAAAAAGTAGCGCAAACCTTTTCTATGTAGGTATCTGCCGTCTGGGTCCAAGCCGTAAAACAAATAGACAGATGAGTGGAATGATGTTCGACTGAAGAGGGAGTCTTTTGGTATTGAGAGTCAAAGACAACCTGAGTCTTGAAGCCTTTATGGACGGTGTAGTTGATTAACGTCTCTATTAATTCGTACCGCGCCTGTTCTAAACCGTGGCGATCGCGGGTACTTTTCAGGGGAGACCAGGAACCAATGATATTATAGCCGTCGACGAGTAATAAGGGTGTAATAGGAGAAGACATTTTTCTTAAGAGTGATCATAGATTGTTAACATTTTTAAGGCAAACATTTCATGATTTTAACAAAAAATTTACGTTAATGGGAAGTTAAAAATGATGATCTCATGAAACTCATTGGTTTCTTATTTTAGGGAAACCCTCTACTATAGAAAGCAGAAACCTTGCATCGTTACTTATGACTGATATTATGGATAAAATTATTGACGCGATCGCCTCACTCCCTCAAGACACCCTCATTGTGGCTGTTTTATATTTGGGGTTAAGTCTTCTCTATCTCTTAATTATCCCTGGCGTGGTCTATTTTTACCTGAATAGTCGTTGGTATGTGGCCAGTTCCTTTGAACGGGCCTTTATGTACTTTCTCATGTTCTTCTTCTTCCCTGGGGTTCTTCTGTTGAGTCCCTTTTTGAACTTTCGCCCCAAACGCCGTACCGTTAACTCTTAAATCCGTTTAAAATACACATACGAACACCCAATAGGCCATCATGAGACGAATTGATGTTATCACCATTAGCTTAGGAATATTTGCAACCGGGGGCATTATGTACCTTGTATTTCAAGCCATTGGGTTTGATGGCCTCTCGGCAGGGGTGTGGAGTCAAGCTTTATTAGTAGTGGTTGTCTTAGGTTGGACTTTCACATATCTCTTTCGGGTGGCGAACAAAGATATGACCTACAATCAACAACTGAAAGACTACGAAGATGCAGTGTTACAAAAACGCCTCGAGGAAATGACCCCCGAAGAACTCGAAAAATTACAACAAGAAATTCAAGAAGAACAATAATTATAAAATGGGGATAAATCTTAAAGATCAGCCAATCAAGTCCAACTCAGGGTAAATTGAGATATGGTAATCTAGCTTGAGTCTGACAATAATGACATCGGTTTCTCAGTGTTTTCAATCCCTACGCGATCGCAACCAATGCGCCCTTATTCCCTTCATTACAGCAGGTGATCCGGATCTCGATACCACTGCTAAGGCGTTGCGGGTTCTTGATGCGTCAGGGGCTGATATGATTGAGTTAGGGGTTCCCTATTCTGATCCCTTGGCCGATGGGCCAGTCATTCAAGCGGCCGCTACTCGTGCGTTACGTCGAGGGGTCAAGTTAGAGGATGTCTTAACCATCGTTAAAGAGGTTCAACCGGAGATTAAAGCCCCGATTATCTTATTTACTTACTATAACCCTATTTTTTATCGGGGGGTAGAAGCTTTTTTGCAACAAATTAAGTCCGCCGGAGTGCAAGGGTTAGTGGTTCCTGACTTACCCCTCGAAGAAGCCGAAACGTTGCTTAAACCGGCTGCTGAGATAGGGATCGAAGTGACCCTATTGGTGGCCCCAACCAGTCCCATGGAACGGATAAAGGCGATCGCTCATCAGTCTCAAGGGTTTATTTACCTCGTCAGTGTCACAGGGGTAACGGGGATGAGAACCCAAGTGGGCACGAGAGTGGAAGACTTACTCAAAAATCTTCGTAGCACAACGGATAAGCCCATTGGGGTAGGATTTGGCATTTCTGACCCTGAACAAGCCCTAAAGGTCAAAAATTGGGGGTCTGATGCGGTTATTGTAGGCAGTGCTTGCGTTAAACGCTTGGCAGAAGGAACCCCGGAAGAAGGGTTAAAAGCGGTTGCAGCGTTTTGTCAAAGTCTCAAACAAGCAATTCAATAAGATTAATAAACAAGGATTGACAAATCCTGCCTTATAAAAATAAAATGTAAAAAGTAAGGTTCATGATGATAATTCGTGCAATTTTTTAATTTGAGTCAAGATTTCCATTATGAAACATATTTCATTATCTACAATAAAATAAATAGAGCGAGTTTGTCAAGCCCAAAATTTTCTTTTTTTGAAGATGGTTAATATAAAGACAAAGATACAGCTAAAACAGCTATACGAAACTGATGAAAATCTCTGGTTAGAAGAAACAATCAGATTATTAAGAGAAAACTGTTTAGAGGATTTAGATTTAGAGAATTTAATTGAGGAGTTAGAAAGTTTGGGGAGACGAGATAAACAGAGAGTCGAAAGTTTCTTAAGACAAATTATTATCCATCTTTTATTATTGCAGTATTGGACAGAAGAATATGATTATAATTATCGACATTGGCGAGGAAAAATCGCAACTTTTAGGGTGCAACTCAATAAATATTTAACAACGAATCTAAAAAACTATCTGTCTGAAGAATTAGAAAGTATTTATCAAGATGCTGTTTTTATTGTTATTGAGAAAACTGGATTAAATAAATCTGTCTTACCTGAAAAATGTTGTTATTCATTAGAAGAACTTGTCGATAAAAATTGGCTTAACCATTAAATATATGAGTTAAATTTGACCAATTTCTACGATTTGACTCAATAATTTTGCTTCGGTGGTAGCTGGTTCTAAACAAGATAAACCTTGACAGACTAAACCCACAGCATTATGGGGTAAATTATCATCTAAACGATAAACTGTGGTGGGAAAATATTGAGTTATTAATTGAGGTAATAGGGTTGGATTTGTTCTGACTAAACAGCCGAAATGATACCAATCTAAAGCGGTTAATAAACTCGGACAAGCGCGAGGAGATTCGCTTAAAACGTGACTAAACGCTTGTAATCCTTGTTCTGCTTTATCTAAATAGTTTAAATTATCGGTTAATCTCGCTAATCTCACTAAATTACTAATAGCAATACCATTGGCCGAAGGGGTAGCATTATCAATATAACTTCGTTCACGAACTAATAAATCATCACTATTATCCCCTGCATTGTTATAGTAACCTCCCATTTCTATACTCCAGAATAATTCGTCAAATTCCTGTTGAATTTCGATGGCTTTATCTAACCATTGGCTGTTTTGAGGATTAGCTGCTTGTAAATCTAAAAGGGCTTTAATGAAAAAAGCATAGTCTTCGGATTGGGCTAAAATTGAAGGATTTCCTTCATAATTAATACGGTGTAATCGCCTATCAACCCATTGTTTTTCTAATATAAATTGAACCGCATTACAAGCTAATTGCCAATATAAAGGGTTGTTAAAAACGCCATAAGCCCTGGCTAAACCCGAAATCATTAAGCCATTCCACGCCACAATCATTTTAGTATCTGTTACTGCTGGAATGCGTCCTGGCCAGGTAATTTCTTTCGCTTCTTGATTATTTTTGGCCGGTTGAAATGTGTCTAAATGACTTCTAGATGTACCGTATCTTTCCCTAAATAATTTATCTAAAATCCTTTCGATGCTATCAGATAATTCACCGCCATTGCGTCGTTGTAAAACATTTTTTCCTTCAAAGTTTCCCTCTGATGTGATGGTAAAAACTTCCGTTACTGCTTCTAATTCAGTGGGGGTTAATAACTGTTCTAACTGTTGATAGTCCCACACATAAAAGGCCCCTTCTTCCGGTTCATTTTCTTCTTTGGTTAGGAAACTATCTGCATCTTGGGCTGCATAAAAATAACCTTCCGGGGCGGTCATTTCCCGTTGTAACCATTGTACCGTTAAAGCGATCGCTCGTTCAAAAGCCGGTTCTTGTTGTCCCTTACTCCATAGATTAGCTAAATATTCGACAATTTGCCCGTTATCGTAGAGCATTTTTTCAAAATGGGGAACCGTCCACGTCGAATCTACCGTATAACGATGAAATCCACCCCCGACGTGATCGAAAATTCCCCCTAAGGCTAAATCTTGTCCCCTTTGTATTACTAATGTTTCCCGTTCTTTCGGTTCTCCGAATAAAAAACGAGTCCCTTCTAAGGCTAAGTTACTATATGGAATCATGGGGAAACAAGGACGGCCAAAATCTTCAGCCGTTACTTGAATAATTTTTGTATTAACATCAACGCCACGATAAATTAATTGAGGATTATTAACATCAATTTCACTCATAGGTAGAGTGGCGGACTGTTGTAACCCTTTTAAAATTTCTTGTTTAAACCCGTTTAATTTCTCTTTTTCTACGTCATAAAAACGACGAATTGATTGTAAGACTTGTAAGAAACCCGGACGACCATAACGGGGTTCAACAGGAAAATAGGTTCCTCCATAAAAAGGAACTAAATCTCCTGGTGTGAGAAAAATATTTAACGGCCAACCCCCTTGTATTCCCATCATTTGTAGAGAAGACATATAAATACTATCGAGGTCCGGACGTTCTTCTCGGTCTACTTTTATGGGTAAAAAATGATCATTCAGATAAGTGGCAATGGCCGGATTAGAAAAAGCTTCCCCTTCCATCACCGTACACCAATGACAGCTAGAATAGCCAATAGATAAGAAAATGGGTTTATTTTCATTTTTGGCAATTTCTAGGGCTTCTTCGCACCAATACCACCAATCTATAGGGTTTTCAGCGTGTTTACGGAGGTAGAGACTTTGGGTATTGGCCAGACGATTGGGCATGATGTTTAGTTGATAAAAATCTAACTTTTTTTATCCTATCATCTTCTTTATGTCCTGTTTCTAAATGAAATATAAAATCAGATCACCATAATCCTTAAAGCTGAAAATATCTCTACTCTCTATTTTTTGCTCCCTTATGAACCGATAAAGTAACAGACTAATAAGAAAACCGTTTCAGATTGGGTTAAGATAACATAGGTAAGAATTAACTTTCTGGTACTGGGGAGGAGTGGTCAGTATGTTTAAATATTTTCTATCCATGACAGCGTTAATGGTGTCTGTAGCAGGAATTGGCGTGTCTTTAGCTAGAGAAGAATTTAGATGTTATTTAGGGTTAGTGTCTGCTGCTTGTGATGCACCAGAAATTAAGTCAACCTCACCCAATAAAGATGACTCTATCTTAAATCAAGAAGTGACCAAAAATAGCGATTCTAATCATCAAGAGAAAGTAGAACCCCAACCCTCCTTAAATGCTAAATCTGCTGAAACTTTACTTCCTGAAAATTCTCAACTCAAAGATAATACATCTTCTGTAGGAGAAAGTGTTGAATCCGATAGTCAGTTTATTTCCGTTGAAGAATTGTCTCGTATTCCTAAAGAAAAACCTGATGTTAATGTAGATAATTCTGTTCCGTCTGGAGAAGAGGGTTATGTGGGAATTCCTATCGAGGTTGAACCTTTTAATGGGGAAACAAACTAAAAGATTAGAGGAAAATTTATGATGAATCAACTATGTTAGATCAAATTTTAATCTTAATTGCTAGTGGTTTAGGTTCGGGACTACTAGCAGGTATTTTAGGTATTGGAGGAGGGGTTGTTTTAGTGCCTCTTTTACTGATTTTAAACTATACGCCATTACAAGCAGTTGCTACCAGTAGTTTAGCCATTGTTATTACTTCTTCTTCGGGAAGTATTCAAAATTGGCGCATGGGATATTTAGATTTTAAAAGAGTTATTTTATTAGGAATTCCTGCTATTATAACGGCACAATTTGGCGTGATTGTGGCTAATTATATTCCTGAATTTGTGTTATTAACTGCCTTTGGTTGTTTATTGATTTTTAATATCTTTTTAAGTAATGTTCGTCGTCAATTAGTTACGACATCTCATCTAGAATCTGGCAGTCGATTATCTGAAAAAATAGCTTGTTTATGTACAGGAGGAATCGGGGGATTTTTAGCCGGTTTATTTGGTATTGGAGGGGGTGTAATTATGGTTCCTTTGCAAATGTTATTGTTAAAAGAAACGATAAAAGTTGCCATTCAAACCAGTTTAGGAGTGATTGTAATTACCTCTATTTCCTCTTGTGTGGGTCATGCGTTAAATAATAATGTTTTGTGGTTAGTGGGAATTATTTTAGGGTTGGGGGGATTAATTGGGGTGCAAATTAGTGCTAGATTTTTACCCAGATTACCAGATAAAGTTGTTCGTTTTTGCTTCTATTTCATGTTAGCTATCTTATCGGTTTATACCTTTTGGGAAGCTTGGAATATTTATAACACCAATTAATATTTAGAAAAAAATAGTTACATCGTCATTGAAAAATAAGTATCATAGATTAACTAATTAACTATACATATTTTTAGCCAAACTACACTTATTTAGAGAATAATAGTTATATTGTCCTTAAATCTAGTCAGATACTTCCTCATATTAAGTCAGACTCCTTTATAGAATATGTTAACCGAGGAATAACGGAAAGTCCTTTAATTATAAAAAAGGATTTTTTGAAGAGACTTTAGACCTCACTTTCGGGCTAAATTTTTGCATGAAAGCCTTTTTACTTTGCCCGAAAGGGCGCGGTAACTATTACTGACATCTTGCACGCCTTACAAAATAACTTAATAGCTAAAAAGAAGACAGTCAATGTTCAAGCAGTTAGTCTTAAAATAAGATACTTTTGCCTCTTGCCTCTTGCCTACCCCCCGGCCCCCCTTTCAAAGGGGGGTGTGGGGGGTGTAATCGAAGGTGCAAGATATAAGTATTACGTTTCAGTCATGTTTCTCCATCGGTTAACAACAACGCCTAATCCCAGCAAAACCCAACCCCAGATAGTAGAAGGTTCAGGGGTAGAGGGGATCTGTTCTTGTTGTTCTGATACCTCTAGAACTTGAACTCGACCCGTAAAGAAATCCCCACATAGATTTCACCCTCGACATAAGTTAACCCCGCAGTCCAATTAAACACGCCAGGTTCAAGATCAGCAGGGTTCGTAGAAAAAGGCAAATCTCCAGGCATTGGGGGGCCAGGTTGGGCAACAGGGTCTCCAAAAATAGTCAATAAGTTGCCTTGAGCATCAAAAACTTGAATACGGTTATTTTGGGAGTCAGCCACATAGATATTATCAAACTGATCAACATCGATACCAATAGGTTCGTTAAACTGTCCAGGAGCGGTTCCTTCGGTTCCAAAAGCAAATAAAGGATTATGGTCTGAGTCGAGTACCTGAATCCGATTATTAAACTGGTCATTAATATAAATATTGCCAGTATTTTGAGAAATCGCAATTCCAGCAGGGCCATTATACTGACCTAATTCGGTTCCCAGTTCCCCTAAGACTTCAACTAATTCCCCTTCTCGGTTGTAAATATTAACAAAGTCACCACTAAAATCAGTTACATAGAGGTTGCCTTCTGCATCAAAATCCATACCCCCTGGGCCAAAGAAAATATCTCCAGGGCCTTGATCACTAAAAGAGCCAAACGAGGTGACAAATTCCCCAGTATTAGGATTATAGACATCAATTTCACTGTTGAAAACGTCTCCAACATAAACATTTCCGGTTATAGGGTCAAATTTAATATCAGCTGGTTCATCTAACCCCTCACCTCGAGACCCTGAGACACCGCTGCCTACAGACCGTAAATACATCCCATCATTACTAAAAACCTCAATGCGGTTGCCTAAATTAGGATTAAACGAACCATCAGGGTTAAGACCTCGACCATTACTGACAAAAACATTTTCAGTTCCTGGTTGCACCGCAATACCTTGAGGCACAAATAACTGTCCTGGCCCAAAACCGGGGGTACCAATTTGACGGTCAAACTCTAAGGATAATGCGTGAACTTTCTCATCAGAGGTAATCTCTAAAAAACCAACACTGGCTAAAACGACTAACAAACCTTTTGCTATTTTGATCATGATAATTCTAAATTAAGTCAGTTAATAAAGATTGAAATTTAATTTTTAATAGAGATTAGGAATTGGGTGATAAAAAGAAATAAGAACACACCCAATACCCGACACAAAAAAGGTAACTAAGCTGAATCTTTGTCACTGACTTGCTTGTTTTTACCTTTAAAAAGGAAACGAGAGCCGACACCAAATGCCACCAAACTCAACACAGAAGTGGGTTCAGGAACTGATTCAGGCTCTATCCCTGGCGGTGGGGTCATAGTCACGCGAACTACCTCACCTTGAGTTCCTACCCCGTTATTGACTAAAATAATGTCTCCGTTATTATCGACTTCTATCCCAGTGGCAGAGAAAATATTTTCATCAAGTAAGGTAGAAATCATCCCTTCTGGGGTGACTTGAAGAATTGAACCCGGTAAACCCGCTAAACTACCATTAACACTTTCCCGCCATTGGGCTAGGTCGGCAAACTGTAAGACTAATAAGTTGCCGTCTTGGTCAAAAACAATATCAGCAATTTGGGTAAATCCTTCGGCAAAGACTTCAGGAACCCCCTCTTCATTGAGACGAAAAACCCTTGCTTCTCCTTCAGGATAGGGAAAACCTGTGAGTTCGCCGAAATAGTAAGCTCCATCAGGGCCAATAGTTGCCCCTGTGGGAACTGATTGTAATTCTAAGGTCGTTGGTAGAATTGTCCCTGGTAAGGGTTCAGAGTCTCTCACATCAGGAGACATACCCCCAGGGTTTCCTTCCGGTAACTCCTCTGGGGGAATCATTGTTCCAGGGGGAAATTCGACATCTTCCACAAGCTGAGTGAGGGAGGCCACAGCATTGACATCGGTGCCATCTAAGCTAAAGTCGTAAATGACGTTAGCACCCGCATCAACGACATAAGCTCGATTGTTAGCAATTTCTAAGTCGTAGGGATTAGTGATAAAATCTCCCCCATCAACATTGTTTAATATTTCGTATTCACCAAAATCGAAGATTTCTGTCAATTCTTGGGTGGCGAGATCAACGCGAAATAATTTAGCTAAGTTGTCTGCTCCTAAAACGTCCTCTGGATCTGAAGGTGGAGCAATAAAGGCTTGATCGGGGGGCAGTTCTAAACCTTGGGAGAGTTGGTTAAGTTCTAAGTCACGGTTGCCCGGAAAACCAGCATAACCAGTTAACAGATAAGCATTGCCTTCAGAATCAAATTGTAACTGTTGTGGTCCTGCCCCTTGTTCTTGAGTCGGTTGAAGGGCGAGAGAATCAAAGTTATTGACAACTCGCGAGACAGTTCCATCAATACCTATTTTGGTAACAGAACCTGTGTTTCCTGCACAAATCTCAGCAAACATGGTACTCGGAGAGGGCTGACATTTACCATTCCCTCCTGTTCCTGTTTCTCCGACATAGATACTACCATCAGCGCCGAAACTGAGTCCTCTGGGGTTGTTAAGATTACTGGCTAATATTTCAAAACTCGCAGCTTGTGCTACCTGAGTTCCCGAAACCATCGCCACACAACCTGACAAAAATGTAAAAATAAATTGCTTAAGTTTCATTCGTCCCTTGACTAAATATATCTGGATCTTTTAATTGCAATTACCACAAACTAACAAAAGAAATTTAAGTTTTTTCTTGTTAAAAGTGGATTTTAGTAGCCAAATCATCAGCTTCTTAAAATAGGATAGAAGATATAAAAGTTAAAAAACTATGAACTATTTTTGGTTTGGGGTGACGATTTTTTAGTTATTAGAAAAATTAGTGATTAAATTTGCCAAATCTCTGCATTCTCGCGGATATAAGTTTCAATAGTTCGGCTAGGATGACCCAGTAGACGCTCAAGGGTATTATCTTCTATCGCACCTTGACCCAATCGTAGTAAAACATGAATAATCGTTTGAACGATGATCGCACCCCTTGATAACCCCCGCTTTTTCAGGTGAAAAATATATCGAGGGATAGAAACGGCTTGGTATTGAATATCGCGCCCTAAAACGTCACTGAGGCTCTCTACAACCTCTTCCCAGAGGACGGGTCCTGGCCCAGCGAGAGTATAGGCTTTTCCAGCATGAGCAAAGGGGTTTCTCAAGATTAATGTGGCTACCTCGGCCACATCCCGCACATCTATCCAGTTGACGGGAGTATGGCCAGCAGGAACCATAATGCGATCGCTTTCTATAATATCGAGTCGATAGGCATCTTGGAGGTTTTGAGCAAAAAAGCCTGGTCTGAGAATAGTATAATGAGCATCAAGGGAGATAAGATGATCCTCAACTTTGCGATGTGGGATAAATTTATTTTTTTCGGCTCCGGCAACGGATAAAAAGATAATATGTTCAATGCCTGCTTGTTTAGCAACATCAATAAACGGGTTTAACGTCTCCTCAACCTCTGAAATGGCGGGAGGTCGTAGTAGAAATAGGAATTTTTGTGCTTCGAGGGCTTTAAACCAGGTGTTACGGTCATAGAAGTCAAATTTTACCATTGATAAATCCTCACCAAAGTCTTTCTTTGCTTTGGTAATATTTCGCACGGCAGCGACTGGCTTGAGTCCTTGGTTCAAGGCAGTTTTAATAACTTCTCGTCCGACATTTCCGGTAGCACCAATGACTAACATTTTAATTTTTAGGCATCAAATAAATATTGTAAAATGAGTAGATCGAAAACTTACTGATAAAAGCTTGCGGAGGAGCAGGGGGCAGGGGAGCAGGGAGACGAGGATCTTTGTGATCTACTGAAAATGAGTGAATAAATAATTAACGATTAATTATCCCAATTTTGTAACAAAGAAACTGCCCGTTTATACAAAGAAATATCAACTTCATGAACTTCTAATCCCTGGCCAATATCTTGTAATAAAGTAATGGTAAGTTCTCCCCCTAAATGTTCTTGAAATTCTTTTAACCCCTGAAATAAACTAATAGAAGAATCAGTCTCTTTATTTAACGCTAATTGAGGAATAGAAATCTCAAATCCTAGAGTTTTTAAAGTATTGATAATTTGCTGACACTTTTTCCAAGAGAGTAAACCCAGTAAATAAGAATAGGTACTATCTAAAGCAATACCAATAGCCACCGCTTCCCCGTGACGTAATTGATAATCTGTGAGATACTCTAATCTGTGGGCTGCCCAATGTCCAAAATCAAGGGGACGGGATGAACCCATTTCAAAAGGGTCGCCTCCCTTGGCAATATGGGCTAAATGCAACTGAGCGCAACGATAGATAATTTTTTGCATGATGACTAGGTTACGCTCAGCGAGTTGCTCAGCATAAGTTTTAATCTCCTCAAAGAAAGCCCTATCTTTAATTAAGGCCACCTTGACCGCTTCTGCAATGCCAGAACGCCAGTCTCGCTCATCGAGGGTTGTCAAAAAATTGCAGTCATTAATCACTGCATAAGGAGGAGCAAAGGTCCCTAAAAAGTTCTTTTTATTAAAAGCATTGATGCCATTTTTCACCCCAACACCCGAATCATTTTGAGCCAATACTGTTGTTGGAATACGAATCAGTCGAATACCTCGATGGGCTGTTGCTGCAGCATAACCTACCATATCTAGGATAGCACCCCCACCAATGGCTAAAATGTAAGAATGACGACATAAGTGAGCGCGTTCTATCCAAGCGTGCAGATTTTCAACAAATTTTGCTTCATTTTTTGCTTGTTCTCCTCCTGTTACTGGAATTGGGTCTAAGGAGAGCCGTATATCTTGATGATACCACTGAGCATAGTCTTTAATTTGGTTAAGCAGTTGGGGACAATGACATAATAATCCAGAATCTACCACTGCGATCGCTTTTTTAACGGTTGCGGTTCCGTCTGCGGCAATGGTTTGGGCTAATAAAGGATTTTTGATATTAAAAATATCTTGGGTAAAATGAACTGCATACTTAAAGGTTACGGGAATTTGTTGTTGAATAGCAGGAAAACTATTGCTTTTTTGGGTATTAGAAGAAATGCTGAAAGTCATCGGTTTTAAAAAAAGTAATTTTCTAGAGGATAGATTAAGAGACTTGGTTGAACAGGTATCAATAATTAATGATAGTAAGGAGGGTTTAAAGAAGAAATGAAAGACGCTCGATTTAAGGAACGAATAAAAATATTAGGAGATTGAGAAAAATATATTTTAAACTGCTTATTGATGATAAAAAAGGGAACATTCATAATACCCCTGAGACGAGCTAAGGTAGTATCTTTAATAATTTGTTTTTCAAGTTCTTGATTGAATAAACTTCTTTTCACTTCATCAATATTCAGTCCAAAGTCTTCGGCAATTGACAGTAGAATATCACGATCTCCAATATTTAACCCCTTTTCAAAAAAAGATCGGTAAATCTTTTTAACCATGCTCGCTTTTTTTTCTTCTGGCATTAAAATAACTAATTGATGAGACAGTTTTGTATTAACCCCTAACCGAATTTTATTAAAATCAACTCTGATTCTCCTTGATATTTTTTGTTGTTGCAAACACTTATATAATTGATTCAGTTCTTCTGTTTGTAGTATTTTTCGTTTTTTCATTAGTTGATGAAATTCAGGTTTTTTAGGGGAAATCTTAGTATTAAGTAGATAGGGATGCCATTGTAAGGTAATAGGTTCACCTTGCCATTGTTGTAGTGCCGTCAATAAATGTTGAAAACTAATCCAACACCAAGGGCAAGCAGTATCATAAAAAATATCAACAATCATCGTTTTTTAAACTCGGTAAAAGTAACATTTTGCATCAGTACAAGAAAACTTAATAATCATGAGAAGGTAATCAATTGTGAACAAGTTAGCGTCAAAATGAAATACTCTTGCCACCCCCTCTAACTCCCCCTTTTGTGAGGGGGAGAACCCTTGCCTACCCCCCCTGCCCCCTACCCCCCCTGCCCCCTACCCCCCCTGCCCCCCTTTGAAAGGGGGGTGTGGGGGGTGTGGGGGGATTATCGAAGGTGCAAGATATGGGTAAAAGACGTTAGGTAACACTAAATAACTGTGCAAGGGACTTAGAAAGGGGAAATAATAGCAAAATTGATAATCCTGCCGTCAGACCACCGAATATGGCCCCAATGGTGGCATTGAGAATAATCAGAGAAATAACCCCCATTTTGACCGCTCGGCGAATATTCTCAGCATCAGGATGACTCATTGCGTTTATCCAAGAAGGTAAGAGCATGACAGCGAAAAGAACCCAAAAAGGCAACATTGCTAAAGAATAATCTGCAAAAATCCAGTTTAAACTAAGTAATCCCCCTAAAACCCCTGTTAACAGTCCTAAAGAGACAATTCCAGTGATTCGTTGACCTCCTTTAACCTCTCCTCGAGAGATAGCCGTTATGGCCGCAATATAGGTAATAGGAATTAAGGCCAGATACCATTTCTCTTGCACAATAGAAACAGATGCACTCATGCCCAACCATAAATTACCACCGCGACATAAACCCATGTTCAAAGGGCCTAGTAGAGGATGATGTTTGCCCCAAGTATCATAAATGAGGGCTAAGACGGCAACAGAAACCGCTAAAATTGTGCTTATAAAAGATACATATACTGTTGCCCCAATACCTAACAAAAATAGAGAACACCCAAGGGTAATGGCACCCCCCAAAGAAGCGCGGTGACTAGGAAGAGGACGTTCGGGACGTTCTTGGGAATCAAGTTTGACATCAAATACATCATTAAAAACAATTCCGCCGCCGTAAAGTCCAGTTGTCGCTATCATTAAGCAAGCTAAAATGGCAAAATCATCAAATAAAATGCCAGAAACCGCTAATCCTGCTAAAATGTCAGCCCATGCCGTCACAATATTAGCAGGACGCATTAACTGCACATAGGCTAAAATTTTCTGAGGGAACTTTAATGTTTCCCTTGTCGTTGATAGTTGTATCATGTTTATCATTTAGAAATCAGACGTGAGCAGAGGGAGAAAGATTAAATAAAAAGGCTATTCAATTAAAACAGGGTTACGAGGCTGTTCATTGCTTATTACTGGCGTTTGTCCCCGTAATACCGAGTTACCACTAAATAGCTGACGTTGGTCCACAGCCGGAGGGTTTAACCAGTCTTGTTCCTTTATCTGACCACTTTGACCATAAGCGGTTAACGCATTTTGATAACACACCGCTTGCACATGGGTTTTAGGAATGCCTCGCTCAATCATTAATTGTGCAGTTTTGGGAACCGCTAAGGGGTCACTAACTCCCCAGTCAGCACTACTATCAACAATAATGCGATCGCAACCATAATGACGCACCACTTCAACCATGCGAGCATTACTCATCTTGGTATGGGGATAAATGGTAAAAGCAGCCCAAAAGCCACGATCTAGGACTTCTTGAACAGTTTCTTCGTTATTGTGGTCAATAATCACTTGAGAAGGCTTTAAACCGTGTTCGAGACAAACATTCATGCTGTAGCTAGTCCCTGCTTTTTTGTTGCGGTGAGGGGTATGTACCAGAACCAGCATATCGGTTTCTTTGGCGAGTTCGAGTTGCGCTCGAAAATACTTATCTTCTGTGGGGGTCATATCATCATAGCCAATTTCTCCAATAGCGACGACTCCCTCTTTACAGAGATAGAGGGGTAACAGTTCCATCACCGCCTCAGCTAAGGCTTCATTATTCGCTTCTTTGGAGTTGAGTCCGATAGTGCAGTAGTGGCGAATACCAAACTGTCCAGCGCGAAATCTTTCCCAACCCACTAAACTACTAAAATAGTCTCGAAAAGAGTCAACGCTAGTGCGCGGTTGTCCTAACCAAAAAGCAGGTTCAATAACGGCTACAATTCCCGCTTTTTGCATGGCTTGATAATCATCAGTGGTGCGAGAAGACATATGAATATGAGGATCGATATACATCATGACATTAATATGGGTGAGTGATCAAAAGTTTTTTAATGTTTGAGGTTGGTTAGTGGCTGACAGTGGAAAAATTCTGCTCTAAATCAGCCATCATCGTTGAATTTCCAAACTTTTTGACTAAATGTATCAGTTCAGGAGAGACAGAGCGTTGCGCTGCTAGACGTTCGTGAGCATAATCAATTAACATTTGCAACAGTTGAGGATTAACACGACGCTCTAAACCATTAATAAGGCGCAAAGGACTTTCAACAAAGAGGGCTTTTAAGACCATTTGATTCCAAGCTAAATCATCAAAATATTCGGCAGGATAAGGATTATGTAAAGCTACTGCATTAAAAACAGCAACCATGTTAGATCGTAGCCCTTCTGCAGCACGAAGACGATACTGTTGAGGATAGGGAACAAGGGGTAAAGCTTGATAAAGAGCTACTAATTCCTCCATATCAGCCGTGTTAAAGATTTGCTCAAGGGTGTAAAAATAGTCTTGGGGACTTTCATGAGCAAAAGATAAAATTAACAGGGTTCGAGCCGTTTGATCAAGGCTCCAATGTCCAGGAAACCATCCAAAACGAACCTTTTCTATGGCTTGCCAATCGTTGGGTAATAATTTTAAATCTGTTTTACCAATATAACGAGACACAGAACTAAAGGTCAAAAATAAGATTTTTTTAGAGACACCTTTAGTAATTTGTTGTCTTTTTTGGTTAAGCCATTGCCAGCTATCAAATTCTAGTTGTTGTGATAACCAATACTCTAATAAATTTATCACATTTTCAGTAGATTTGTCCATGTTTATTCTCTCAAATTTTTCAAAAGTTTTAGAAGATTTTGTTTGTGTTAAAAGCCAAGTATTTTATGTTTTTTGATTGGGTTCATGGTATTTTTTAAAAAGATAAATTAGTTTGAGTAATCCGAAAAATCCTAAGCCAAAATTAAAGGATGGTTCAGGCACAGACACCAATGTTTGTGGTGGAGAATTCTGAGTTTCTTCAGTGATAAAAATATCATTAAAATTAAAGGATGATAACGAATCATTATTCAAAAAATCTGTCAAACTCAATTGTTCATTATTAGACAGTAATGTAAGTAACTCAAAAAATTGTAAATTAAAAGAATTTTCTTCCCCGAAAGCACTACCGAAAATCGTTTCTAATTCTTCTAAACTTAAATTTTCAGGAAAAGAAATAGATTGATTATTACTAGCAAAATTTGAGAAAAAAGAGATCAAAGAAGGCTCAACTTCAAATTCTGATTCATTCCCTGCATCCCAAGCAGGAACTTCTTCATCAGTAAACCATTGCCATTGATTATCATTATTTTGATTTAAAATATTAAATAAAGAAAAAAGAGAAGGCTCAGGCGGTAAAATTTGTAGTTGATTATTAATGCCATCTAAAGAATAGAGATAATCATAATTTTGGTTAAGTAGAGAACGCTGAACAGTTTGATTAATACCATCAAGTTGAAACAGAGATTTTGTAGCATTAGACGTTACTTCATTCAACCAAGATAGATTACCTTCGCCATCTGAGACTAAATTTTTATTCCAATTTAATTGTCCATCTCTATTCAATCCTTGATAAGAATTAAAAACATTAAAAGAATTATTTAATCCATCGACAACATAAAAGTTTCCTGTTTCATTAGAAGAAAAAGAAATTCCTTGTAATCGATTATGAATCCCATCAACTCCATAGATATTATTAGCTCCTTCTGTTGCCATTTCGCTAGACCAATAAGGCTGAGAAGATTGTCCAGATACTAAGTTTTTAGACCAGTTAAATGTCTCAATAACCCCCCCTGAACTTTCACTAAAACTAATCTCCCCTAAATAATTATTAAAACCATTAATATAGTAGATATTTCCCCCACCATTAACCCCTTGATTATTATTGGCTATTGGATTAACAATTAAACTGTTATTAATTCCGTCAATGAGATAGACATTATTTTCAGAATCACTAAATATTTTATCATTAGTTGATAAAAAATTAGATTGAAAAGCCTTTAACTCATCAACTTGAGAAAAGATTTCAACGCTGTTGTTAATCCCATCTAAAATATAAATATTTCTAGCATTATTAATCTCTAAATTTGATTTAATTTCAAGTTGTCCTTGCTCATTTCTATCAAACGTTTGAGAATAAGTAAAATTAAGTGCCGTTACTTGAGAAGCGGGTGCTAATATTATTGAACTAGAAGTCAAACAAACAATAAATAACCTTTTGATCCTTTTTTTCATTTCACAATTAAAAATTAAATTTTTTGCTGTTTTAACTAACATTAATTAACAATCAATACAACTGACATCTTGCACCAGAACAAGTAAACTTAATAATTACCGAGAAGGCAATCAATTTGTAATAAGTTAGCGTCAAAATAAAACACTCTTGCCTGTCTTGGTGAGCGTTTCCTTGCGCAGATGCGAAGGCGCGGGGTCTCACCGCTCTTGCCTCTTGCCTACCCCCCCTGCCCCCCTTATAAAGGGGGGTGTGGGGGGTGTTATCGAAGGTGCAAGATATGAGTTGTACATATTGATAAGTTAGAGAGTTATTCCCCCTTTAAGAGGGGGGTAAAGGAAGGGAGTCACTAAACAGAAGCCAAAGAAGGAGAGGGAGATTCAAGCTGATAGCTCATTCCTTTAGCAAAACTGTCCGTATTTCCTGCTTTTGCTTCCAACAATCGCTTAATATTCATGCTTTCTGCACCATAATCCTGAATTTGCAACTTTCCATGAGAGAAAGATTGACCTATCGGCCAGAAAGTAATACGGTGTTGAATAAACCCTTGTGCATCATCATCACCAAACGCATAGAAACAAGGAACTAAGAGCGTCGGACAACGTTGCATAAAGTTCTGTTGAGGATAAAAGAAATTTTGTTCAATTAAATAATAATTGTTTAAATCGTGACTAATGAACTCAACTTCGACAATTTGGTCATATTCATCCAAAAATGTCCCCTGAGTAGGATTTATCTTACCCTTAGCCCGTAATAAATGCGCCCAGTCGTCCATATTACGTAAATCTTTGAGATACTCAAAACCTAATTCTACCGGTGCATTAACATATATCGTATCAGTTTCAATACGATAACGTCCTGAGATAGCTTGAGTTTGTCCTGCTTGACGTTCTAAAATAGCTTTAAGAGAGCGACATTCAGATGTATGCACCGTTTCAATACCTTGCATAATCATCGGTGTCCGTCGTTTTGGGTCAATAAAACTCAACCAATGGAAGTAAACCCCTTTTTCCTCCGTACCTGGTTCAATATACTCAGGGGGAAATAGTAACACAGGATAAACTTGAAAATATTTTTGATATTCAAACCCACAATGCCATTCTATGCCCCGAAAAGAAGCATTTTCAATGGGTCGAACGTGATAATAAAGATTATTTTGATAGCCTGAAGCTGTACCTAACCAAGTCTGATCATCAATTTTTTCAATCATGCGACTGTAAAGCGTCCAATCATTGAGATTTTCCAGGCTACAGAGATAATTAAAAACGATTTCGGGTGAATTTGCAATGTAAGCTGAAGTTGCAAAAGTATTTTCTTCCATTTTTTTTACGCTACTTGTTTAACTTTGACATTCATGATTCTTTTTTCTGCTAATTTCTGAGCCGCTTCAAAAGAAGTGATTTTTTCAGTTTTAGCAATATTGAAAATTTCCAACAAACTGTTATAAATATTATTCAATTGTTGAAAAACTTTGATCTCATCGTAACCAATCATCTCATTATAAACATTAATCAAACCTCCTCCATTAATCACATAATCGGGACAATAAAGAATCTCTTTTTCCTGTAATAAACAACTATCTAACCCTTCATTTTTAAGCTGATTATTCGCTGCTCCAGCTACAATAGAAGCTTGTAACTGAGGAATAGTAAACTCATTTAAAATTCCCCCCATAGCACAAGGAGAAAAAATATCCACATCCAAACCATAAATCTTTTCTAGTTCGACAATTGTTGCCCCATAAAGACGTTTCATTTCAGCCGTTTTCTTCGGATCAAGATCGCAGACAAAAAGTTTTGCACCGTGATCATGTAAATGTTGACAAAGATTTTTGCCCACATTGCCTAACCCTTGTACAGCAACCCTTAAACCCTGTAAATTTTCCTGTTGCCACCGGTGAGAAACCGCCGCTTTAATCCCTAATAAAACCCCTCTAGCCGTAATTGGAGCCGGTCCCCCTGATCTTTCTTGGGTTCCTACAACATAGGACGTTTCTTTATTAATTTCTCGGACATCATCAGGGGATAAATTAACATCTTGACCCGTAATAAAACGACCATTTAAACGATCAACAAATCGTCCATAAGCTCGTAATAAATCCTTAGTTTTATCTTGAGGATGGGCAATAATAACCGCTTTCCCTCCTCCCACAGGAAGATTGGCACAAGCCGCCTTATAAGTCATGCCTCGACTTAAGCGCAAAGCATCATTTAAAGCATCTGTATCGCTCTGATAAGGGAACAAACGGGTTGCTCCCATGGCTGCCCCTAAATTTGTATTATGAATGGCAATAATTGCCCTAAGATTGTGATCTTTGTCATGGCAAAAAAGCACTTGCTCATGACCCATTTGCGTGACTGTTTCAAAAAGCTTCACTCTTGCTTTCCTCAATGTTAAAAAATATATTTTGGGGTGACAGGGTGATAAAACAAGCACCCATGGAAAAAGTCAATTAATGGCTTTTTTTCTCCCAGTCCTCCAGTCTCGAACTAAACTAAAGGAAAAGAAACTTGAGATCCTTTTTTCGGCTCTTGACGGCGAAATTTGACCCCTTGCGCTCCTAACCCCTTATTTCGTCCTTTAGAAGGAGCCAGTCGCGTCGCATCAATATAGACATCAATGACAACCGGTTCATCCAAGGCCATTGCACCTTTAAGTGCCTCTTCAAGTTGAGACTCTGTTTCGACAGTAATACCCTTTGCACCCATGCCATTAGCGATCGCCCTAAAATTCGTTTGAGGAAACATGGCATCAGCCCCGGTCAAACCGAGCATTGACATACCTTGATAGCACATATTATAACGGGCATCATTTAGCACAATCCAAACCGCCGGAATTTGGTATTTAACCGCCGTACTGACTTCACTATTCATCAACATCGCTCCATCACCGACAATAGTAACCGCCTTGCCTTTTCGTCCCATGGCTGCACCAATAACACCCGTAACATTGTGTCCCATCGAACCCACTCCGGTACTCACACGGTAACGCTTAGCCTCATTAAAGCGCAATAAATGGGTAGACCAGGTAAAAGAGTTACCCGACTCAGCCAAAACCACAGCATCACTGCCATCAATCACCACCTTTTGAACCATTTCCATCAAAATTTCAGGACGAACGCCATTGTCGGACTCTCCTTCAACTTCGATAGATTCAGGATTAGGATAATTAATAGTTTGCCCTGAAGTTTCGGGAAGTACCTCCAACAATGCTTTCACAAAAATATCAGCATCAGCAACAATAGGAAGGGTTGGGGCAAAAGGATAAGCCACCCCAGGCACTTTCGGGTCAACGTCAACATGAATAAACCCTTGAGGAGGGATCATCTTTTCATTCCAAAAAGAAGTTGGCTCACCCAAACGAGTCCCTAAAACCAAGGTTCGTAAAGGACGATGCTGCTGCATATAGGTAGCCACCGAGTCATGACCCCCTAATCCTGTGACCCCGATAAACTGGGGATGAGTTTCTGGAAAAATCCCTTTACCCCGAGGGGAACACATCACCGCTGCCCCTGTTCTCTGAGCCAGTTGACGAATGGAATCCGCCGCATGACGCGCCCCAAAGCCAACCCAGATGGCGAAAGGCCCTTCACAGAGGTGTTCGGCAACTTTCGTGACGGTATGTTGGCTAGGAACAGGCAAAGCAACAGCACTATTAACCAGGGGTAAAGGGGTTTCAATCGGTGTTGATTGCATTCGTGTCGGAATGCTAATATGAGCGACAAAACCACCAGGTTGAGCTAACCCTAACCCTAGTCTCCGAGCAATTTGAGGGAGTTCTTTAGGAGACTCCACAACTGTCCCGTAGTGAAACAGCGCACCAGAGGTAAAAATTCCCCCCGTAGGTAAGGTGTAACTACTCGTCTCTTGGATTGCCCAACGTCCCCGTTGAGGGGCCGAGGTACAAGCAGAAAGATGAATCACTTTAGCCCCTTCATCCCGTGCTGCTAACAGTCCGGTGAGGGCATTAGTAATGCCAGGGCCAGCAGTGGTGAAAACTACCACCGGACGCCCACTACTAAAGTAAGCTTCTGTTGCAGCAAAGGCGGCTCCTCCTTCATGGCGACAGTGAATGACATCAATTAACGGACTATTAGAAAGCGCAGCCCACAAGGTTGCCATTGCGCCACCAGAAACCCCAAAAGCTTGGCGTACACCGATATCTTCTAGGACTTTGACAATGGCCTGAGCAACCGTTAGTGAAACAACATCATCCTTTTTTTGGCCATCCTTAGAGGAAGGCTGAAATACAATCCGTTTTGCGATAAGTTGCTCGCTGTGATGATTCCTGTTGCTGTTAGTTTTAGCAGAGACTGCTTTAGGAGAAGTTGGTTGAGAGTAGTTTTGTGTCATTTTCTTATAGACTTGTCAGTTACTTAGGGTGAGAGAAAGCTGGAGCTTAACGACTAGAGCGTAGGATTGAGAAAAATGGCGGTTTGCTTAGCTGGTTGCAAAAATTCGTTTTATTAAGCAATTAGTAGGCAAAATGAAGACAAGTCACTCACTCCGATTGTTTGATTAGGGCGTTACATGACGCTAGCATCAACAGCAAAAGGAAGGCTGCCGCCCATCATGCTGCCTCCATTAGAGGACCCACCATTTCCAGGAAAAGGACTTCCTCCATTGTCAGGAGAGTCACCCATTCCACCAGAAAAATCGAAATCATAAGTATAATCATCCTCTGTCGGATAATTACCCATAACTAATCCCTCGAAATCATAGGTGAAGTCATCTTCAGTAGGATAATCTCCATTGCCTCCATTTAAGAGGTCATCGAAATCATAGGTGTAATCATCCTCGGTAGGATATTCCCCAGTGATTGAATCTTCAAAATCATAGGTATAATCATCTTCAGTGGGATAATCTGCTTCATCGAAATTGAAGACAAAATCAAAGGTGTATTCACCGTTCATCATTTCTTCGTTCATGTTTAATCGCCTCAGATAGTTACTAAAGTGTGTTTAGCCCATTAACCAAACGGACTTTCACCCCCCGCAAAAGGATTTTCGCCTCCTGCAAAGGGATTTTCGCCACCACCAAAAGGATTTTCGCCACTCCCAAAGGGGTTGTCACCGTCTCCGAAAGAACCACTACCACCAGAAAAGACATTGGCACCCTCAAAAAGTAATTGGTCATCCTCAGTTACCATGTCGTCTTCGCTGAGATACCATTGATTTTCTGCATTTTTGAGTAAATAGCCGTCTCCTGGTATAGAAATTGCTAATTCTTCTCCTTCTTCCCCGGCGAAAGGATTACCAAAATTACCGCCAGGAAAGGGATTTTCACCATCGCCACCCCCTGTAAAGGGATTGCTGCCACCGTATAAAAGTTCGTCTGCTTCATCAACCATGTCATCTTCACTAAGATACCATTGGTTTTCTGCATCTTTGAGCAAATAACCGTCTCCTGGGATGGAAATGGCAACTTCTTCGCCTTCAAAGGGATTACCAAAAGGATTTTCACCCCCTCCGAAAGGATTTTCACCCTCTCCAAAAGGACTTTCACCTTCTCCGAAAGGATTACCACCACCGAAGACGTTATTGCCATTAAACAATAATTGGTCATTCTCATCGATCATGTCATCGTCGCTGAGATACCATTGATTGTCTGAATTTTTCAGTAAGTAGCCATCTCCATCAATTTCAAAGGCTAGTTCTTCTCCTGCAAAAGGATTACCGATACCTGAAAAAGGATTATCATCTCCAAAGGGATTTTCACCCCCTGCAAAAGGATTATCGCTTGAATCTTCGCTTTCCTCCGAGGAAGTAACGGTACTGCTAGAAGAAGCTACACCACCGAAAGGGTTACCGCCTCCAGTACCGCCACCGAAAGGATTACCTCCTCCAGTACCACCACTGAAAGGATTACCTCCTCCAGTACCACCACCGAAAGGATTACCCCCTCCAGTACCGCCTGCGTTACCAAAGATATCGCTTGGATCGTCGATTTCAAATCCAGGAATCTCAAATAAACGTCCAAAAGGACTACGGCGAAGTTGTTCTAGCATCTCAGAGTTATCTGAACCCTCACCATTATCGTCACCGCCGGAACCACCGCCGAAGCCTCCAGTACCGCCACCAAAAGGGTTCCCGCCTCCAGTACCGCCACCGAAAGGATTACCACCGAAAGGATTACCGTTCATCATAGAAAAAGAAGTCATATTCATAGAAACTGAACTATCCGCTGCTGTGTTGTCATTTTCTAAATCAAATTCATAGTTAGGATCGTTTTCATAGTTAGGATCACTGGCAGATTCGTCACTGATTAAAGAGACATTGCCATTCGCATCCGTGAGAAAATAGCGATCGCCGTTACCAAAAATTATTTGTCCGTCTTCTGTCGTCAGAACGCGATTACCGGTAATCGTATTGTTATCGCCATTGGGACGATTTCCATTACCTGTAATACTGTTACCGCTTCCACTGGGACGGTTTCCATTACCTGTAAGATTGTTATTACTGCCTATATACCAGTTGCCATTACCCGTGGTCGTATTACCACTGCCAAAATACCAATTACCGTTACCGTTGGTTTGATTACTGTCACTAAAGTACCAGTTACCGTTACCGTTGGTGTCATTGTTATTACCTTCGGGGGTAAAATTTGGGTTTGAAATTACACTACCGTCATCTCCCATAAAGGAAGGAATGCCTCCTCCAGCAAAGGGAGGAAGGTTACTGACCCTAGTGAGGTCATCAATGAGGGAGTTGCCAACCTCTGAAAATGGGTTTTGACTCTCTACACTTTCAGACATAAAACCTCCAAAACATTAGTGAAAGCACCATGCACGACCATAGATTTGATCGATATTAAAATTCATCATTTCAACCATAAACATCTCTATTTGATGAACAATCTTTGATCTTCCAAACTTATGTGTTTGCACAACTCATTAATCCTCAAAATTTAAAATCAAGGCTAATTTTGGTAAAGATTTACATCTCTAATGGTTGGGCATGGATAGGGATCAGAAAATCAAAAAATGATTTAAGTCAAGTGCTTGTTTACTATGTCAAAGATTAATTAACTTAGACAGCAAAAAACAATGAACTATCTTTTGACACTTATTCAAAATTTATAGATTGGCAGAAATTAGCCGAACTAAAATGAATGGCAAGAATAGCTGAGAATCAGTTATAACAAGACTTTGGCTGTATAAATTTTTAACAATATTTTTTTCTATCTTACTCAAGATTAAGACAATCTCTATCTAAAGTTATAGTTAATGTTCTAATAAAAAATAGATACTTTTATCTAAAGTTTGTTCATTGTCTAAAAAAATAATGCTGATTAAACTACAAGTTAACTGTACTAACGAAACAGCAGAGATAAGTTTAATTACATCGAGTAGATAAACCCGTTTTTATCTCTATTAACTCTATTACAAGTAATCTTTAAAAGTATTTCATGATGACAGACAGCTATTGTTATGTAACCCAAGGCGGTATTCAAGTATCTCGTTCAATCATTGAAATGGATAAAGATACTGCTCTCAAAAATATACTATCTTGCCTAGACTCTCAACGGGGAGGCTTACTCAGTAGTAGTTATGAATATCCAGGACGCTACAAACGATGGGCGATTGGATTCGTTAATCCTCCCCTTGAATTATCCACTCAGGATCGCACCTTTACCATAAAAGCTCATAATGAACGAGGAATTAGGCTTTTGCCTTATATGGCTCGACATCTTTGCACCCATTCTCAGCTTGAGAAAGTCATTATTGATAAAGATGCAATTACGGGTTCGGTTCAAAAAAGCCAAGAATTTTTCTCTGAAGAACACAGAAGTAAGCAACCCTCGGTTTTTACCATTATTAGAGAAATTAGCCAAATATTTCACAGTCAAGACGATAAACATTTAGGTCTTTATGGGGCATTTGCTTACGATTTAGTCTTTCAGTTTGAGCCAATTAAAAAACATCAATCTCGTGCAGCCGATCAACGGGATTTAGTGCTATATTTACCCGATGAATTAGTCATTGTGGATTATTATCTACAACGGGCTTACTGTTGTCAATATGAATTTAGTACCTATTTTGGGGATACTCAAGGCTTGCCTCGAATTGGTGAAATGGTTGATTATCGGGGCAAACGGCTACCTTTATCCCAAATTTCGGATCACCAACCAGGAGAATATGCTCAGCAAGTAGAAAAGGCCCGAGATTATTTTGTCCGTGGTGACTTATTTGAAGTAGTTCCTTCTCAAAGCTTTTTCCAAACCTGTGAAACTGCCCCAAGCCAATTATTTCAAACCCTACAACAAATCAATCCGAGTCCCTACGGCTTTATTTTTAATTTAGGGGGTGAATATCTTGTCGGTGCTTCTCCTGAAATGTTTGTGCGCGTAGAAGGTCAAACTGTCGAAACTTGTCCTATTAGTGGCACTATTAGTCGGGGAGAAGATGCCATTGATGACGCGCTGCGAATTCGCGAGTTACTCAATTCTCATAAAGATGAAGCTGAGTTAACCATGTGTACCGATGTTGACCGCAATGATAAATCCCGTATTTGTGAACCGGGTTCGGTGCAAGTGATTGGCCGTCGTCAAGTTGAATTGTACAGTCATTTAATTCATACGGTGGATCATGTTGAAGGTATTCTTAGACCCGAATTTGACGCTTTAGATGCCTTTTTAAGCCATACTTGGGCAGTTACAGTCACCGGCGCACCCAAACCTTCGGCTATACAGTTTATTGAGCAAAATGAACGCAGTCCGCGCCGTTGGTACGGGGGAGCAGTGGGTTATTTAGCGTTTAATGGGAATCTTAACACTGGGTTAATTTTACGCACCATACGCCAAAAAGATTCAATTGCCGAGGTAAGAGTCGGGGCAACCCTTCTCTATGACTCTATTCCTGAAGCTGAAGAACAAGAAACTTTAACTAAAGCGGCAGCCCTGTTTCAAACTTTAGGCGCAACTCCTCAACCTTTAGAAGACTGTGAAAACGGCGAGGGTCTGTCCATTAACCTCAAACTCACTTCTTCAGCCAAACGGGTTTTGTTAATTGACTATGAAGATTCTTTTGTTCATACGTTAGCCAACTATCTGCGTCAGGCAGGAACTATCGTAACCACCGTACGCCATGATTTTGCTCTGGCGATGTTAGATAAAATGTCACCGGATCTCGTGGTGTTGTCTCCTGGCCCCGGAAGTCCGGGAGAATTTGAGGTTCCTACAATGGTTGATGCTTGTATTGAAAGAAAATTACCTATTTTTGGGGTTTGTTTAGGATTACAAGGAATTGTTGAAGCCTTCAAAGGAGAGTTAGGCACTTTATCCTATCCTCAACATGGTAAAACCTCTTTAGTTTCAGTGACTGCGAGTTCTTCAGCCTTGTTTAAAAATCTGCCGACTTCCTTTACAGTGGGTCGCTATCACTCTTTATATGCCCTTCCTGAGAAGTTGCCTGATGAATTTAAGGTCACTGCTTTTTCAGAGGATCAAGTCATCATGGCTATTGAGCATCAAACCCTACCGATCGCAGCAGTTCAGTTTCACCCCGAATCTATTATGACCCTAGGGGGAGGCGTTGGACTGGGAATTATCAAAAATGTAATCGAAACTTACACCAAATCGGCTAAACCTGAAGTATTACACCCAAAAAGTGAAAAAACGGAAGTTAGAAAGTAGTAATTTCTTGGTTTTTGTCCCTTTTTATTTATTTTTCATCATCATGCAAATTCGTCGTCGTTTAGAAACCCCTAATTATGCGATCGCTCCCCCTGACGCTCAACCCCGTCATATTTTAGAAGCGATCGTCTGGTACAAAGAACAAGAAGTGGCTCAAATGCGACTGCAAGTCCCTTTAAGTGACCTGCAAAAACAGATTAAACCCCTTTTTAAACAAGGGAGTTTTCGTCGGGCAATTGAAAAAAATGTCAATCAACCGAGTCTTATTGCAGAGGTCAAAAAAGCATCTCCGAGTCGTGGCATTATTTGCCCTAATTTTAATCCTGTTGAAATTGCTTTGGCTTATCAACGGGGAGGGGCGACTTGTCTATCAGTTTTAACGGATAATCAATTTTTTGGCGGAAGTTTCGATTATTTACTGCAAATTTGCGCCGTTAGCTCTCTGCCACTACTCTGTAAGGAATTTGTTATCGATCCTTATCAAATTTATTTAGCCTGTGCGAGAGGGGCCAATGCGGTCTTACTCATCGCTGCTATTTTGTCGGATCAAGACCTACAGATGTTGCTCAACTTAACCCATTCTTTAGACATGGATGCCTTAGTTGAAGTGCATACCCTCAAAGAACTTGACCGAGTCCTCGGTTTATCTGGGGTGCATTTACTCGGCATTAATAATCGCAATTTAGAAAATTTTACCGTTGATCTCGAAACCACTGAACAGTTAATCAACCAAAGACGTGAACAGTTAGAAAAGTTGGACATTACTGTTATCAGTGAATCAGGCATTCATACTCATACTGATTTAGAAAGAGTCGCCAAAGCAGGGGCTAACGGCGTATTAGTCGGAGAATCTCTCATTAAACAATCTGACTGGGAAAAAGCAGTTATCAACCTTTATCAACCCCTGGCATCAGCCATCAGTTAACTTTCTGTATTTTAAGTAACATGACTACTATTTCTCGCCATTTCCAAACCCTAAGACAAGACAAACAATGTGCCTTAATTCCCTTTATTACAGCAGGAGATCCTGATTTAGAAACCACCGCAAAAGCCTTACAAATCTTAGATCGTAACGGAGCCAATTTTATCGAACTGGGGGTTCCCTATGCCGACCCCTTAGCTGATGGGCCAGTAATTCAAGCGGCTGCTACCCGCGCCCTGCAAAGAGGCACTCGCTTAGAACCAGTGCTTGATCTAGTGCAAACTCTCAGCCCTCGCTTACAAGCTCCTATTATCCTCTTTACCTATTATAATCCTATTTTTTATCGCGGTATTGAGACATTTATGGCACAAATTGCCCGTGCAGGGGTCAAAGGTCTGATTATTCCTGATTTACCCCTAGAAGAATCCTCCGAAGTCATCAATACGGCTGCTGAGCATGGCATTGATCTCACTTTGTTAATTGCCCCCACCAGTTCCCCTGAACGCATTAAGGCGATCGCCACTCAGTCTCAAGGCTTTATCTACTTTGTCAGTGTAACGGGGGTGACAGGAGTTCGTTCTGCCATGGAAACCAGAGTCCAAACCTTACTACCGCAAATACGACAAATTACGGATAAACCCATTGGGGTGGGATTTGGCATTTCTACCCCTGAACAAGCCCGTCAAGTTCAAGAATGGGGCGCAGATGCGGTCATTGTCGGCAGCGCATTTGTCAAACGTTTAAACAACAGTTCTCCGACTCAAGGACTGCAAGCAGTCGAAAAACTGGCTCAAAGTCTAAAATCTGCCCTTTGTCAGGTTCCTGCCGGCAGTTTAGGGTAACGGGATGACTCACTGCTCCCTTGTTCCCTATTTCTTGTCTCAACTTGCTCAATTTTTAATCATAAAAATATCATGGTAAGCATTCAAAAGCCTACAATTTCAAGTCAAAATCCCGATAAGTTAGGAAGATTTGGTCAGTTTGGCGGTAAATATGTCCCTGAAACCTTGATGCCCGCCCTCAAAGAACTAGAAACTGCCTATCATCAATATCGAGATGATTTATCTTTCAGGGCGGAACTGATCAACCTATTAACTGATTATGTCGGTCGTCCTAGCCCCCTCTATTTTGCTGAACGCTTGAGTGAACATTATCGTCGTCCTGATGGCACCGGTCCCCAAATTTATCTAAAACGGGAAGATTTAAACCATACCGGAGCCCACAAAATTAACAATGCCCTCGGTCAAGTCATTTTAGCCAAGCGCATGGGCAAACAGCGCATTATTGCAGAAACAGGTGCCGGACAACACGGGGTGGCAACGGCAACGGCTTGCGCTCGGTTTGGTTTAGAGTGCATCATCTACATGGGCATTCATGACATGGAACGACAGTCCTTAAATGTGTTTCGTATGAAACTATTAGGGGCAACAGTTCAACCTGTCACCGCCGGAACAGGAACCCTCAAAGATGCCACTTCTGAAGCGATCAGAGATTGGGTCACGAATGTAGAAACCACTCACTATATTTTAGGCTCGGTGGCGGGGCCTCATCCCTATCCCATGTTAGTCCGCGATTTTCACGCCATCATTGGTCAAGAAACCCGTCGTCAGGCCCAGGAAAAATGGGGAGGACTGCCGGATATTCTCTTAGCTTGTGTGGGAGGCGGTTCTAATGCCATCGGACTGTTTCATGAGTTTCTCGATGAACCCACTGTCAGATTAATCGGTGTTGAAGCGGCCGGGGAAGGGGTTAATTCTCCCAAACACGCAGCCACCTTAACCCGGGGACAGGTTGGAGTGCTTCACGGTGCGATGAGTTATCTCCTCCAAGATGAAGAAGGCCAGGTTATTGAAGCCCATTCTATCAGCGCAGGATTAGATTATCCTGGGGTGGGTCCTGAGCATAGTTATTTAAAAGACACTCAACGGGCTGAATATTACAGTGTCACTGATGAGCAAGCGTTAAAGGCTTTTGAGCAAATCTCTCGTTTAGAAGGCATTATTCCTGCCCTGGAAACTGCCCATGCTTTCGCCTATCT
The DNA here is from genome assembly GCF_003013815.1 of Cyanothece sp. BG0011. GTDB lineage: Bacteria > Cyanobacteriota > Cyanobacteriia > Cyanobacteriales > Microcystaceae > Crocosphaera. The sequence goes on along the minus strand of NZ_PRLH01000092.1, from coordinate 49,533 downwards.
CGAAACCCTCTGTCCTCAACTCGAAGGGTGTCCCCGTATTGTCATTAACTGTTCTGGACGGGGTGATAAGGACGTTCAAACCGTCGCCAAACAAATGAATCAACTGTAAATATTGTAAAAATCTGTTGTCATGATGCAAACAATTACGAGAAACCCCTCTTTATCCCCACATTGGCCAGAATTCTTACAGCAACTCCTCGCTGGTCAATCCCTCTCCGTCCCTCAAGCTACTGATTTAATGCAGGGTTGGCTCACCGATGACATTCCGCCTGTTCTCTCAGGAGCTATTTTAACGGCTATTAATGCTAAAGGGGTGTCTGCTGAAGAATTAATCGGAATGGTACAGGTGCTTGATGCTCAATCTTTATGTCCTGTGAGTCGACACGCTCTCGATGTCCCCTTAATTGATACTTGCGGTACGGGAGGCGATGGTGCCTCTACCTTTAATATTTCTACGGCAGTGGCTTTTGTGGCCGCCGCAGCAGGGGTAAAGGTGGCCAAACATGGCAACCGTTCGGCTTCGAGTAAAGCGGGTTCTGCCGATGTGGTGGAAGCTTTAGGCATTAACCTTAATGCTGACCCTGACCTCTCCCAAGAAGCCGTAGAAAAAATTGGAATTACTTTTCTTTTTGCCCCTGGATGGCATCCGGCCTTAAAATCCGTGGCTTCTTTCCGCAAAACCCTTAAAATTCGCACCATTTTCAATCTTTTAGGCCCGTTAGTTAATCCGCTACAACCCACAGGACAAGTGATCGGGGTGAGTGACCCTAGCTTAGTCGAAATCTTTGCTGATGCCCTGCGTCACCTTAGCACAGATTGGGGGATTGTGGTTTATGGCAGAGAAAGGCTAGATGAGGCAGGATTAGGGGATCTTAATGATTTGGCCATTATTCAAGGAGACCAAATTGATTTTTTAACCCTCGATGTTAAACAGTTAAATCTTGACCCTGCCCCAACTTTAGCCCTCAAAGGGGGCAATGTTGCCGAAAATGCCGAAATTTTAAAACGGGTACTACAAGGCAAGGGAACCCAAGCGCAACAAGATGTCGTGGCTTTAAATACGGCTTTGGCTTTGTTTGTGGCTAAAGCACTACCCCAAAAAGCTGATTTACTCGAAACCTTAGCCCAAGGGGTCGAAGTAGCTCAAACTGTCTTAAAAAGTGGAGAAGCTTGGCAAAAAGTAGCGCACTTATCCCAGTTTTCTCAATCTCTTTCTAAAAATCGTTACAACTAATTAGAGGTATTACTCCCATGATCATTATTCTCAAAAAAGGAACCCCAGAAATCGAAATTAACCGCACTATCCAAGAAATTACCACAACTTTACCCGTCAAAGCCGAAAAAGTGGTCGGTAGACATCAAGTAATTATCGGTATGATTGGAGAGACTAGCAGTCTTGACCCGTTACTCATTCAAGAAGTTAGTCCTTGGATAGAACAAGTTTTACGGGTAGAAAAACCTTTTAAACGGGCGAGTCGTGAATATCGTTATGGACAAGAAAGCGAAGTCATTGTCTCTACTCCTAATGGTGATGTCAAGTTCGGTGAAGCTCACCCTGTTGTCTTGATTGCAGGCCCTTGTTCGGTAGAAAGCGAAGAGATGATTGTCGAAACGGCAAAACGGGTTAAAGCAGCAGGGGCTAAGTTTTTAAGGGGTGGTGCCTATAAACCCCGTACCTCTCCTTACTCTTTTCAAGGCCATGGAGAAAGTGCTTTAGGAATGCTCTGGGCAGCGCGAGAAGCCACTGGACTGGGCATTATTACCGAAGTGATGGATAGTACCGATGTTGAGCGGGTGGCTGATGTGGCCGATATTCTTCAAGTGGGCGCCCGTAATATGCAAAATTTCTCCCTCCTGAAAAAAGTCGGGGCGCAAAATAAACCCGTGTTACTGAAACGGGGTATTTCGGCGACAATCAATGATTGGTTAATGGCCGCAGAATATATCCTGGTGTCGGGAAATCCCAATGTTATTCTCTGTGAAAGAGGCATTAGAACCTTTGATCGTCAATATACTCGCAATACGTTAGATTTATCGGCCGTTCCAGTTTTACGCTCTTTGACTCATCTGCCGATTATGGTTGACCCTAGTCACGGGACTGGCAAATCCTCTTTTGTCCCTGTTATGGCTAAAGCGGCGATCGCAGTGGGGGCAGATTCTTTGATGATTGAAGTTCATCCTAACCCGGCTCAGGCTTTATCCGATGGTCCCCAATCTTTAACATTAGAACAATTTGATCGTCTTTCTCACGAACTTGAGGGAATGTGTCAAGTTGTTGATCGGGTACAGCCGACTCTGGCTATCCTCGCTTGATAGCTCAAAAAAGGGGCAGAGGGAGCAGGGGAGGCAAAGGGAGAACCATTGAAATATAATGTATCTGCGATACAAAGCGATAGAAGCAAGATGGAATAGCACTTAAAAGACTCTTTATCTCATTCTCCAACTCTCTCAATACTGCTCTGGGCTTAACCGAGTAGTATGACCCACTTTTCCCGTTTCCTAGTCCTCAAGTCTCCTACTAACTTCTGAATTCTAACCTCTCACTTTTAAGACTATGCTTTCATCTCTCGATCGCCAATTAATCGAACTGCTTGGTCAAAAAATTGCAGCTTCAAAATTATCTAAAGGTCATCCTGAAGCTGCTTCTGGCATCAATCAACTACTACATCAAAATGATGTTCCCGAATTTGTTTGGCAAAATTTAACGCTTAACTGTCAAGCTGCTAACCAGGCAATTAATAATTCTCTTAATTCAACAGATTCTAAACGAGTTACCCTCATCGGAGGGCGAGGAAAAATGGGGCAATTTTTTGCTTGTCAGCTATTTGATGCAGGACATCGGGTTGATATTATTGAGCAAAGTAACTGGGATGATGCCCCTGAGCTTTTAGATAGGGCAGATCTTGTCTTATTATGTGTGCCAATTAATATTATCACCACTGTTATCGACAAAGCGGCTCCGTTTCTTAATCCTTCGGCTGTTTTAGTGGATATTAGTAGCCTTAAGGTTTCAGTGGTTTCGACAATGCTGGAGTATCATCAGGGGCCAGTGGTGGGGTTACATCCGATGTTTGGCCCTGGGGTCACTTCTTTTTTATCTCAAAATGTGGTTGTCTGTCCTGGTCGTCATCTTCAAGCTTGTCAATGGTTTCTTGATTTGATTGAAAATCAGGGAGGAAATTTGGTTTATTGTTCTCCTGAAGAACACGATCGCTTAATGGGAGTGGTTCAAGCAATTCGCCATTTTTCGGTTTTTGGTCTAGGGGTGTTTTTAGCTGAAGAAGGGGTTGATTTACAGAAAACTTTGGGGGTTACCAGTCCTCTGTTTCGTGTTCAACTGGATATGGTCAGTCGTTTATTTGCTCAAGATGGTTCTCTCTATCTAGAGATCATGTTGTCAAATCAGGAAAATTCTGATTTAATCGGTCGTTTAGCTAAAGTTTACGCTCGTCTAGCTGAATTAGTGCAGAAAAAAGACAAATATTCTCTACAACAGACGTTTACGTCCACTCGACATTTTTATCAATCTCAGACAACTCCAGCTATGAGTGAAACCAATCATCTGATTAACAGTCTCACTGCGTTTTTGGCGGCAAAGGATAAAACTAAACAAATAAAGCAGAAAATTAAGACTTTGTTGCACCAATGAGCCTCAATGAACTTTGTTTTGTAAATTAATCTTAATTTTAACCATCTTTTTTTTAGAAAGTCTTAGTGGGTATGATATAATTCGTCAGATATTTCACACCCTAGGATTTTTATATGATTTTTGAGCATCGATTTAATAGTCAAATACACGGGTGTTTTAACTCGTTACATTTATGTAAGTTGGTTAATGTTACTATTGGTAACAATTTTAGAAAAATTTTATAATAATTATGATACGTTAATATATGGTATTTCTTATTTAATTTTTTAAACCTTAACCTTATTTATTTGGTTTTGTGCATTGTTGGTCTGTTTTTGATTTAAAAATTTATTTTTGTTTGACTAATATTAATGCAAAATATGAATTAAATTCATCAATAATGCAACCAACTTTTTTCAGATTAATTCTCAAGTTTTTGCTTAAAAACTTTTATTGAGGAAAATTCTTTTATGGAATTAGTAGAAACAACGGCGATGATCGAACCTTATCAGTCTAACTTTATTGATCATTCTTTAGAATCTAAAAAATTAAATAATTTTGTTTATGCTGGAGCAGGATGGAAAGCTGTTTATTACATTAATGATGTTTATTATGTAGAGGATATTGTGGCCTACGCTTTTATTGAAAGTGGTCAATTTCATGAGCTAATTCCCCTTACTTTTTTAGATTTACATTTACCCCGTAAACTTCAAGATTTTGTTCTTAAAGAAGGTTACATTGGTGTCATTAATCCTGATAATGAGTTAGTCGTAAATGAAGACAATATTGGCGAGCAAGAAATTGATCTCAACAATATTAAACAAGCTTTAACCAAAAATCGTTACAAACTTGATTGAAATTAGCATTAATTAAAATCAGAAAAGTATCAAATTTAGCTACTAGATTCAACTGGCTAAATTTTTTTTTCGCCAATCATTGGGGGTCATGGCTCGATATTGACGAAATTGACGGAAAAAGTAACTTAAGCTACTATAACCCATAACTGTGGCAATTTTCTCGATTGACCAATCTGTCGTTTCTAATAACGAACAGGCCCCCGTTATTTTCCGCTCAATGATCCAGCGATTGACAGTATTACCTGTTTCTTGTTTCACTCGGTTGGTTAAATATGCAGGAGAATAACCCACCGCTTGAGCAACATCGGATAAGGTAATTTCCCTGGCATAATTCGCTTCGATAAACTCGAAAACTTCACGAAATTCTTCAGAGATAGGCGGAAATAAGAACTGTGCTGTCTCTTGAGACACTTCTTTCGTCTCTTGAGACGAGTCGTCTGAGACATATTCGACTTGATAACATCGTTTAAGATAGGCTTGTCTTTGTAATCTGGCTGCGATCGCTTCTAATAAATCATCTGCGGTAAATGGTTTAGGAAGGTAGTCGTCAGCGCCTAGGTTCATGCCGTAACGTAATTCTTTTTTGGTATTTTTGGCTGTCAAAAAAATAAAAGAAATCGCTGCGGTGAGAGGATCGTGTCTTAGCCGAGATAAAACTTCATAACCGTCGATTTTTGGCAAAATGATGTCGCAAAGGACTAAATCTGGTTTATATTGACGGGCAAGTTCTAGTCCCGTTAATCCATCTTCTGCGCCAAATATTTGAAATCCTTCTGTTTCTAGGAAATCTTTATAGAGATTGCGACTATCAGCGTCGTCTTCTACCAGTACAATTTTTGCCATAGAACTCATCTAATCCTATCAAGAAATTGAATATCTATTTTTATTAAGTTGTATCTATCCAAAGGTAGATATTTTGCAAAAAGGATTAATCTTTGGTTTTTTGATGTTTGATTGACCTTGATATACTGACATATTTGGTCGTCATTTTTTGTATGATATCACATTCATCTATTATACCAGAAATCGGGCAAAATATAGACATAGCTAGAAAAAAAAGAATTAAATTTTGATTTTAAGAATAATAGGATCATAATTCTTCTAATATTTTAATTTAGCTTTAAAATAATCTTTTTTGCTGTCTCAGACATAACGACTTAATTAGGTTGCTTTATCTATAATAAAGGATATTAGCTTGATAATAGGTTAAGGATAAAATAAGGTTTCAATAATATAATTAGTGCTATGATATTTAAAATATAAAGAGGAAAATAGATAGTCTAATTAACTAATCTATGAAACTTAGAAATTATATTGTTTTGCCTATATTAATCTTATCTAAAAAATAGAGGTTTTTCTTTTTAGTAAAAAAATAAAATGATTTTAAAACTGCTCTATTCATAAAAAAAATAAAGCTCTAAATTGACTCAAACATGAACATTATAGACAATTCATTAAAAATTTTACTAATAGATAAATGTCACAAAAAACGAGAAACTTATTCTCGTTATCTTCAGCAACAGTCAAACAATAACTATCAGATTATAGAAGCTGACTCATCACAAAAAGCTATAGCTCTTTGTTATGAACAATTTCCCAGTGTAATCCTTCTGACCTATTGCCGAAAGGAGATGGAAGAATCAGAATTGATAAATCAGTTAAAAAAGCTTCGTCAAAGTGATTTTTTACCCATCATTCTTTTAATTTCTCAAAAAGACGAAGAAGAAGCAATTGCATCCCTAAAACCAGTCATTGCCGATTACCTATTAACCCATCAAATTAAAGCAGATAATTTACAACTTGCCGTAAAGTATGCCATAAAACAGGATTATTTGAATTCTCAACTCAGACAAGCAACCACTAAACATCAACAAACTCAAAACAGTCTACAACATCAACTATTGCGACAGCGATTGATTGTTGATATGCTTGAGCGTATTCGAGAATCTTTGCATCTTGATGAAATTCTGAATACGACTGTCGCAGAAGTTCGGCAGTTTCTCAAAACAGATCGGGTACTCATTTTTCGTTTTCAACCTGATGGCAGTGGGGTGATCGAAACTGAGTCAGTCGATTCTCAATGGACAGCGATTTTAGATACTAATATTCACGATCCCTGTTTTGATAAACCACAAGATGGCGTGAGTTACGTTCAACGTTACGAACAAGGCCGAGTCATGGCAGTAGGAAATATTTACAACGCAGGACTTGAACCGTGCCATATAGACTTACTAGCAAGCTTTGAGGTGAGAGCCAATTTAGTCGTTCCGATTTTACAACGAAAAAATTTATGGGGATTATTAATTGCTCATCACTGTCAATCACCGCGACAATGGCAACCAGAAGAAATTGATTTATTGCAACAGTTAGCCATACAATTAGGCATTGCGATCGCTCAATCTAATCTTTACGAAAAGCAACAACAAGCCAGCGACTTATTAGAAAAGCGAGTCAAGCAAAGAACTGCCGAACTTGCCAAGGCTAATCAAGACTTGCGAATTATGCAAGAAGAACTGCGTCAGCAAAATCAAGCTTTAATAGTAGCGCAACAAGTGGCTGAATCGGAACGTCAACGATATCAAAACTTATTTTCCCAAGCCCCCGATGGGTATTTTGTCACTGATAAAGCAGGAAATATTCAAGAAGCCAATCAAGCTGCCATTGCTTTACTCGATGTTATGCCACAGCAATTAGTGGGTCAATCACTAATCGATTTTATCACGATACCCTATAGCCAAACCTTACAGACAAAATTAACTCAATCTGAATTAGTTAAGGATTGGGAAGTTTATCTAAAACGCAATAATCAACATACTTTTCCAGCCATATTATCGATAACAAATATTTGTAATTCGAGTCAGCAACCCATTGAGTTACTGTGGTTGATTCGGGATATTAGCGATAGTAAAAAGGCTCAACAAAAAATCCGCGAACAAGCCGCCTTAATCGACATTTCTACCGATGCTATTTTAGTACAAGATTTAGAGCATCGAGTTTTATTTTGGAGTCAAGGGGCAGAGAGATTATATGGTTGGGATAAAGAAGAAATCCTTGGTAAAAAAATCTTTGACTTCTTTAGTTATGACAGTTTTTCTAAATTAGAAACGCGATTAAATACAGCGATAAAAAAAGGAGTTTGGTACGGGGAGCTAGAACAAATCACCAAAGATAAACGAACGATTACCGTAGAAAGTCGCTGGACAGTTGTTTTAAATGAAACACAACAGCCAGAATCAATTTTAATTGTCAATACCGATATTACCAACAAAAAGTATTTAGACATTCAATTTTATCGGATGCAACGATTAGAAAGTATTGGAACATTAGCGAGTGGCATTGCCCATGACTTAAATAACATTCTCCAACCAATTTTATTCACTGCTAGCTTATTAAAAAAGCAGTCTGCTTTCTATGAGCAACCGATTCAAAAACGTTTGAAAATTATTGAAGATTATAGTCAAAGAGGCATTGATTTAACGAAACAAATTGTATCTTTTGCTTGTGGCGAAGAAGACCAAGACCGTATGATTATTCAGGTTGAATCTTTACTTGAAGAAGTCGTACAGGTGGCACAAAGAACATCCCCAAAATCGGTTGAAATTGAACTGAAACTTAAAAGTGAAAAACTTTGGACAGTTCTAGGAAATAAAACTCAATTACACCAAGTATTTATGAATTTAATGGTTAATGCTTGTGATGCTATCTTAGAAGAGGGAAAAGTGACCATAATAGCCGAAATATTGTCCTAGATTCGACTGAAATAAGTGATCAATTAGAAAGCAATGAAAATCATTATTTATTAATAAATTTTACGGATACAGGAATGGGGATTAAACCTGAGATTAGGGAGCGTATTTTTGATCCCTTTTTTACAACAAAACAAGTAAAAGGAGGAACAGGATTAGGTCTTTTTACCGTACTTAGTATTATCAGGAATCATGGTGGTTTTATCAGAGTCTTGAGTACAGTCGGTAAAGGAAGTCAACTTATGGTGTTTCTTCGGCGTGGTCCTGGTGTCGAATAACAGGCGTTATGTTATCGTGAACAGGATAAATGTCCGCATCAAAAAGAGGTTAGAAGGTACTCTAAGAAACGAGAGACGTATTGTAAACTATAACTAATGAATCAGAACATCTTGATATTGAACAAAGGTTTAGAAAACTTGAAGCTAAATAATTAAACCGATGAACGAGGAAAAAAGACAGCAGGAGAAAGATTAAAAAATTTAGCTAACTCTTGAATATGTCTAGTAGTTAATTGTCTTTTCTCATTGAGAATATCAGAAACAATAGATTCTGTTTTGAAAATAGAAACTAAATCTTTTTGTTTCAAGTTTCGTTCTTCTAACAAAACCTTTAATAACTCAACTCCATAAATATCAGGAACTATATCTAAGTCTTTTTCATAGTCATAGATAAGCATTCCTAACACATCTAAATAGTCAGACTCCTCTTCTGTCAATTTAGGTTTATCTAATAAGTAATTAACCATTGCTTGAGTTGCTTCTAAATCTTCCTCTGATTTTATTGGACGAGGAGGAAACTGTTTTAAAAGTTCAATATATTCTTTTTTACTATCCATATTTTTAGCTACACTATTCTCATTTTGATACTTCTCTATTATACATCATCGTAGGGGTTTAATATTATTAAACCCCATCTAATCTAGTCAATATTTTATAAACAACCCACTTGATTCCAAGTTAATTGCACACCAGGACCAGGACTAACACAAGTTCTTAATGTAGTTTTACCATTAGGCTGAAGAGCGTATTGTTCTACCCAATCTGTTCCTTCTGCTCCAATAGATACTACACCATATTTACTGCAACTAGCAACTATTTTGTCTGAATAGGTTTTCATCAAAACTTTTGAATTCATTATATTTGCAATGATACCCCTAGTTCGTCTATCGCTATTAGGAGAATTATAGGGACCCATTGTTAACCAGAACTCTGTATTTTTATTAGTTGGGTTTTCTGTGTAATATTCAGGTACTTTTCTTTCTTCTGTTAAAACAGTTCTTACTCCTTTAGATTTAATATCACTCACTACTGAATTAATAGTTGCTTGACAACTCGATTGAGCATTAACAGATTTAAAATTGAATATAGGAAAAGTAAAACAACTAATTAAAGCGAGAGTTAAAATCTTTTTCATGGTAATTATTTGTTATTAAATACTTTGGGGTAAAATTGCCAACAGTATAACACACAATATATTGACAGCAACTGTAGAATTGACGAGCCTATATTATTCCTTGAGTTAAACTAGGAATTAGTGAGCGATCGCACATATATAACTGTCCATTAATTTATCGTAGGGGTTTAATAGTATTAAACCCTAATCTATGTCACCCTTACCCCAACACCAAACAGTCTATAATAAATAAAGAACTTAACCCATATTAAATTTAAACATGATTAACATTACCCTTAAACAAGAGCAAGAAACATTTATTCAAGAAAAACTCAACAGTGGAGAATATAACAACATTGATGAAATCATTACCGAAGCATTATTATTACTAGAACAAAAAGATAAACACTATCAACAATGGGTCAAAGAAACTCAAGAAAAATTGAATATTGGAATCGAACAATTAGACAGAGGAGAAGGAATAGACAGCGAAATAGTAATTAATCGCTTAAAAAATAAAATCAATAACTTACGCTAGAAAAAGTCATGACTATTTGTCTTATTTCTCCACAAGCAAGTCGAGACTTAGATGATATTTTTGACTATTTTGCTCAAGTTAGCGTTGATGCAGGAGAACGTTTTGTCTTAGAATTTGAGAAAAAATGCAACAATTTAAAACAGTTTCCTAAAATGGGACGAAGTTATTCAGAGTTTCAACCCTCTTTGCGTGGTGTTCCCTTGGACAACTATATTATTTTTTATCGTATTATTGATAATGATATAGAAATTATTAGAGTTCTTAGTGCTTATCGGGATCTAAATTCTTTGTTAACAGAAGATTAATTTTGATGTTTTGATAGTTAACTAATTAATATGGACAACACCAACCAACCCGACAACAACCCCTTAACCCCACACCCTGGCAAAAACATGGGGGGTGGTTTACCCTTAATAGAAGACTGGGCAAATTATACCCTTTCTGCTGATGGGATAGACATCTGGAAAACCCTATTTCACAAAAGTGCTTGTTTATCTTGCGCGTGGGGAACCGGTGGCCAAAAAGGTGGGTTTACCAATGAAGTCGGAGAAACTCTACAACGGTGTGTTAAAAGTGTTGAAGCAATATCCTCCGAGTTACAACCAGGAATACAACCCCATTTCTTTACACAATATTCTATTACAGACTTACAAAAATTAACCTCACAAGAAGCAGATAGACTGGGCCGTTTAACCTTCCCTGTTATTCTACGCAAGGGTGAAACACACTATCAACGTCTTAGTTGGGACGAAGTTTATAACCTCGTTGAAACAGCATTGAAGAAACCCTCTGATCGCATTGCTTCCTATAGTTCCGGACGTTCATCCAATGAAGCAGCTTATCTTCTACAATTGATGATGCGATCGCTCGGCTCTAATAACTTAGCAGATTGTTCTGATTTGTGCCATCGTGCCTCAGCAGTAGGGTTAAAAACCGTGTTTGGTACAGGGACATCTCTCGTCAGTTTGGAAAGCTTAAAAGCGTCTGACTGCGTGGTTTTGGTGGGTTCTAATGCACCAGCAAACCACCCTCGTTTGATGAATGAATTAATTAAAATACGCGATCGCGGGGGAACTGTTATTGTTATCAACCCCGTCGAAGAAGTGGGGTTAAAAAAGTTCGCGTCTCCTGCATTTCCTCTCAAGTCTCTGATCCCAGGAACAGATATTGCATCCTTATTCTTAAAACCTCATCCGGGTAGCGATCTCGCTATCTTTGTGGGGATACAAAAATCTTTAATCGAAAGAGGGTTAATACAACAAGATTTCTTAGAAAATTATACGGAAAATTGGCAGACTATTCTACAACAGTCTCAAGCAACTTCTTGGGAGACTATTACAGATACTTGTGGTATTTCAAAACAAGATATCGAAACTGCTGCAACTCTCATTAGTAAAGCAAAAGGTGTGGTGTTTGCTTGGGCCATGGGTGTGACGCAACAGTTACATGGTGTGGAAACAATTTTTAGTATTGCAAACACAGCATTAATGACCGCAAATGTGGGAAAATTAGGTGCAGGGTTAATGCCTATTCGTGGCCATTCTAATGTACAGGGTTTCGGATCGATGGGAGTTAGTAACATCCTCAAAAAAGAGATCCAAGACGCATTAGAAAGGTTATTAGGGCGATCGCTTAATCGTACCCCAGGTTATGACGCGCGATCGCTGATCGATGCAGCAGATGACAACAAGGTAGATGCTTTGTTATGTTTGGGAGGAAATCTTTATGCAGCTAACCCTGACTTAACCCAAGCAAAACGCGCTTTAGGAAACATTGAAACGGTTATCTATCTATCTACCAAACCCAACTTAGGCCATTTTCACGGCCTCGCAGCAGAAAATACTCTCATTCTCCCCGTATATGCAAGGTTTGAAAACCCCCATAAAACGACAGTTGAGTCAGGGAATAATTTTGTGAGGTTGAATGATGAGGGGAAAACTCACCTACAAAATGCTGATCTTGTCTCTGAAATCGACTTTATCACAGAATTAGCCCATCGTCTCTTAGGTGATGATCCCGTAAACTGGCGCAAGTTACAAGACACTCGTTATGTGAGAAAACTTATTTCTGAAACCATTCCCGGTTACGAAAAGATTGCACATATAGACGAAACAAAAGAAGAATTTACCATTTCAGGTCGCATTTTTACAGAACCAAAGTTTCCCACAGCGTCCGGTAAAGCGATGATGCAAGAGACTCCTTTACCTACCATTACTTTACCCCAACCTTCAGAGTTTGGCGTTTCTGGTTCCTTTTCTGGGGTGGTGGTTGCTTTAATTACCGGACGCAGTTATCGTCAACATAATACTATAGTCTATCGCAACGATGATCCTTATCGCGGTATGCCTCACCGTCATTGTATTTTAATGCACCCCGATGATGTGGAAAAAGCAGGGTTAAATGAGCATCAACGGGTAACAGTACAAGGAGATGGGGGAAAATTGCACAATATTGAGATTATTTGCGGTGAAATTAAACAAGGTGCAGCTTTAATGTTCTATCCTGAAGCTAATATCTTGATGAAAGCACATCTAGATAAGCGATCGCAAACCCCTGCTTATAAACGAGTCCCCGTCTTGGTTTACGCTGTTTAATGATTAGTACAAAAAAATTATTTTTTCCCTTGACAAACGGGCTGTCTTTGTTTTATTCTAAATAATGAAATATGTATCATAATGGAAATATTTTCTCAAATTTTGAAATTGCACAGATTTTGATTATGAAGCTTACTTTTAATATTTTACGGCTTCGGGGCAGAATTTGTCAACCCCTATTCATTAATGATTGTATCGAGTTGATTTGAGAAGCGACACTAAAACTCTCTTATTGTAATTTATTAGCTCAATTTGGGTACATTAAAACAAATGATTGTGATTATTGGGTTGTTATGGATAAAGCTAAATCAATGTTTTTAGCGGGTGACATATTTTTTGCTGATCAAGTTACCCATGAAGATTCTAGAGACAAATTTTTCTTATGCACAAAATGTAATGAACCTGTCTTTCTGAAAAAAGGTATACAAAGACGGCCTCATTTTTCTCACTATAGGGAAGAAGAAATTGAAATAAATAAATTTAACTCAAAATGTCCTTTAAGGAATTATGGTGATAATCAATCTATCATTGAAGATAATAATTATGATTCTCAGGGACAAGAGTTAGAACGATTAAAACAATTATTTTCAATAATAATATCTAGTCAATATCCTAATTTTTGTCAAATTTATATTAAATCTATATTTTTCAAAAATCAGAGTTTTTTAAATCGAATAATAATTTTTATTAAGCAGAAACAGGATGAAATTCTAGAGAAATCTCTCGATATTTCAGGTAAACTTAAATATGAAACTAGGGTGTATGAAAAAAAATTTATAGTAAGAGAGATCATTCAATACTTGTGTTCTGGACAAGGATTCGATTCTTTAAGTCAGATTATTTGTTACCTCATAGAAAAATATAGTTTGAATGAGGAAAACGTAGAAACATATTTAGTTGATTACTTTATAGAATTTTTATCATCTATCAATTGGTTTTATAATATCCCTAAAACAAACGATATAATAACTAATCATAAAATCAACAGAGGGTATACCTTAAATTGTTCATTAAATTTAGCCAGTATAGATATTTTAAAAAATTTTTATCTGACAGATATAAAGAATCCAAATGAATGTCTACAATTTGTTACAAGTTGCATAATAAAAATCGAAAAATCAGGATCTATATCAATAACAATTTATAACAAAAAAAGAACAAAAACTTTAGCATTTATTATTGGTCGTTTGATACTCAAGAAAAAAAATGATGGTTACTGGATTAATAGAACTGAAACAATAGATGTATGTTTAGATCATTTACAAGGTTCAGGAAAACCAACATTAAAAAACACTAACAAAATACGAGAACAAAAAAATTTGAACACCAAAAGACAATATAGTAGTCTCTTTAATAGCACTCATACAAAAGTAAAACAGACTTTCAGAGAATATTTATCCAGTCCTTTTTTGACTGAAAAGCTAAATGATATTATTGGTTATAAAACACAATGGGATTTTAAATATTATGGTAATCATTTAGTTGCTATAGATAAACTTAATAAAGGTAAACATATAATACTAGCAAGTCAAATTATTAAAGGTGAGCGCAAAAAAGTAATAATATCACCGTTATCAAGCGATGATTGTCCTATAAGCTTAAATGATATCAAAAAAATATGTAGTCAACTAAGAAAGATTGTAACTTTCAAAGAAATTCTAACACAAGAAACAAAATACGCTAATCTTCAAAATGAGGTTTCCTTAAGTAGTTTGTAGGGTGAGTTAAATGGTGATGAGGTATGAAACTAACTGATTAAGTAGGGGCATAATAATATTATGCTCATTATTATTATTTATGTCTATTTTTACGCATCTGTGATAGACTAAAAAAATATAACCTGTTAATATTTTCTATGGAAACCACACAGTTATCTAGTCAAGGTCAAATAACCATTCCCAAAATGATCACTGTTCGGAATTTTATACATTTGACGAAAAATTTATTAAAAAATCTCAAAACTTATCTAATAGTTTCGTTAAAAGACCAGATTAGATTATACATTGTCGGGTGGGTTAGATGGGGATAACTTATGAAACTAACGGATTAAAAATTAATCCATCGTAACCCACCAAAACCATTATTAATGATGGGTTTAATATTAAATAGATTTGATGGTGTTGTGTTTAATGTTTGTGGGTAAAACACAGTGTTAAACCCCTACGGGACATCAAATTTATATCTTGTAGGGGCATAATCATATTATGCCCATCCTTACACCTAGTGGCTGAATTATAATAAGATTGGACGTAAGATTATAAAAAATCATGACGACAGAAGCAAAACTAATCCAAGGTACAGCCAAAGAAATTAGAGAAGCACTCGCTCTTATCCCTGATGATGAAATGGTTCGTCTGGTGGTAGGTCGTCCTAGCTTGTCTATTATTGCCAGAAAATTACAGCGCAAAGCTGCATGCTTGGGTATGACAGAAGCAGAACATGACAACCTCATGGCCAGCCTAAAAAATGATTGATGATACGAGTCGTTGTTGATACCAATATTCTCGTCAGTTTCGCCATACGTCCCAACGAAAATTTTGAGCGACTGTTTGATTATGTAGCAAAACAGGGTATTACCTTAATTTCTGACGATACCATTGCCGAACTATTCACCGTATTAAACAGAGACAAATTTCGCAAATATATCCCACAAGAAAATGCGATCGATTATATTGAGTGGTATATTGCCATTTCAGAATCAGTTATAGTTAAAGAGTCTGTTATCGCTTGCCGTGATCCCAAAGACGATAAGTTTCTCTCCCTCGCTGTTGCTGGAAAAGCAGATTGCATCATCGCCGGAGACAGTGATTTGTTAGATATGATTGCCTATGAAGGTATTCCCATTTATCGCGCTACCGATTTTCTCAAGCTTTTTTGCGAATAACTATCATGTCGTCCGCAGTTTGTAGGGTTGGTTAGATGAGGATAAATTATGAAACTAACCGATTAATTTGTAATCCATCGTAACCCACCAAAACGATTATTAACGATGGGTTTAATATTAAATAGATTTAACGGTATTGGGTAAAACACAGTGTTAAACCCATACAAATCGTCAAATTTATGGGTTGTAGGGACATAATAATATTATGCCCATTTATGCCCATTTTTTGTTATCCTCTGTCAATAGACGATCGCAGCATAATCACAAATGACATCTTCCCTTAAACAAAATTATTACACATCCGAAGAATATTTAAGCCAAGAAGAAACTTCATTACTCAAACATGAATATATTGATGGAGAAATCATTGAAATGACCGGAGGTACACCGAATCATAATGAAATCTGCCTTAATTTAGCAACTACTTTAAAAACAAAACTTCGGGGTCAAAATGCTAAAGTTTATATGACAGATTTACGTTTATGGATTCCTAGTTATCAAGTTTATACTTACCCTGATATAATGGTCATAAAAGGTCAACCTATTTTAGTGGAAAATAGACAAGATACAATTACTAATCCTAGCTTAATTATTGAAGTTTTATCTAAAAGCACAAAAAATTATGACCAAGGAGATAAATTTGATTATTATTGTTCATTAGCCACTTTTCAAGAATATATTTTAGTCGATCAATATCAATATCACGTTAAACATTACACAAAACAAACTGATCAACAATGGTTGATTACAACTTATCATTCTCAAAATGATAGCTTTAGTTTAATCTCATTTAACTGTGAAGTTAAACTTAGGGAAATTTATGACGAAATTAATTTGGATCTTATTTAATTAAGACACCAATTTTCATCTTGAAAGTTGTTCTAATGAATAACAACATCAAACAACTTACACTATTCCTTAGTTACCAGGATCTTCAACTTGATTAAGAAGTTGATGAAGTTCTTCCCCTTCTATCACTTCAATAGCCAATAATTGCTGAGCAATTTGCTGCAAGAGATCCCGGTTATGATTGAGAATCGATAAAGCTTGTTGATGACCAGAATCAACAATTTGCTTAACCTCTTCATCAATGGCTTTTGCGGTTTCCTCACTCACCAGACGACGAGGGTTAACGCCACTATTTCCCAAAAAATTAGCCTGTTGTCGTTTTTCGTAAGCTAACGGTCCTAATACCTTACTCATACCGTAGGTGGTTACCATTCGTTCAGCAATATCCGTGGCCCGTTGTAAATCATCCGAGGCCCCATTGGTCACACTACCAAAGATAATCTCTTCTGCAGCCCGTCCCCCTAATAACATGGCAATTTGTTGACGAAATTCCGTATCACTCATCAAAAAACGGTCTTCGGTGGGCATTTTTAAAGTATAACCCAAGGCCGATAAACCCCTGGGGACAATAGAAATTTTCGAGACTTTACCCCCTCCCGGCATCACAGCCCCCACTAAAGCGTGACCAACTTCGTGATAAGCAACAATTTTCTTTTCCACGTCTCCTAACACCCGGCTTTTCTTCTCTAAACCGGCCACAACCCGTTCAATGGCTTCTTTAAAGTCCCCTTGGGTCACATATTCCCGTTGATTTCTCGCTGCTAAGAGGGCCGCTTCGTTAACTAAGTTCGCTAAGTCAGCGCCGGCAAACCCTGGGGTATGGGTAGCAATATCTTTGAGGTTAACATCGGGATCAATTTCTACCCGTTGGGCATAAATTTCTAAAATGGCTAATCTTCCTGCAAGATCCGGGCGATCAACCAAAACTTGACGGTCAAAACGGCCTGGTCTTAATAATGCCTGATCTAGCGTTTCTGGGCGGTTGGTGGCTGCTAAAACGATCACGGTGGCATCCCCCACAGCAAAGCCATCCATCTCCGTTAACAGTTGATTTAAGGTTTGTTCCCGTTCATCGTTACTGCCACTAAGGCCATTACCCCCACTACGAGATTTGCCGATAGCGTCCAATTCATCGATAAAAATGATACAAGGGGCTTGTTTTTTGGCCTGTTCAAATAAATCTCTCACCCTAGCGGCCCCGGTTCCCACGAATAATTCCACAAATTCCGAGGCAGAGATACTAAAAAAGGTCACACCCGCTTCTCCTGCGACGGCTTTGGCTAATAGGGTTTTTCCGGTTCCTGGCGGCCCCACTAATAACACCCCTTTGGGTATTCGGGCCCCAATACGACTAAAGCGATCGGGATTTTTGAGAAATTCGACAATTTCCACTAATTCGGTTTTCGCTTCTTCGGCCCCGGCCACATCGGCAAAAGTAATTCTGGCGGCTTCGCCTTCAACATAGACTTTAGCTTTACTTTTACTAAAGGCCAACGATCCCCGATCTTCGTTACGATACAGTAAAAACTGCATGGCTAAGACTAAGATAATGGGAGGAATTACCCAAGCCATCAGGGTACTCACCCAACTATTTTGAGGGGGTGGGGCGGCTTCAAAAATGATCCCTTTTTCTCGGAGTAGGGTAGGTAAATTAGGATCATCAATGGGAATGGTAGCTAAAACTTTGCCTGTACTCCCCGAAGGTTCGGTTTGAGAGGGGGTTGAAGCGGTTGGCCCATGAAGGGGATTATTAGAATTATTAGTGTTGTCTAAGGGGGTTTCTGGTAGGGGTAATAAGTCTTCAGAAGGAGACAGCAGGGATAGGGACTTAAGTTGATAGAGAATTAGGCTGTTACCGATTTTGACTCTGGCCACTTTATCGTTTTCAACTTTTTCTAAAAATTCGCTATAGGGTTCGATGGGAACTTCGTTATCAGACCGATTGGTGTAGTAGTAGATGAGATAGATAAAAAAGATAATCCCAACTCCCATTAAGATTAAACTACCGAGAGGGGGAAGACGTAGAAAGCGAGAGTTATTTTTGAGTCCCATGATAGATTGCCCACTGTTTCCCGAAGACTATTATTCTTTTATAGCTTAGCAGTTCAGATAAGTCGGTCAGAATGTTGATAAATGTTACTGATTTCTGGTGAGAAACGGACGAACCAAAAACCATCCCCCTAGTAAGAAAAAGAAGGCCATGGATCTCGGTTCATCAACCTGTGGACCACCATTGATAAAAAACTGACTCCGTTGCCAGACTTCGGTTCCCACTTGACGGCCTATCCTGCGGCCCTCTAAGTCCCCACAAATAAAGTGGATACCACCATAACATCGAGAAATTCCTGCTTCGTTGGCTGCCTCAGTAAAAGTCGTCCAGGAGAGGGTGACGGGATCACTAGGAGTGAACCCAGGTTCAAAACGAGAAGACCCCACCGGAAAAGTAATTGAATCCCCATAAAAATCACTGCCAGTCAATAACTTTAAGATTTCTGCTGCGGCTGCACTAAAACCACTGTGTCCGGAAGTATATTCAGGAAAGGGAGGGGAAGGGTTGTCTTCTGGATTTTGATAAGTGATAAAGTCTGTGGCTAAAATCCGTTGGGTTCCCTGTTGGGGTCCTCCCCACGCATCTATATAACAGTCTCCACTACCGGGAACGTCTTCGGTTCCGATCAAGCATAACCGTCCTAACTCACGAATCACACGGACAGGACGAGCATAGTCATAATAATATTTACTATCCCACACGGCAATGCCTGCATCCATGACAGAATTACCCAGGGCAAAAAACAACTTTACCTCTTCATCTAAACCATAACCATCTCGTTGGGATACAAATTGACCAATTTCTAACCAATGACCCGGCGGAAAAGCCGTTCCACTGGGGTCTTCCCAATATTCGGCGATCATTTTTTCTTCGTCCGTTAGGTTAGCACTGAAACTGATGATCGCTTCAGATTCACTGATGAAATCGGGGTTAATATCGATGCCAATGAGATCCTTACTAATGGGAACAACCGTACCGTCACGACGGGTAATGGTTTCAGCTTGCAAGTCTGCTGTGGCTAAGGGGTCCAGTAAGAATGAAAAAGGGGTGGGCGCACGAAATTGACCACCAGAGGTAAGGGCAAAGGGAGTCACCTCTCCCCATTGAGGGGTCAAAGGGCTTTGAATGGGGGCGTTAAGATCATCAATGAGAATATGTTCTGCTGTCCAACGGGTAATATCCATAACTAATGGTTCTTGACCCGGTAAGGTGACATTAACGGGCTGATAACCGGTTGTATCAGCATAATTATTGAGTTGGTTAGAACCATCCAGACGACGGGACTGCATCAGGGTTTCTGCCATGATGTTACCGATTCCGGCTGCTGTGCTGCTGTCAGTGGTGTTATTATCGGGATTAAAGCCTAAATTAACCATTTGGTTGCGAAACAGACCCTCTTGATTGGGAAATAACTCTGATAGGACTCGGTAAGAAGCATAACTAATCGCTTCTATCTTATTGTTGTCAGTATTTTCTTGATCAGGTCGTTGCAGACTATCCCCTAACAGCGTACTAATGGGCGTGGGTTCATAGGCTGCCCATGCGTCGTACATGGCAGTACCGACAAGGCCATAGGCCCGTGAGGCTGAAGTGGGTCCAGTAATGGGATCTCCCGTAATGGGGGTATTTTCAACCGCCATTAAAGTAAGATCCACCCAGTCACTGACGATGGTGGTTGCCCTCGCCGGCAAGATTACGGCAACACTACTGGTTACAACTCCGATGGGCAGTAGGGAAGACAAGAATTTAATATTGACTTTTTTGATCATTTTCCCCATATTCTTAAAAAATATAAAGCTAATCAATCATTAATTGAGTGGCATAATCTAGCTAAAATGCTAGGTTAAAGTCGGTTATCAAGGGATAATTACCCCTCGGCTATCACTCCGAAATCCACTTTACCCTAATGCCCTTCCTTCGTTGTTCATTTATTTCTATTTTCTTAATATTTACAATCAGTTACAATGAAAATGAAGGATAATAATAGAAATTTCCGACCATTGACTGCCCATTAGTTCTTTTTTATTGACTTTGATTATGTCTGAATCTAATTCTTTAGCGAACCGTTATCAACAACTTATTGATTCTATTGTGGATATTACTCTAAAAGGAAAAATTAGATCAAAAGAACAAGTTTATCGGATGTTATTAAAAGAGATTGAACTAGGAACAGGAGAAATTTTTGAGCGTATTCTTGATGAAAATATTCAAAAAACCACCGCACAATTAGAGAAAAAATTAAAAGCAACTCGTATTTTAAGGGCATTACAAACAATTCAGGGTGAATGGGAACGCTGGCAAAAAGAAAATCAAAAAGAACAAGTAATTAGTTTAGCCATCGAACAAATTAAAAGGGCTGATTCGCAACATTTATTATCTTCTTTTTTACCTTTTCTAGACCAAAGCAATCATAATAGTTTGAATCGAGAACAATTACAAAAACTCTCGGAATCTTTAAAAGACTCGAATGATGCTGTCGAAACCTTAGAATTAGCTAATGGTATCAGGGACGGATTACGAGAATTTTCTCGGTTAGAACCTGAGTTAATTACGTGGATTTATGAACAAAGTCAAAGTACCTTAGGGTTCGGTTCAGAAAAACAAGGACCTTGGCCCTGGTGGGAGAAAAAAACCAGTTTACCTCTAGCACAAATGTTGTTTAAAACCTTAGCTAATAATGAATCTATTAGGGAATTATCGGATAAAAGTTATCAGGTAGAATTAAGGGCATGGGTTGAATTAATTTTACTGTTACACTTCCTAGAAAGGGGGTTAGTTAAATGGTTTGATGAACAACCTTATAATGCTAAGTTTGGTCAAAGATTATCCTATAGTACCTTATTAATATTTTCCATGATTTTTGCTCAACTTTCTCAAGGATTTACTGGGAAAAATAGCAATTTAAGAGAAGGTTATTTTTTAATGATGTTACAATCATTACGTCAGTTAACTAAGCGAAAGGATTTCCCTTTATATGGCGGTATTTTTGCTTCATTTTCGGGTGAGAATTTACAATATACATTAACTTATTTTGATGATCCTTTAAAAGAAGTAGAACGAACCCAAGAAAAAGCAAGAATTTTGACATTGCTGGCTTATTCTCAATTAACACTGGGAAATTATAAACAAGCCAAACAATTTCATTTAGAAGCCTTAGAAATTGCTCAAGAATCTTCCGATAAAGCCTGTGAAATTGCTAATTTTAATCACCTCAGTCGCATTTGTATTGCTGAAAAAGACTATGATCAAGCCATTAATTATAGTCAAAGGGCGTTAATGTTTTCTCGTCAAGTGGGTGATAAATTAGGAGAAGCCAATGGATTAATTAATGTGGGTTATAGCGAGGTATTTCGAGCAAAAGAACTTGAACAAATGAATACGGAAATCTATGAATCTGCTATTAATTATTTAGAACAAGGTGCGACTTTAGCAGAAAGATTAGAAGACTATCAAAGTCAGGCATTAGCTTATAATAGTTTGGGCATTGCTTATGTTATTTTGTCTCAACCCTCGGCTGCTATTACTGCTTTAGAAAAAGGCATTAAAATGGCATTAAATTCTGGTAATACTTATTTGCAAGGGTTAAACTTTACATACTTAGCAGAAGCCTATTATACGTTAGAAAATTTACTTCAAGCGGTTTATTCTGGATGTTTAGGAATGTATCTATTACACCAAATTGACTCTAGTGAATATCGGCAAGCAGCAGGATTATTAACTGTAATCAAAGGTAAAATAACTGACAAAGAATTTAAAACTTTACTCGAACAAAATCGACCTAATTTTATTAAACTAATTGGTGTAGATGGCTATGATGAATTACCGAAGCTATTAGAAGAGTATAAAGCAGGATAAATCAACTGTTCTTTTATGACTTATGTCCTAATATTTTATCCCGAAGATGTTTGATTTTGTCTCTATATTTAGCTGCTTCTTCAAACTCTAAATTCTTGGCAGCTTCTTGCATTTGTTGTTCTAATTGTTGAATTAATTCAGGAACTTTATCTAAGGGTAAATCATCGGCTTGGGTATAAACTTCTTCTAACTGTTGGGCATTTAAACGACGGGAAATATCTAAGAAGGATAAAATAGCATTACTCGAACCTTTAATAATAGGTTGAGGGGTAATATTATGACGCTTATTATAAGCTATTTGAATGTTTCTTCTTCTGTCTGTTTCTTCAATGGCTTTAATCATACTATCGGTTAAATTATCGGCGTATAAAATCGCTTGGCCATTGACATGACGGGCAGCCCTGCCAATGGTTTGAATTAAGGATTTTTCTGCCCTTAAAAAGCCTTCTTTATCAGCGTCTAAAATAGCTACTAAAGACACTTCTGGCAAGTCTAACCCTTCCCTTAATAGGTTAACCCCAATTAATACGTCAAAGTCCCCATTTCTTAATGCGTGTAAAATTTCAATGCGTTCAATGGATTTAATTTCAGAATGTAAATATTGTACTTTAACGTCTCTTTCTTGAAAATATTCGCTTAAATCTTCTGCCATTCTTTTGGTTAAAGTCGTAATTAAAACCCGTTCTTTACGCTTAACCCTTTGTTTAATTTCTCCTAATAAATCATCCACTTGTCCTTCAGTTGGACGGACAAAAATTTCGGGATCTAATACGCCTGTTGGACGGATAATTTGTTCAATAATTCTATCTCCTGATTGTTCAATTTCCCAGTTTCCAGGAGTCGCAGAAACAAAAATACATTGATTGACTTTATCCCAAAATTCTTCAGATTTTAAAGGACGATTATCCGCCGCACTGGGTAAACGAAAACCATGATCAATTAACACTTTTTTTCTAGCTTGATCCCCATTATACATTCCTCTAATTTGGGGGACAGTTACATGGGATTCATCCACAATTAATAACCAATCTTTAGGAAAATAATCCACTAAACATTCTGGAGGTGATCCGGGTTTTCTTCCTGCTAAATGACGGGAATAATTTTCTACCCCGTTACAATAACCCACCTCTCTTAAGAGTTCTAAATCATAACGAGTGCGTTGATCAATCCGTTGGGCTTCTAATAGTTTACCTGCTTTTTCTAAGTTTAAAATTTGCTCTTTTAACTCTATTTCTATGGCTTCACAAGCTGCTTCTAATTGTTCCTCTGGGGTAACAAAATGTCGTGCCGGATAAATATTAATATTTTTAAGACTATTTAAAATCTCTCCTGTGACGGGATCTAAATAACGAATAGCATCAATTTCGTCCCCAAAAAATTCAACTCTAACCACTCTATCTTCATAAGCGGGAACAATTTCTAAAACATCTCCTTTAACTCGAAATCTTCCCCGTTGTAAGTCGAGATCATTACGAGAATATTGAACCGTAACTAAGTCTCTTAATAGTTGTCTTTGATCCACTTCTTTTCCTACTTCCAAAGGAACCGAAGCCTTTAAATATTCCGCCGGCATTCCTAACCCATAAATACAACTAATAGAAGCAACCACAATGACATCTTTTCGCTCAAATAATGATCGGGTGGCTGAGTGCCTTAACATATCAATTTCATCGTTAATCGAGGCACTTTTTTCGATGTAAGTATCACTGACAGGGATATAAGCTTCTGGTTGATAATAATCATAATAACTAATAAAATACTCGACAGCATTATTAGGAAAAAATTGTCTTAATTCGTTGCATAATTGCGCTGCCAATGTTTTATTATGTGCTAAAACTAAGGTAGGTTTTCCTATGTTTTCAATCACCACGGCCATAGAAAAGGTTTTACCGGTTCCGGTTGCTCCTAATAGGGTTTGAAAACGGTTTTTTGCTTGTAGAGATTTGGTTAATTGTTTAATCGCTTGAGGTTGATCCCCTGTTGGTTTAAATGGTGCTTGTAGATTAAAAATAGGATAGGTAATCATTAAAAATAATTTATAGTATTATTTACATCTTAGCAAAATAAACAATAAAGTGATCGCCTAACCTATTAATTCTTTAATAGTAAATAATAAAGTTGTCCCTCATTACTAATTAAACCGGCTCGATCACCTGCTTCTTTACCCGTTCCCATAAAAATATCGACTCTTCCGGGTCCTTTAATAGCACTACCGGTGTCTTGATCTAACACATAACGACTGACTAATTTTGTTTCTATTTCTCCTGTATTAGTTATATAAGGAATCGGGGTTTTAATTAATGCTAATGCACCAGGAGGCATAAGGGATTTATCCGTAGCAATGGAGCGTTCAGCAGTAACAGGAACACTTAAATTTCCTTGGGGGGGTGCGCCGTTGGTTTCGCGGAAGAAAATAAAGCGATTATTACGGGGTAAATAGTTACTAAGTTGTTCAGGATTTGCGTTTAAATATTCCATTAAACGGGGTAACGTTAACTCATTTAAAGCAAAAATACCATCATTAACCACTTCTTTTCCAATACTGATATAAGGATAATCCGTACTGCTATCATAACCCACTGTAATGGTTTCCCCATTGGTTAATTTTAGCCTAGCAGACCCTTGAACATGAACTAAATAAGCCTCCAAGCGATCGCGCATCCAAATTAACTCATTACCCCGAATAATACTATTATTTCCTAACCCATCTTTTCCCTCTAATTGTAATCGTGTGGGGTGGGGTTTTTTCCAATTTGCAAAGTCTTTCGGCTCAAAATATAACGGATAACGATACTCAGAGGTTCGTTGACGACTAGCGGTATAAACCGGTTCAAAATACCCCGTAAAATGTACCGTCCCTTGATTATCGTGACCCACCGATTGATATAAAGTAAACTCTTTTTCTATCGCTGCTTGTAATGCGTCTGGGGTTTTCGCTGTTTTCAATAATTCCTGAAAACGAATCAAAGAACGACGAACGCGATCGCGAGTCACACCCTGAATGGGATAATTATTATAAACTTCGGCGGCTTTGGGCGTATCTAGATAGCGTAAACTATAGCTAATCGCCCGAATTAAAGACCATTTATCCCCTGGATTTTCTGGCGTTCCCCAAATTTGTTCATCTTCTGACCAAATGGTATTAATTTCTGTCGGGTTAACCTGGCGTAATGGCATTTCTTGGGCAATGATCATCTGTACCGGATAAAACGCCAATCCTAATCCTAAAGAAAGAGTCGTGATAATATGATTCATCGGATCAAAACATCAATGTAGGGTAAAGACATATTAGCAAAAATGAAGCCAGCACGAAGCTAGAAAATGACTTTTGTGGTATTTTCAGGATCAGTTGAAATTCTCTATAACACTCAATATTTAACCAACCTATTTGATTAATTTACGATGAATCAATCCCTCGTTCCCGTCCCTTCTGGCGTATTTCAAGTGTTTGAACGTCCCATCACATCAGACTTCTCCCTTGACTTTCCCCTAAAATTATCCTTAGTCTTACCCACTTATAAAGAAGCAGGCAACATTCAAAGTATTGTTGAAATTTTAAGCAAGATTCTCGATCAAACTATTCCTGGAGAGTATGAATTAATTGTTGTCGATGATAATAGCCCCGATCATACTTGGAAATTAGCCTTAGAGTTGACTTCTGACTATCCTCAACTGCGTGTCATGCGTCGTATCGAAGAAAAAGGACTTTCAACGGCCGTCATTCGAGGGTGGCAGGTAGCAAGAGGGGATATTTTAGGGGTGATTGATGCGGACTTACAACACCCTCCGGAGGTACTCACACAACTGTTAGAGGAAATGGAAAAAGGGGCAGATTTAGCCTTAGCTAGTCGCCACGTTGAAGGGGGTGGCGTGAGTGAGTGGAGTATCATTAGACGGTTTCTTTCCCGTGGGGCGCAAATGTTGGGTTTATTGATTCTCCCGGAAGTCATCAGTCGTCTGTCTGATCCCATGAGTGGCTATTTTATGGTACGTCGCAGTGCCATTGTTGGTCGCTCATTAAGTCCTGTGGGCTATAAAATTTTGATTGAAGTGGCCGCCAGGGGACGTATTCGCTGGATTGCTGAAGCAGGTTATGTATTCAGAGAACGACAAGCAGGGGAAAGTAAGGTTACTTGGAAACAATATATTGAATATATTCAGCATTTATTACGGTTGAGATTGTCTATTTCAGCCCGATTTATCCAGTTTTGTCTGGTGGGATTAAGTGGGGTGGTTGTGGACATGGGTGTTTTATATTTACTCAGTGATGTCAATACCTTAGGATGGCCGTTAACCCGAAGTAAAATTATTGCAGCCGAATTAGCCATTATTAATAATTTTCTCTGGAATGATTTGTGGACCTTTGGGGATATTTCGCGACGACAACCGGGAAAACGCCAACGGTTAAAACGGTTAATTAAGTTTAATCTTATTTGTTTAGCTGGATTAATTCTGAATGTGTTGTTTTTAAACATTTTCTATAATGTGTTTAATCTTAACCAATATATTGCTAACTTTTTAGCGATCGCCTTAGTTACCCTGTGGAATTTCTGGTTTAACTTAAAATTGAGTTGGCGCGTGACCGAAGTCGAACCCAAATGATCGGTTTCTTTCTTTTGAATCATCTACATCTGTTTCTACGTCTGCTAGGATAACTGTCAATTCCTTATAGTAATGGATGAGTGAGTAGGAGTGAAACAAGGTGTTAAGTCAAGATTCAATGGCAGGGGTTGTTGCTAAAAATCGCTACAATTATCATCTGTCGGAAATTATTCGCCAACGGGCCTGGGTAGAAATCGATTTATCGGCATTAAGCCATAATGTCGGTCAAATTAAACAATTATTGTCCCCTAAAACCGCTTTAATGGCCGTTGTCAAAGCAGATGCTTATGGTCATGGGGCGATCGCCGTGGCTCAAACGGCCCTAAAAGCCGGTGCAACCGCTTTAGCTGTGGCTACCCTAGGGGAAGGGATCGAATTACGTGAAGCCGGCATCACCGCCCCCATACTGATTTTAGGGGCCATTAACACCCCCGAAGAAATCACGGCCGTGGCCCATTGGAACCTAGAACCGACCCTATGTTATCCTGAACAGGCCATCATGGTCTCTGAGACCCTATCCCAGTTAGAAACACCCTTACCGGTTCACCTCAAACTCGATACCGGAATGTCCCGTTTAGGCATACCCTGGCACCAAGGAACGGAATTTGTCACCCGAGTCAGACAATTACCCTATTTAAACCTCTGTAGCGTCTATTCCCATTTAGCGACGGCCGATGATCCCGATCCCAGTCAGATGTATCTCCAGCATAAGCGGTTTAAAACGGCGATCGCTAACCTCAAAGCGCAAGGTATTGCACCCCCTCGTCTTCATTTTGCCAATTCTGCGGCCACCCTCATTGCTCCCCAATTACACTACGATTTAGTTAGGGTGGGACTAGGGTTATATGGTCTTTATCCGGCTCCTCACTTGCGCTCTATTGTGCCTTTAAAGCCAGTTTTGCAAGTAAAAGCGAAAATTACCCAAATTAAGTCTATACCGGCGAATACAGGGGTGAGTTACGGTTATCAATTTGTGAGCGATCGCCCGATGAAAATCGCGGTAGTGGGCATTGGTTATGCTGATGGAGTTCCCCGTAATTTATCCAATCGTCTCCAAGTGTTAATTCAAGGTCAATGGGTTCGTCAAATTGGTGCGATTACCATGGATCAATTAATGTTAGATGTAAGTCATCTTCGTCAGGTCAAAGTAGGAGACGTGGTGACCTTAATGGGTAAGGATGGAGACCAAGAAATTACCGCCGATCATTGGGCTAGAATGTTAGGAACCATCTCCTGGGAAATTCTCTGTGGATTTAAACATCGACTACCAAGGATTAAATATCATGACAAAGTTGATCAAGGAGTCATGAGTGAAACTCTTCCCTAATCTTAAGGATAAAGACTAAAATTGTGAGCAAGTCCAAACTTGATTTAACCGGCCGTTTAAAGAAAAAAAAATGGAAAAAGCGATTTAAGTTATTTTTTATACTGTTAATCGGTTTTATTTTAAGCAGCTTAGTATTTAATGTGTTTATAAGATTACCCATAAACACTAATCATTCGGTGGATGGCATTTTAGTTTTAGGGGGAAGCATTCGACGGGAAATTTATGCAGCCCAAATTGCCTCTCAATACGAATATCAAGAGGTTCCTCTCATTGTTTCCCAAGGCTCGAAACCCCCTTGTATTAAGCTAATTTTCCAAAGAGAACAAGCCCGAATGGATAAAGTTTGGATTGAACAATGTGCTTACTCAACCTTTGATAATTTTTTCTTTTCTGTTCCTCTTCTCCAAAAGCATGGAGTTCATAAGGTTAAAGTGATCACCTCACAAAGTCATCTCCCCAGAGCAAAATGGTTATCTTACATTCATCTGGGTGCCAAAGGAATTGCCGTTGAAGTCGATACCCCCAAAGAAAAGGGCGTTCCGGGGAATCATGAATCTGATTTAAAAACCTTTTTAGATGTGACCCGTAGTTTAATGTGGGCTGGGGTGAGTCAAATCATACAACCTCCTTGTTTCGAGGTCACTCCCTTAGAAGCGGTCAACCTAACTGAATGGTATGAAAAGGGATTTAACTGTGAGTATCAAGGAGGCCTTTCTAGGGTAGGTTCGCAGAACCCTAGGCGCACCGTTGGGGACGGAGTTGCCCATTCGGGGTTATCCGAACAGTTCTAACGTTGCCTCTTCTTTACTATTGGTATGACGAGAGGGGGTTTCTCGTTCAAATTTCATGTGAATCGAACGGGTTTGTTGTCCATCGGCTGCAATGGCTACGATGGGATAATCGATGATCCCATCCTGGAATGACATTTGAAAGCGAAAGGTTCCATCTGGATTCAGTTTAACGGGATGACCCCCTACTAAGACGGTGGCATCGGGTTCTGTGGCACCATAGACAATTAATTCAGCATCGGCCACTAACCAGAATTTCTGAGAACGAACTAACGCTTCAGAGGCCATCCCAATGCCGGACAGGGTTAAACCGGATACCGTTGGCACGGTCCACATTCCTAGGCCAGAGGGGAAGGATACCGAACCCCCTGGGGAACCGCCCATCTGTTGCCAAGCAGCGAAGGCTGATCCGGCTACCCTGGCGGCTTCTGCCACTTGTTCGCTCACAGCAAATCTGGTTTGTACTGGGTTGGGGGGAAGTAGGGGTTCAATGACATTGTCTTCTATGGGGTCGTCCCAGTTCACGGTGGCAAAAATATCTTCTATCCAGTCAGAGGGATAAAGGGCCGGAACGTGCATGGTGGCCGAACGGGCTAACACTAACCAACGTCCATCGGCACTCCGATAACCAATATCGACAACGTAGTCGCGATCGCTTAAGGGAATGGGAAGATACCATTCTTGGGTCAGATCATCGCAGAGATATTCTTGGACGCTATGGGGACTCTGATAGTTGAGGTCAATATCACTGACATCATAAACCCGTAGGGCCAGTTGTTCTCCTCCTTGGGCTTTTAACGCGTCTTTGGATGCTTGGGAAACTGTCCAGTAGGCATAAGCCCACTGGGGATCACGGGGTAACAGAACGATGCGATTAGTTGGGTTATTCCCAGAAATGTTCCTGAGTTCCTCTTGAATCTCCGTTGCGTCTTGGGTGATGGTGTGTTCTTGTCCCACCTGGAACTTGGAGGCTTCTACTTTTTGAGCTTCTTGAATGCTAGACTCACTCTTTGCTTTCGGTTCAGTTTCGATGAGTTGGGGGGCATCTAGTTGTATGGCTTGCTTAATGGCAATTAAGAGTTGCGCTTTACGCATTCTGCTATAACGGGAGATGTTATATTCGCTGGCTACTTTTCGTAGCTGCCGTAAGGTCATCTCTTCTAGTGGGGGGCGGCTTTCTGGTGCCATGAGATCACTCTCCGATAGTTTTTACGGTTAATTGCTCCTGGCATGAGGTCATCAGTCCTATCCCTAGGGATAATTACGGACTCGATGGCTTTGAGGATTAATTTCGTCGGACTGCGGGCTTAAGTCTTATGTAACAAAACTTAAGTCTCAACGGTCAAGGGGTCGTTTGACCAATTTATCAGGAATTTACGGATTGATAACCTTTTGGGGATCAATATGTCATGATTCTCTGACATGGTGAGATTTGATTTTGCTGATCAGATTAAAGTGTTGTTGGTTTACGACTCTGATATGGGTAAGCTAAACCAAAATTTTGCCCCCTGACCGGGTTCTGTCATTACCCCAATTTCTCCGCCATGAGCTTCAATAATTTTTCGGCAAAGATATAACCCTAATCCTAACCCTAAAGTCTGTTTAGCTTGGTTCCCTCTTTGATATCTTTCAAATAAGGTTGCTGCTAGTTCAGAGTTGATCCCCACCCCATTATCTTCTAAACTACAGCGAATCTTATGGGGTTTGAAGTTATTTTTTTCTGGTTTTATTATATCTGCTTTTAGGGTTAATTGGATACCCGGATCATTATGTTTTAAGGCATTGGCCATCAGATTTTCGAGAACCCGCCAGAGGCGATCGCTATCTCCTTGAACCAGGGGTAAATCTTGGGGAATCTCAAGAGTAATGGTGGCTTGTTTTTCTGTTAACATCGGCTGCCATTCTGTGGCTAATTGTTGAGTTAATTTGACTAAGTTTAAGGGTTTAAGATTGAGGCGAATTCCTCCCATTTCAAATTGTTGGGTTTCTACCAAAGAATTAATTAAATTTAGTTGGCGATCGCAACTTTTTGACATTTGCTCTAACACTTTTCTCGAAATTTCTATTGTCTCTTTTTTCTGCTTTAAAAAGTTTTTCAAAATCATAGAAAACCCTAAAACTGGATTTCGTAGATCATGGGAAACGGCGTGAAGATAAATTCTTAAGGTTTGTTCTGTTTTTTCTCTTTCTTTAATTTCTTGTTGCAGTTGTTTTTTTTGCCGTTGTATGGTTAATTGATTTTCGATTCTAGCAATAACTTCTTCGGCTTGAAAGGGTTTGGTAATATAATCAACCCCTCCTAATTCAAAGGCTTTTACTTTATCTAAAACATCGTCTAAGGCACTAATAAAAATAATGGGAATATCTTGAGTTGTCGGATCATCTTTTAATTGTTGACACACTTCATACCCATTCATAGAGGGCATATTAATGTCTAATAAAATTAAATCTGCAGGAACTTGATGAATGGTCTTTAAAGCGGTTTTTCCATTAAGGGCTTTACGAACTTTATAACCTTGTTCGGATAACATGGCTGAGAGTAAGCGCAAGTTATCTGGGGTATCATCAACAACTAAGATATTACTAGAATCGGAGGTCATAGAGAGAATTAAGAATTAAAAATTAAGAATTAGGCAACAATTAAATTCTACATTCTACATTCTACATTCTACATTTATATAATACTTTGCGTTAATTCGAGGACAGAATCAAAAAGGAAGTTTTCGGACCATTCTTGAAGGGCGATGGCTAGGGGTTGACTATCAGGGGGAATGTGATTGACTAATGCGAGTATGCCATCGTCACTACATTCTAAGGCGGCTTGATGAAGTTGTTTAATCCATTGGGGGGGCATTGTTTGTAGAAGTCGTTGTAATTGAGAGGTTGTTTCTGGGGTGATCACTGTACCGTGTAGACAGGA
Source organism: Cyanothece sp. BG0011 (assembly GCF_003013815.1). Lineage (GTDB taxonomy): Bacteria > Cyanobacteriota > Cyanobacteriia > Cyanobacteriales > Microcystaceae > Crocosphaera. The sequence goes on along the minus strand of NZ_PRLH01000092.1, from coordinate 17,503 downwards.
ACCATTTTCTTGATCGATGTCTTCATAAATATATTCAACACCGAGATGTTGAGCAATTTTCTCCCATAACACATCTTCTCGGAAAGGTTTTCGCATAAAATCATCACACCCTGCTGATAGGACTAAATTTCGCTCTTCTTCAAAGGCACTGGCTGTTAAGGCAATAATAACCGTTTCTTGTCCTTGGGGGGTTCCTTTAATGTGTTGGGTGGCTTTATAACCATCAATAATGGGCATTCTCATATCCATCCAAATTAAGTGGGGTTGCCAACGTTCCCAGATGTCTAATGCTTCTTGGCCGTTGCTGGCTTGACGAACATTAAACCCCATCGAAGATAATAACTTAACCAGTAAAATACGACTTTCTAGACGGTCATCCACGGCTAAAATTCGATGTTGAGGTTGACCGGCAACTAACCCAATGACTCGACGCGGGGGTTTATTGATGGGAATGGTATGACCGGCAACCACCGTTGCCTTAATGGTAAAAGTGAATAAACTACCTTGGCCCAAGATACTACTAACGCTGATGTCTCCTCCCATTAATTGGACAAATTTACGACTAATGGGCAACCCTAATCCTGTCCCTTCGTTGGAGTTACGACCGGTTTCTGTTTGTCCGAAGGCTTCAAACAGTTGATTAACTTCTTCGGCGGCAATACCTGGTCCTGTGTCTTCGATTTCAAAGGTTAATAGGATAGGGTTATTTTCGTTAGTGGTTGTGTTGGTTTTAATCCGTAAAATTACTCCCCCTTCTTGGGTAAATTTAATGGCATTTCCTAAGAGGTTAATCAAAACTTGTCGCAGTTTTCCTTCATCGGTTTCTATATATTGGGGCAGGTCTGAATTTTTTTCAAAGAGCAGTTGTAAGTGTTTTTCTTCTGCTTTCAAATGCAGCATCGATTCTAAGTTATCGAGGAGGCGATAGAGATCAAATTGAGTGGTGTTAAAGGTGGTTCTACCTGCTTCAATTTTGGTCATCTCTAAGATGTCGTTGATTAACTCTAATAAATGTTCCCCACTACGGCCAATAATGTCTAAATTTTGTTTATGTTCTTCTTTTAAATTATGATCCCGTTGCATCACTTGAGTAAAGCCTAAAATCGCGTTTAAAGGGGTTCGGAGTTCATGGCTCATACTGGCTAAAAATTCACTTTTAGCACGGTTGGCTGCATCAGCTTGTTCTTTGGCTTGTTTCAGGGCTTCTTCTGCTTGTTTACGTTCGGTAATATCCCTAATAATTGCCGTAAAAATTGTTTTTCCCCGTAACTTTATTTTAGAAATTGATACTTCTGCTAAAAATTCTGTGCCATCTTTTCGTTGTCCAAAAACAGGACGACGACCTCCCATTTGTCTGGCTGTTTCTGGGGTGTTTTGAAAGGTTTTAATATGTTGATGATGATCGTCGGTAAACCTTGAGGGAATTAAAAGATTAAAGGGGCGACCTAAAACTTCTTCAGAAAGATAGCCAAATATTTGTTCTGCTGCATGGTTAAAGAGGGTTATTTTTTCTTGTTCATCAATGGAAATAATGGCTTCATTGGCATTGTCTAAAATCCCTGCAAACCTCGCCTGGGATTCTTTTTGGGCTTCTTCAGCAATAGCTCTGGCTTCGGCGATCGCCATTAATTCTCCCACTAATTTTAAGAGGTTAACGTCTTCTTTTGTCCATTTTTTATAGAAGTTGGTATCGATGCCTAAATAGCCAACGGTTTGCCCCCTAGTCATCATGGGAACCACCAATAAATTAGGACTTAAACTGTTTTGATAGGCTTCTTTTTCTGCGGTGGCTTCTGGGGGAAAATCTTCTAAACGATTAATACAAATTGATTTTCCTTCTATGAGTTGTTGGGAAAACCAAGGAAAGACTTCTAAGGGAATATTTTGAGAATCTTGAATGGTTGATGGAATATATTCACTACACCATTCATGCAGCATACTCCAGACTTTTTCTTCGGGAAAATAACGGATAATATAACTGCGATCGCATTGGGTGAATTTTCCGAGGAATTCTAAGACAAAATTAACGGCCGTTGTTAAGTCTTGGTCAATTAATTGTCGAGCAATATTACTGAGTAATGCATCTCTTTCTGCTTGTTTTTTGACCGCTTCTTCTTTTTGTTTGCGATCAGTAATATCTCGACTAATGCCAATGGTTCCCATGAGTTTACCTTCAGGACAACAAAAGGGGGTTTTTAAGGTATCAACTAGGCGACGTTTCCCATTGGGATAGGTGACCCATTCCTCGTTACGATGGGACTGTTTTTGCAGCATCATAAAGCGATCTTGTTCTCGAAATCCTAGGGCTTCTTCGGGGGGAAATAGTTCAAAGTCGCTTTTACCAATGATATCTTTTCTATCTCGTCCGGCAAAGGTTTCAAAGGCATTATTACACATTTTATAGACTCCTTTGGAGTCTTTACAAAAAACCAGATCCGGGATACAATCTATTAAGGACGTTAAGAGAATTTGTTCATCTTTGCGATCGCTAATATCGGTATGAGAGCCGGCCATTCTCACTGGGTTTCCTGTTGCATCCCACAAAGCTTTTCCCCTAGAAAGAATCCATTTATAGTTGCCATCTTGACATTTTAAACGAAATTCTGCACTATAATGATCGGTTTTTTTAGCAAAGTGATCCCCTAAAATTTTCATTATTCTTTCTCTATCTTGGGGATGAAGTAATTGTTTCCAGGTATCAATATGATTGGGTAATTCTTGATCCCCATACCCTAACATTTCTTTCCAACGAGGGGAGAAAAACATTTCATCGGTTTTTAAATTCCAGTCCCAAATTCCTTCATTAGTTCCCTGTACCACTAATTGCCATCTTTCTTCATTTTCTCGTAAGGTTTCTTGCATGGTTAAAGCCACTTTTTGATCGGCTTTTAAGCGGATAATTTCTGCTTGCAAGTCTTGAATTAGTTTATCTTTTTCTCTCTCTTCGTAAGGATAATTGCTCATTGTCCCCTGGCCTTAATATTTATCTAAATTATAAAATCCACAACTCGATTGATCAATTAATAATTAATAATTATTTAATTAGGTTGACAAGCTACTCTTTGAATCGTGAAACTATGACCGATCAATCATTAATTATAGATTAGGAGCGACTAATAACTGATTGAAGAATCTCATTGGGATAATTTGAATGCTAAACAGTTACTTTATCCCAAGTCAATCAGAATGTAGAATTTAGAATGTAGAATTTAGAATTACCTCCACCTCAAGTTGGAGGCTTGAAACAAGGAAAACTCTTCTTCTCTTGGTTGATTGGATATGGCGAGGAAACCTCGCCATCCCTCGACCGCTTTCATCCCCTTGAAATAGGAGGCGTAGAACCCTTTTTTTCGGTCATAAGATTCTGTGGTAGTCATTGTGAGTTGATGTTAGAGTTAACGGCAGAGTCGGTTGAGGAGTCGTTACTGGAATTGGTTGATGCATCGACACTATTAAGAGACCAATGATACTCAACAGGGACATGGGTTTGTTGACAAATGGCTTCGAGTTGTTTTTGTTGCGCTCTGGCTTTACGCAGGGTAATAATAAGTTGCTGTACTTGTTTTTCCAAATTAGGTTCTTCATAACTCATCGCTAGAGTTTTACGCTCTAGCAATTGTAGTAGTAATTCGTAATGAACGAGGGAGGGAAGAGGAAGAGATTTCATCAGAATTATTGGTAAGAGAATAATTAACAAACTAAGTTCGTGGCTTACTTCTACCATAAACCATCAAAGGCTAAACAAAGCCAAAATTTTTTTCTAGCTTTATTTTTTTAAACCCCGTCCTTAAGGACAGGGTTTAAGACCTACAGAAAGATGATGACTAAAGCTGATCAATTGTTCCGTCCCTGGCAAGATTAAACGGAGTGATGTTCTTGGGTTTTCAGAGAATTTATTAATCTAATGGACTATCACTAAAAGCTAAATAACTGAGAAATAGCTTGTTGAGGATCGGTTTGTTTAACTAAAGATTCTCCTATTAACACAGCATTTGCCCCTGCATTTCTCACGGTTTGTAAATCTTCGGGGGTATGAATCCCTGATTCACTAACAACATGAATTCCCAAGTCTTTTATCTGATTTTGACGAGCTTTTAATAATTGTTGAGTGGTTTCTAAACTAACCTCAAAGGTTTCTAAATTGCGGTTATTAATGCCAATTAAAGAAACCCCTTCAATAGCTAACACGCGATCCATTTCTTCTAAGGAATGAACTTCAACTAAAGGAGTCATCCCTAAAGCGCGAATAATTTTGATGAAATATTGTAAGTCTGAATCTTTGAGAATGGCAGCAATTAACAAAACAGCATCGGCCCCTTTAACCCTTGCTAAGTAGATTTGATAGGGATAAATAATAAATTCTTTGCACAATAGGGGAATATCGACAGCTTGACGCACTAAGGCTAAATTATCAAAACTACCTTGGAAAAATTTACTATCGGTTAATACGGAAAGACAACTGGCCCCACCCTTAACATAAGCTTGGGCAATGGCCACCGGATCAAAGTCTTCTCGAATCACCCCCTTAGACGGAGAGGCTTTTTTCACTTCTGCAATTAAGGCCGGTTGGGTTTTTCCTTGGGTAATCGCCCCTAAAAAATCTTTCGCTGGTGGGGCGTTTCTCTCTTGTTTTCGTAAGTCTAACAAAGAAAGGCGATCGCGCATTCGTTCGACTTCTTTTTCTTTGTGCCAAACGATTTCTTCTAGGATATGTTGGGCCTGTCCATTGGGATCAGGAACTTGGTAGCGTAAGATATCGACTTCTACAGCAGGATTAGGGGGTCGTCTTCTAATTTGCATTCGTTTTGTTAAGAAACTTTAAGAAATTGCCTAAGATGTTCTGTAATCTAAGATATTGTATCCATAATTCCCGTCCCTTTACCAGAGCGGTTACAAAGTTTACCGTAAATCTGGTGAGGGAACCTACGGAGAACTGTGGCTAAGATAAAAAAAAAGATTTTCTATATAATCTCATAGTATCCCTAACGTTAGATTAAAGATTACGATAATCATCACCTATGAATAGCATTAAGGAAAAAATCCAATCCATCTTGAATCAATTACCAGATGATTGTTCAATTGAAGATATCCAGTATCATTTGTATGTTCTCGAAAAAATCCGTCAAGGATTGCAGGTCGCTGAACGCGAACCCATATTACAACAAGAGGAAGTCGAGGGACTACTAAGTAAATGGCTTATCGAGTGATTTGGTCTTCTAAAGCTGTAGAAGATGTTGATTCCATTGCGACCTATATCGCCCGTGATTCTCCTTCTTATGCTGCTGCGGTGGTACGCCAGATTTTGGATGCTACTAATCAGTTGGAGGATAATCCGTTAACCGGAGAGTTGATTACCGAAGGGGATAATACCACCTTTCGCGATCAACCGGCTTATACTTACCGTGTGATCTATCAAGTGAATGGTGATACGGTGATAGTAGTGGCGGTGGTCCACACGAAACGCTTATTAGGTCTCAATGAATAATGGAAGATCAAGACATTCACGATTTAATTAAAGAAGTCGAAACGGCCGATTCTGCGGTGGGGTTACTCATGGCGGTTCGGTCTTTGGCTTCTAGTGGACATGAAAAGGCGATCCCACCCTTAATTGAGGCGTTGGGCTACAATAATCCGGGGGCTGCCGTGGCGGCAGTGGAGGGGTTGATTAATCTGGGTGATCTCAGTGTGCCTTATCTCCTACAACAGATTGATGGCTATAATTATGGGGCCCGGGCCTGGGCAACTCGCGCATTGGCCGGTATTGGTCATCCGTCAGCGTTAGACCATCTCCAAGAGGCAGCGTTAACGGATTTTTCTATGAGTGTGCGCCGTTCGGCTGCGAAAGGACTAGGTTATATCGGATGGTCCAAATTATCGAGTTCAGAGGCTTCTGAGGGGCAAAAACAGGCGATTGAGACGTTATTTAAGGTATTAGATGACCCTGAATGGGTGGTGCGTTATGCGGCGGTGGTGGGACTGCAAAATTTAGCGGTTTCTCTGGATGAAGAAGGTTTCGTTAATTCGATTGTTGAACGATTAGAAAAGCAGTTAGAAATTGAGCAAGAATTAGGGGTTTGTGCGCGGGTTCAGTTGGCTTTACAAGCCCTGTGTTAGATTATCAATTTTTAGGCGACAATCCGTCAGTAAAATAACCTATTTTCTTTTTTTTGAAATTAGAAACCATTATGACAAATATAAAAACCTTCAACTTCTTCACGGACATCGCCACGATTAAAAAAGTACCTTAGAGATGAAATACCTTAGAAAACATCAATCCACATAGAGATTCAAACTCATAAACCAAGAATTAAACAAATTCGTTTGGTACTGGGAAAATAACATTCTAATAACATCAAATCAAAAGGTATGATCTTCCACCGACAAGGATAAATATATTGAGTAGCCGTGTGCGATGAAAATCGCAAGCACGGTTTTGGATGGGAGGGGTACGATGGTAACATCTACCTCCACCCTACAGGAGCTTTTTCTAGAAGACAAAAACCTGTACAATACTCGACATACCTATACAGAATGTCTAGGATGCACTATAGACCAAGTGAATTTGCCGATTTAGCAGGAGTTAGTGTCAAAACATTACATCGATGGGACTCCTCTGGAAAACTGAAGCCATTAAGAACTGTAGGTGGTCATAGATACTACACAGATGAACACGTTAATCAGATTAAAGGAATAATAAAAACCCCTCGTATTAATGTAATTTATTGTCGGGTGTCCTCAAATGCTCAAAAACCCGAACTATCCAACCAAGTAGAGGCAATGAAACAATTTTGTACAGCTAAGGGGATAACCATAGATAAAGTCATAAAAGAAATAGGTGGGGGATTAAATTTTAAACGGAAAAAATTTTTAACACTGTTGTCACAAGTTATGACAGGACAAGTTGAATCTATTTACGTGGCACATAAAGATAGATTATGTCGATTTGCCTTTGATTTAGTAGAACAAATAGCAACCATAAATGGTACAAAGATAATTGTGGCTAATAATGATTTATTATCTCCACAACAAGAACTGGTTGAGGACATGATGGCCATCATTCATTGCTTTAGTTGTCGTCTCTATGGAACAAGGAATTATAAGAAAAAGCTCAAAGAGAACCTTGACAAAAACCTAGACAATTCCTTAGAATGTCAACAAGAGATTCAATGCTAACACCTCGACTTCGCTCGGTGTTAGCTCTGAGGGGAGTCAAAGAGCTAATCATGTACGCAATTAAGAGAGAATTAAAGCTGAATAACAAAGAAAAGAGCTTTTTTGCTGGCTGTGCTGGCTTTTCTCGCTTTGTATACAATCATGGCTTATCTTTACTCAAATCCACCTGGGATATTCCCGAAATTTCTGGCAGTGACTCAAAACGGTTAGATGCTATCAAGAAAGTCTTTACAAACATTACTAAAAAGCAAACAGAATATTTATGGACAAATAAATATTCATCTCGCATTTATCAGAATGCTTTTAGGGACTTGAAAAAAGCATTTTCCCGTTGGAGAGAGCCTAAAATAAAAGCAGACTTACCTCGTTTTAAAAAGAAGAAAGATCACTGTAGTTTTACAGTAGATAGTTCTAACGGTAAGGTATTAGTCAAGGAGGGAAAAAAGATAAAAATTCCTACTTTGGGAACATTCAGATTAAAAGAGGCTATCCCTTATAACTGTGTTTCTCAAACCTTTACTATATCGAGGTCTGCAGGGAAATGGTATATAAGTTTTGCCGTTTCAGCTTGTAAAAGACCTGAGATGAAACACTGCCATAAAAAAGTAGGAATTGACTTAGGAATAAAAACTTTTGCCACTCTTAGTGACGGAAACACCTTGGAGGCTCCATCTTCCATCAAAAAAGCGAAAACCAAGCTAGGAAAGATACAATGGAGAAACAGAAATAAGGTACACAGCAACCGTCGTTCTGGAATCTCTGCATCTAAAAATGCGGTTAAATATTACCAGAAACTAAGAAAAAAGCATAAAAGAATAACCAACATTCGAGAAGATTTTCTGCAAAAAACCACCACATTATTGGCCAAAACTTATCAACATATTCTCATAGAAGATTTAAACATAAAAGGGATGATGGCTAACCACAAATTATCCGATGCCTTATCTAATTTAGGATTGTATCGTTTTCGAGAATTGTTGAGTTATAAACAAGAATGTTTTGGCTTTTTGTTAACCATAGTAGATAGGTGGTTCCCCAGTTCAAAAACTTGTTCAGTCTGCGGAAATATACAAGATATGCCCTTATTTGAAAGAGTTTATTATTGTCAAAATTGTGGCCAAGTTATGGACAGGGATCTCAACGCCTCAAAAAATATCGAAGGTTGGATCAAGAATGCCGATGGCTTATCGGTGAACGCCTGTGGACAAGAAGGAGCCGTCTCCCTTGGTTGAAGCAGGAATTGAACAACAAGCCTGTCCAGGTTTGTCTAGGTTTCATGAAGCAGTGTGGAGTTGTTAAAATGCGCTTTGAATACTAGAATATAATGAAATCTTCTTTTGTTAAAATATTGTTAAGGTATGTCTCTTTACTCTAAAATTAATGAGTGCAAACCAAGCTTAGTCATGATTCATATTCCTAAGACAGCAGGTACTAGTCTCATGAGAGCTTTACATCGTAATCGATATACAACAGTTAGACCCTATCCTAAATATTCATTACTAAATATTATCCGTAAATCCAAAGGCATTGATCTTCCTGCACTCCATGCAAAAGCTAATGATTTTAAGGTAGTTATGGGAGAACGAGTTTGGGAAGATATTTTTTCCTTTGCTTTTGTTAGAAATCCTTGGGATTTGATGGTATCAAGCTACTTTTGGTGGTTACAGATAGCCCCTGCTTCAAGGAAGGAAAGAGTTCGTAAACAAGCAGAAGAAATTCGCCTCTTAGGTAGTTTTTCAGCTTTCATTAATTCAGTTTACGGACAAAATATGATTAATGATCGATGGGGAAATCTAGTTGACTGGATAGCTGATGAACAGGGTCAGATTATTGTGAAATTTGTCGGGAGATTTGAAAATTTAGAAGTAGATTGGCAACATATCTGTAAAGTTTTAGATTTTAATGATTCAAAGTTGTCTCATCGCAATCAGAGCAAACATAGAGATTATCAGAGCTACTATACCGATCAAACTCGAAAACTTATAGAACATCGGTTTGAGTGGGCAATACAAGAGTTTCAGTATAAATTTTAATTATAAAGATCACATATTATAATTCAAAACACTTTTGTAGAAGAAGATCCTTTATTAAAAACAATTCATAATAAAAATAGTTTATCTCAACCGAGAGGAGTGGTGAAAATTATGATTACTGTTGCTGGCAGAAAATCCCCAAGAGAGAAGGAAAAAAGCCCACTATAAAGTAGGCTTTTTAATCATCGTTTAAAAGCTAAATCCCTATTTAATCATCGGGGCTTTCACTGCCATATCATAGCGAGAAGCCACTTCCATTTCTTCGACTAAACTAGGCACAGATTGACGTAACAAAGTGGTTAATTGAGTAGTGGTTGAATCATAAATCTGCGTAACGATTTTCGGATACAAACCAATGCCAATAATGGGGATTAATAAACACCCAATAATAAACACTTCCCTGGGTTCTGCGTCAATAAGTTTGGTATGGGAAACTAACTCTTTATTCTCAGGTCCGTATAACATTTCACGTAACATGGACAGTAAATAAATGGGGGTTAAAATGACACCCACCGCAGCTAAAAAGACGATGATAACTTTGAAAGTAGAGTTATAAGCGTCACTGGTGGCAAAGCCCACAAATACCATTAATTCTGCTACAAACCCACTCATTCCTGGCAATGCTAAAGAAGCCATTGAACAAGTGGTCCACATGGCAAACACCTTCTTCATTTTCTTCCCAATACCGCCCATTTCGTCTAACATCAGGGTATGAGTACGGTCATAGGTTGCCCCTACCATAAAGAAGAGACTCGCCCCAATTAAACCGTGGGAAATCATCTGTAACATGGCCCCACTGAGTCCAATATCGGTAAACGAAGCGATACCTATCAACACAAACCCCATGTGAGAGATAGAAGAATAGGCGATTTTTCGTTTTAAGTTTCGTTGGGCAAAGGAGGTTAACGCCGCATAGATAATATTTACCACCCCTAAAATAACTAATACCGGGGCAAAATAGGCGTGGGCATCTGGTAACATCCCGGCATTCATCCGCAAGAGGGCATAACCTCCCATTTTTAAGAGAATACCTGCCAGTAACATATGGGCCGGTGCGGTGGCTTCCCCGTGGGCATCCGGTAGCCAAGTATGCAGGGGAAAGATGGGCAATTTTACTCCGTAGGCGATGAGGAAACCCGCATACAAGAATAATTGTAGATTGAGAGGAATATCTTTGGCGGCAATGGTACTCATATCAAAGGTGACAGTATCCCCAAAAAAGGCCATGGTTAAAGCCCCTACCAGGATAAACAAAGAACCCCCCGCCGTGTAGAGGATAAACTTAGTGGCTGCGTAAAGTCTCCGTTTTCCGCCCCAAATTGACAAAATCAGATAAACCGGGACTAATTCCAATTCCCACACCAGGAAGAACAATAACATATCCTGTACCGCAAAGACGGCAATTTGTCCCCCGTACATGGCTAACATGAGAAAATAAAAGAGTTTGGGCTTAAAGGTAACAGGCCAAGCGGCCATGGTGGCCAAAGTGGTGATAAAGCCGGTTAATAAAATCAGAGGCATGGCCAAGCCATCAGCCCCCACAGACCATTTTAGGTCTAGTTCCGGAACCCAAGCATAGCTTTCCACTAGCTGTAGGTTGGGATTGCTGAGGTCATACCCTGTATAAAAAGCGTATACAATAATAGCAAAATCGATTAAACCCACTGTTAAAGCGTACCAGCGCACGGTTTTACCATCTTTATCGGGAATGATGGGTATTAACAAGGCTGCCACAATGGGAAAGAGAATAATGGTGGTTAACCAAGGAAAATTAGCAAGGTTCATTGACATTTTCTAAGCATTCATCAATATTTCGGGTATTGGTCAGGAATCAGGAGTCACCGAGTCACAGAGTCAGGAGTTATATAACTATCCATCAAATAGCCAAACTTTTTGTAATACCCTGTTGCGTTGTTTCTCTGACCTGATTCTTGCCTGAGACAAGACCCGTTAAGATATGATCGTTATAGAAAGTTTAATTGTGAGGACACATAACCATCCCAACGATCATCATTCACTCCTAAATCTAACAAGATTTTTCTAGAGATACTATTGTAAAAACCTTAAATTTTTTGAAAATTATTATAATTTGCTTTATCTGCCACTAATTGATAATTCTACATTCTAAATTCTACATTCTAAATTCTATCTATGACTTTATCTTCCGTTCGTCCTGCTAAAATTACAAATGTTTTGCCGGGTTCTATTGCCGAAGAGGTTGGCTTTGAAGTCGGAGATGCCATCGTTTCTATTAATGGAACTCAACCCCGTGATTTAATTGATTATAATTTTTTGTGTGCGGATGAATTTTTAGCGTTAGAGGTATTAGATAGTCACGGGAAGATTCATCAAGTTGAAATTGAAAAAGACTATGATGATAATTTAGGGTTAGAGTTTGAAACCGCTTTATTTGATGGTCTCATTCAATGTAATAATCGTTGTCCGTTTTGTTTTATTGACCAACAACCCCCCGGAAAACGAGATACTTTATATTTGAAGGATGATGATTATCGCTTAAGTTTTCTCTATGGCAGTTATTTAACTTTAACCAATTTAACCCAAAAAGAATGGCAACGCATTGAAGCCATGCGCTTATCTCCTTTATTTGTTTCCGTACACGCAACGGAACCCGATATTAGAATTAGACTCTTAAAAAAATGAACGGGCAGGGTTAATTAAAGAACAGTTTAAATGGTTTCAAGAAAGACGGCTACAAATTCATGCTCAAGTGGTGGTTTGTCCTGGAATTAATGACGGTGTTCATTTAGAACGAACATTAAAAGATTTATCAGAGTTTCATCTAGGAGAAATCCCTACCATTCTATCAGCAGCTGTGGTTCCTGTGGGGTTAACTAAATTTCGTCCTACCAAAGATGAATTAATTCCTGTGAGTCAAGAAAAGGCTAAAGAAGTGATTAAACAGGTTAAAGGGTTACAACAAGAATTTTACCAAAAGTTTAACAGTCATTTTGCTTGGTTAGCTGATGAATGGTTTTTAATTGCACAAGAAGAATTACCCCCAGAATCCCATTATGAAGATTATCCCCAAATTGGCAATGGGGTAGGCTCAATTCGTCGATTTATTAGAGAATTTCAGGACACTGCTAAACAATTATTACCTGAAACAATAGACCAGCCAAAAACCCTAACTTGGGTCGTGGGTAATGCTGTAGAAAACGCTTTTCAACCCTTAGTTAAACAGTTAAATGAAGTGGACAATTTAACCATAAAATTAGCCGCTTTAAATAGTGACTATTGGGGACAAGAAATTACAGTAACAGGGTTATTAACCGGACAAGATATTATCTCCAAATTAAAAGATAGAGACCTAGGGGATGGCATTTTATTACCTTCTCTTATGTTAAAACAACATGATACCGTCTTTTTAGATGATATGAGGGTTGAAGAAGTATCTAAAACCTTAAATACTTCTATTATTATTGTAGATAGTATTTCTGATTTGCTCAAAAATTGTTATTAAATAGCACTAGGTTTAAAATTTAACGTAATTTTCCTGCCAGGTGAAATACTGATTTTTAAGAATTCATATTTTGATATTTCGGGATTTTTACCCATGAGTAAGTGATAACTTTGATGTTCAAAAGGGTATGTTAAAAGTGTAGACCCCATAGTTTCAATTCGCTGTTGATATTCATCGGTAAAATCAACAGGTAAACCAGCATTTTAAAAAGAATGTTGTGTCAGCTATTCGTCTTTCTCTGGTTAAATATTTAACCCTAACCCAAGTATCTCAACATTTTTGATAAGTCTTAATAACTATGATTTTTAAATATTTAACATTATTACGCTTCTGTTTCAACGCCAAGAAACACAATTCTAATACAGGTTTTGCCCTATTTATGGTCATGGTATTGGGAACCGTTGGGACTGTTGCCACAGCCGCTTTACTTGCACGAAGCAACAATCTAAGTAATAATATTGAAACATCGATTACCATTAGTCAGCAAAATTTAAGTGTAGCCGAAACAGCAAAAGTTAATCTTCAAGCCTTATTAATTGAACATAATCAATTACTTGAATATAATTTAGATGATTGGGAAAAATACTTAAACTCTCCTAATTTGTCGGAAAAATCCCGTGAGTTTAATCATAATTTACGTTTGTGTCAAAAAGAAGGAGATTGGAAACAGAAAAAACAGAGAATTTTAGACTTAGCTGAACATAATATCATTGATGTACCCATGGGAAAATTTTCTCTAGTGGATTTTCAACAAGTCGATAGAAATCGTGTTTTAGCGACCATTGAAACAGAAAATGCACAGGAAAATCAGGCACAATATGAGATAGATATTAATTTTAATGATAATTATTTGTCAAAACCTGTTCCTGTCTTATGGTTAACTGGAAACAAACAAAGCAGTGGTATTGGCAACGCTAAAGTAAATGGAAACCTTTGGGCAAATGACTGTAGTTTTCCTGTGGAAAAAGTTAATTTAATGGAAGTTGAGGGACATCAGGCTAAATATACAGCAGTTAAAATCCCTGAATTACCTGATTTAGAAGGGATTAAAGAGAGATTACCAGAAAATCACTATTTTCCATCAATTGCAGAAGAGGAAGAAACCCAAGAACAAGAAGATAAAATTTCTTTAAAATTACCACGATTAGAAGATAAACCCACAAAAAAGGACGGAGAAAAAAATGTCTATGAATATTTCATTAATCATCTAGAAGAAATCGATTCATTAATCGTTAATTCCGATTTTCAAGGTGAATCTATCATTATTTTATATGTTGTTGGAGATATTAATATATCGGAGATTGTCCATAAATGTGAGTCGTCTAATGCTTGTTCCCCTGAAAATTTTATTATTGTTGCTTATGAAGAAGCTAAAATGTGTTTACAATTTGATAATTTATCCGCTTTTATTGTTGCCCCTCATTATGAATTAGGAATTAAAACCAACAATCCCAATTCAGAATCTGCTCAATTTACTGGTAGTATTTGGACTAATAAATTGTTAACCACAGGTGATTGTGGAAACGAACAAGTAGAATTTAATGAAGCTTGGCAATGGAGTGATTTACCCAATGAATTTCAATCTATTCACCCTATTCCTAAACTCATTCAAGTTAATTTCAATGAGTCTATTAAAGCGGATAGGTAAGACTCACATCTTGCGCCTTCGCTAAAACTAGCTATATCCCCCCTACCCCCCACACCCCCCACACCCCCCTTTTAAAGGGGGGCAGGGGGGGTAGAGGGGGGCAGGGTGGTAGGGGGCAGGGGGGTAGGGAACTTGATTATTTTTTATATTAATAAGACTATGGACGAAAATTTAAAGTTTCCTTATAACTGTATGTAATACCAGCAATGGCTGATAATAATAACCAACCGATTAAATTCACTCTTAAATCAAAAATACTAACATCTAAGAGATTAAAAATAATGCACAAACTAAAGGCAACTAAATAACTAAATAACAGTAAAAAATTGGCTTCATTTTCAGAAAAATTGTTTTTGTTTTTATCTTTTTCTAATCCCTTAAACTCCTGATTGATTCGAGTCATTAAGGTAACGGCTTTACCTAAAATCGTTCCCACTAAGCTACTAAATAATAAAGTACCAATGATACCAATTTCTGCCAATAACATCAAAAATAAATTATGAGGGTGTCCCATCCAAACATTCATTTTTTCTTGATAAATAGGGGTAAAATTCCGCAATCCCCAACCCCACAAAGGACGCTGTAACATCATTTCCCAAGCCACACCCCATTGAGTGGTTCGTAAGGCCGTAACATAACGATCATCATACAACTCATCGGTTAATCTTGCCCAAAAATAACTAGGAACAATTTGACGCATTATATCTTGATAAACCGGAATCCAAGCGGCCCAAACCACAAGAAAGATAACCAATAAAACACTAATAATAATCCAATACCAACGTAAATAAACAGCAAACGCCATTAAACCTAAGACAGCCAGTCCCCAAGCGCTCCTAGAATTAGTTAAAATTAAGCCTATCCCATTGAAAAAAATAGCGACAGTTAGAATTAATAATTGCCCATTAATCCGATCCTGTTTAATAATAGAATCACGACGATAATGTAAAATCCATAAACCAATGGATAAGGTAAAGGCTACCACCAAAAAAAAGGCTAACGTATTCGCATACATTAATAAAGAAGACATCCTGCTATCGGGATGACCATAAGCAATCATTTTAATACCAATACGATGTAAAAATAAGGGGGTTTCCCAACCGGCAAACAACTGCATAAACCCCAAAAAACACACAGGAATAGAAGTTAAAACTAACCACCAAGCCAGTTGATATAATCGCCTAAAACGATTGAAAAAAAAGGGGAACGATGCTATCATTAAAAAAGATGGTAAAAAGTTTCCTAACCCTTCCCAACTGTAGAGAGGATAAACCGCAACCAGGGAAGTTAAGATTAACCAAAGAAATAAAAGTCCCCAACCCCAATTGATAGGGTTGCTGATAATTTGTTTAAATTTTTGTTGCCATAACCCCAATAAAACAACCCCAAGAGCAGTGGCTCCAAAATCAGCCGAAAACGGTAAAAGGAATACCCCAAACTTTAGGGTATTTCCTAACCAATGTGCTTTATTCTTATTTAATTGATTCATAGAAAAGAAACTTATCTTAACGATTAAGGATTCATTATTAATTATGGATTAGCCATTAAGCAAGTTCCCAAGTTTCTGTGCGAGTGAGGCGAATTTGAGCTAGGGCAAAAATAACAGGAATAATACGACCATAGTTAGTGGCGATCGCCCGCCAACCCAGATCGGCCAAAAACCAACCCCACAACACCGGGCCAACAAACGATAAAACCCCTCTCACCGCGCCGTAACGGGCTGCTGTCAGGGCCATTCCCCGTCGGGCGGTATTAACTGCCAATTGGTTAGCCACCGCAGCCCCACCGCGAATCATCCCTTGCTGAGCCACTTGATAACGGGCAAAATGCAGAGCAAACTGTTGAGCAATATGTTTGAGCAGTAAAGGTTTCACAATAGAATTAACCGCAACCACACTGCTACCCTTTAACACCAGGTTCATGGGATTATGTTGCAGTTGCACCGGTAGGGCATCAGGAATATTCGATTTAGCCAAAGATGCTTGTATTTGTGTCATTAAACGATTCTGTTGAGCCGGGGGTAAATTTTTCCAAGCTTTCCCCAATAAATTCAAGAAAATATCCGCTTCAATATCTATCGTGGACATTTCATTAGAATAAGGGATTTTCAGATAGTGACAAACACGAATTAAAGTTTGACGATAACTAAACCTTTTCGTTTTACGTTTTAGCACCGTCAACCCGTCGGAGGCCAAAAAACGAAATCTCGCCTCAATTTTGTCTAACCATTGATCCCAATCCTGACTTTCAATTTCAATGGGATCGGGAGTTTGTAAATAATCAAGAGGATTAAATTTACGGCAAAAGAGAACTTGAGTTAACTGACGTAATTCCTCTTCTGTAGCCATTTCTAAGGCTGATCGCAGTTCGTCCAAAATTATTCCCTCCCAACAGGGTATTAAGCAGTCTGGTTTCATGGATAGCCTATGTTGCCACGCTCAGGAAACCACCTTTCTTATCATACATATCTTAACTTGTCTTGGCCTTGTCTTGGCAGTATTAATTCCTCCTAACACTATTCAGAAATACCCCATTCAGACTAAACTAGAAGTTTGCAAAATCATTGTTGATGTAGATTATTGAAAATGGCTGTCGGAAAAATTATCATTGCAGGTAACTGGAAAAATGCACAAAACTCAGGCCGAAGCCTTAGAGTTTTTAACAGTATTAAAATCAAAAGTAGAAGAGACAGACGAAGCCAGAGAGATTATTCTGTGTGTCCCCTTTACAGCCCTTAGCATCCTATCCAAAAGCTTACATGGGGGAAAAGTACGTTTAGGGGCCCAGAATCTCCACTGGGAAGATAAAGGGGCTTATACCGGTGAAATTTCTGGACCAATGTTAACGGAATTAAGTGTCGATTATGTGGTCATCGGCCATAGCGAACGTCGTCAATACTTCGGAGAAACGGACGAAACCGCTAATTTACGGGTGATTGCAGCCCAACGTCATGGCCTCACGCCTATTCTCTGTGTGGGAGAAACCAAAGAACAACGGGACGCAGGAGAAGCTGAAAGCGTTATTATTAATCAATTGCAAAAAGGGCTAGTCGATGTAGACCAAAGCAAATTAGTGATTGCCTATGAACCGATCTGGGCTATCGGCACCGGAGATACTTGTGAGGCAACAGAAGCTAACCGCATTATTCGTGTTATTCGTGATCAATTA